>JAQZBU010000065.1 GCA_029237735.1 Ramlibacter sp. | reverse complement strand
CGCTTGCCATGCTGTAAAGAGCTTCCCAGGTCGTGGATGGCGGCGATGCGCCCCACGCCGGTGATGATTCCGGTGAACATAGGCGCTATTTTCGCCTAGAACGTATCGCGGCCTGGGATGCGGGCTATCAGGCGCAGGTCGGGGCCGACCATTTCCGTGGAAAGGAATTCGAAGGCTACAGCATGGGCCAGGTCTGCGAGAGGGCCGAAATGGGCCATTTCCCGGCCTTGACCCACCAGTTTGGGGGCGATGTAAACCAGGAGCTCATCGACCAGGCCTGACCGGATCAGCGAGCCATTGAGCTTGTGGCCGGCCTCCACGTGCAGCTCGTTGACCTCGCGCCGGGCGAGATCGCGCAGCAGCGCCTCCAGATCCACCTTGCCGCCGGGGCCGGGGAGCATCACGACCGTCGCGCCACGCGCTTCCAGGGCGGCCTTGCGCCCTGCGTCGGAGGCGGCGCCGTAGATGAAGAGCTTGCGCCCGGGTCGGAAGACACGGGCGTCCGGAGGCGTCTCCAGGCGGCTGTCCACCACGACGGCATCCGGCTGGCGCGCCGACGGGACGAGCCGCACGTCGAGCCGTGGGTTGTCCTCCAGCAAGGTGCCGATGCCGGTGAGCACCGCGCCCGCCCGTGCCCGCCAGGCGTGGCCATCCGCCCGCGCCGCCTCGGAGGTGATCCACTGGCTGGCGCCGTTGTCCAGGGCCGTCTTGCCGTCCAGTGTGGCCGCGACCTTCATTCGCAGCCACGGAGTGCCGCGAATCATGCGGCTGAAAAAACCGATATTGAGCTCGCGCGACTGGGCGGCGCCCGGGCCGACTTCGACCTGGACGCCGGCAGCCTGCAGGCGCGCCAGCCCCTGGCCGGCGACCAGGGGGTTCGGGTCGGGAAGGGCGGCGACCACCTTGGCGATGCCCGCCGCGGCCACGGCCTCGCAGCAGGGGCCGGTACGCCCATGGTGGGCGCAGGGTTCCAGCGTCACGTAGGCCGTGGCGCCCACGACCGAGTGCCCCTTCGCCGCTGCGTCGCGCAGGGCCATGATCTCCGCGTGGGCATCCCCGGCGGCCTGTGTGTGGCCCTCGCCCAGCACGCGCTCTCCATCGGGCGAGACGATCACGCACCCCACACGGGGATTGGGCTCGCTCAGGCCGACGGCCCGCGCGGCTTGCGCCAGCGCCTGCTGCATGAAAGGGGAAAGGGGCTCCATCGCGGCCTATTCTCCGGCATTCCGTCTCCTTTCCGCCTCACGGGCAGCCACTCGGCGCTACAAGGTGACCGGTTGTCGGGCAGGGAGGCTCGTTTCGGGTGGCCTTCGGTTAATGTTCAGCTCGTCCATGGCGACAAGAACGAGGAGAAGGCATGCAGAAGGTCCGGCAACGCGGGTTCACGCTGATCGAGCTGATGATCACGGTTGCGATCGTAGGGATTTTGGCGGCGGTGGCGTACCCGGCCTATACGAGCTACATCGTAAGGACGAAGCGCGTCGCGGCTCAAAGCTTCATGCAGACCGTTGGTAGCCGCCAGGAGCAGGCCATGCTCAACGCCCGCAGCTATTTTTCCGTGCCGACCGGCACCGTCGCCGAATGGACGGCGGTCTCCATGACCGTGCCGGCGGAGGTGGCCGGCAACTACACCCTTACCGTCGTGTCCAGCGCGTCGCCTTCGTACACCGTAACGGCGGCGCCCCAAGGTGCCCAGGCGACCAAGGACGCTAAGTGCGGCACCTTGAAGCTGACCAACACGGGGGTCAAGAGCATCACTGGCACGTCGACCGTGTCGGAATGCTGGAGATAGATCTTGAAACCCGTTCAACGCGGCTTCACGCTGATCGAGATGATGGTCACGCTGACCATCATCGCGATCATGTTGGGCATTGGCGTGCCGTCGTTCCGGAATTTCATCGCCGGGCAGAAGGTGAAGTCGGCCTCGCATGACCTGATGACCGCGATGGTGATCGCCCGCAGCGAGGCAATCAAGCGCAATGCCGCTGTCACGCTCGCGCCTCTGACAGCGGACACGTGGGGGAGCGGTTGGACCGTTTCGGCAGCACCTTCCGCGACGACGGTCCACCAGCAACAGGCGCTGTCGGGGGTGACGGTCTCGCTGGCGCCTTCCACCGTGGTGTTCCAGGCCAATGGCCGGACGACCGCGACGTCGAGATTCCAGATCACTGGAACCACCACCAGCAAGTGCGTGAGGATCGACCTCACCGGCATCCCCAGCAGCTATTCGGGCGCCTGTCTATGAAGCAAGCATTCTCCGCCTCCCGTTCACGCAGGTCGCAGCGCGGCGCGACCCTCATCGAGGTTCTGGTTTCGCTGGTCATCCTCATGGTGGGACTGCTCGGGCTGGTCGGCGTGATGATCCAGAGCCAGCGTGCCCAAGTGGAATCCTACCAGCGGCTGCAGGCCCTGATGCTCGTTCAGGACATGGCCTCGAGGATGAACGCCAACAAGGTGGCGGCCAGCTGTTATGTGTATGTGGGTGTCCTGGGTACCGGCGGGATCACTGTCCCCGCCTCGAGCGCATGCGCGGCAGCGGGCGCCACCACCGGGCAGAAGGATCGTGTTGAGCAGGATCTCGCCGACTGGAACAACCTGCTGCTGGGAAGCGCCGAGCTTTCAGGCACCGACAAGGTCGGCTCGGTCCTCGGCGCGAGGGGCTGCATCACCAAGGATGCCACCGATTTGTACCAGGTCAGCATCGCCTGGCAAGGAAGCGGCGCGACGGCGGCGCCGCCCGCCGGTGTGACGTGCGGCCAAGGCTCCTACGGAGCGGACGATGCGGCGCGGCGTGCGGTCAGCGTCACGTTGCAGTTCAGCGACCTCAGCAGCTAACGCCATGACACACCTCACCCGCTCTCGCCCTGGCAGCCGCCGGCCCCAAACCGGTTTGACGTTGATCGAATTCATGGTGTCGATCGTCATCGGCATGCTGATGATCGCGGCACTGGCGACGCTCATAGCCAATCAGAGCAGCACACGCTCGGAAATCGAGAAATCAGGCCGCATGATTGAGAACGGGCGCTATTCCATCAACACGATGGTGACCGACGTCCAGCTGGCCGGCTACTGGGGGGAACTGTCCATTCAGCCCGCCACGCCCGGCACCCTGCCCGACCCTTGCACCGTGGCAGTCGCAGACCTGCAGGCAGCCATGGGGGTGCACGTGCAAGGTTACAACGCGCCGGCAACCCTGCCCTCGGACGTGGCAGCGTGCGTCAAAGAACACAAGCCGGGCACCGATGTGCTGGTGGTTCGACGGGTGGACCCGGACACGAGCGCAATGGAGACGGCCGGTGCGACCGATCTGAGTAAGGTCGACGAGGGCCAGGTCTACCTGCAAACGGGCCTGGATGTGCTCGGCATCTCTGTCACGTCGCTGGTGGCGACCGGCAGCGGTGATGGGGCGACGAACACCGCGACGTTCATCCTCACCAAGAAGAACAAGGTCAGTCGGGCTGTCTTGCGCAAGATGGTCGTGGACATCTACTACGTCAGCAAGTGCAGCGTGCCGGTGGGCACGAGTTGCACTGCCGGGGACAACGGTAATCCCATCCCCACGCTGAAACGGGTTCAGCTTGGCGTGTCCGGCAATGCCCCGGCCTTCACAACCATCACGATCGCCGAAGGAGTGGAGAACTTCCAGGTCGACTATGGGGTGGACACAGATTCGGATGGCTCGCCTAACGGGGCGGATGTCGACGGCTCGGCGTTGACCGTGGCGGACTGGCCCAATGTCGTGACCGTAAAGCTTCATGTCCTGGCCCGAGGTTCGGAAACCAGCGGCGGTTTCACCGATGGCAAGACCTACGCGATGGGAACGGCCGGGGAGGTTACCCCGGCCTCAGGCGAACTCGCGTACAAGCGTCACGCTTTCGTCCAATCGGTGCGGCTTGTCAATCCGAGCAGCAGGAGGGTGCTGTGAGAATCCATCGGACCCAGGCGGGCATGACGCTCGTCGTGAGCCTGATCATGCTGATCGTGCTCACCTTGCTGGTGGTTTCGGCCATCCAGTTCGGCAATATCAATCTCAAGATCTCCGGCAATGCGCAAACAGAAGCGGAAGCCGCGGCTGCCACCCAGGTGGCGATCGAGCAGATGCTCAAGGATGTCGTCGCCGCGGACAAGATCGACGACATCGTGGCACGGCCCCAGGTGGTGGTTTCGACTGGGGGAGCCACGTACAAGGTGGACGTGGCAAAACCGACGTGCAATCTCAGCCAGAACGTGTCGACCACGAAGCTGGATCCGACGAAGGCAGCCGACCGCCCGTGTTTCGAGGACGGCAGCGGCGACCCGTTGTTCGACAGCAATGGCAAGCCGATCGCCAAGGCGAGCGCGTGCAAGGACCAGCAATGGGATATCGCCGCCGCCTTGTCGGATGCCCCGAGCGGCGCGCAGGTAAGCATGTTGCAGGGAGTCGCGCTAAGGGTTGGCGCGCAGGTGCAATGCCCTTGAGGCAGTGGAGTTCCCAATGAAAAAAATTCAGGCGTTCGCGCTCATTCTGGCCTTCCTGGTGATGGGTTACACCAGCACCTTGCATGCGGAGGACGTCGATATCTACGTGGACAACGCGGCGACGGCGGGGGTGCCGAACATCCTGTTCGTCATCGATTCGGGTGCCTCTTTCGAGGCTGGGGCGGAGGCCTGCACCTACGCTACGGGGGGCTCCCCGACATTGGGTGCCTCGGCGGGCGGCGTCGAGCAGTGCGCGCTGGTGGACGCGATCAACTCGCTGCCCGACAGCGCGGTGAACATCGGCATCATGGTCACGAACGCCAACGGTTTCGCGACCGACGTCAGGGCGGCCAGTGATGCTGCCTACCACGAAGTCTGCACTGGCGACAACGGCGGTTGCCTTGTGCGCAAGCTTACGCTGATGGATGGTGCCGGCAAGACATCGCTCATCAATTTCATCAAGAGTTGGAAAACCACCGGGCAGAACTCGGCTACGGAGTTCAACGTCAAGGCAAGCGCCAGTCACACCGGCGGCATGATGGCGGAGGCATGGGCCTACTATCACGGCAAGATCGGCCAGTCCGGCAAGAATTATGCGACCTCGGTCGTCGCGTCCGGGTGCCAGAAGAATTTCGTCCTGTTCATCGGGAATGCGTTTGGCCCCAGCGGCACCCCAAATGACGCGAGTGGGAATGGCTCCCCCTATGACGGCGCCTACGGCCTTACCTCGGCCCAGGTTGGCGCGACCGCGGCGCAGAAGATCAAAATTTCCGAGAACGTCATCTTCAACAACGCCACCTGCGATGCCCCGGCCACCACCCCGGCGCCGTATACGGTCGCGGTGCCGGCCACGAGCTCGAGCGATTGGTCCGAGAACTGGGCGGACGAATGGGCCCGCCTCATGTACCAGCAGGATGGCGGCACTTCCGGCCAGGAGAGTACGCAGAACATCATCACGTACTCGATCGGTGTTCTCAGCCCGACCAATAGCTGCAAGTACCACTATCCCGCATTGCTGACGACCATGGCGAAGCACGGTGGTGGCAAGTACTTCAGAACAGGCAATGCTTCCGAGGTGAAGAAAGCGCTTGAAACCGTGCTGAACGAAGTTCAGGCCGTCAACAGCGTGTTCTCATCAGCCAGCTTGCCTGTCAGCGTAAACGCCGAAGGCACCTACCTGAATCAGATCTATCTGGGAATGTTCCGTCCCGATGCCACTGGTTCGCCACGTTGGTTGGGTAACTTGAAGCAGTACCAAGCCATTCGAGTGGGCACCAACATCGTGATGGGCGACAAACTTGGCCAACCGGCGATCAGCTCGGCCGGCACCGGCTTCATCTCGCCCAACGCCGTCAGCTTCTGGTCCAAAAAGGACACGAGCGCTGCGCCGGACAGCGATGGTGGCTTCTGGAAGAACGACCTCAAAGGCGTTCCGCCCCACGCTTTCGACGCGGCCGATGGTGAGGTGGTCGAGAAAGGTGGTGTGTCGCAGCAGCTGAGGCTCGAGAGCCTGACGTCAACCTTCGACGGCGCGGGCGGCACCAGCGCAAATCCACGCCGGATCTACACCTATTGCCCGAACGGAACCTGCACCTTTGCCTTGACCGACGCAAGCAATGAGTTTTCCACCGCGAACACCGGCATCGGTGCCGCTGCTTTCGGCTCGTCGACCACCGTTCCCATCACGTCGATCGTCCGGACCGGCTCGTCCGCGCTCGTTACGACCAATGGTAACCATGGCTTCAGCACCGGAACGATGGTGACGATTTCCAACGTGGGACAGGTCGAGTACAACGTGACGCAGGCAGTCACGGTGAACAGCGCGACTACCTTCACCATCACCGGATTGCCGGACTTTCCGACTACGCCGTCCGTGGGCGCCTACACGGTCTCGTCGGAAGGTGGCAGCGGCGTTGCGGTCGTATCGATCGTTCGAGGCACCAGCACGATCGGTGGTTACAACACCGAGATGGCCACGGTCACCACGTCCGCAGACCACGGTTTCACGACGACATCGAGCATCGTCATCACAGGCGCAAACCCCTCCGCCTTCAATTATTCAGGAGTACCCGCCTCCGTGCCTGGTTCTACCGTCTTGACCTTTCCCGTCACGATCGAGCCGCCTGCGAACCCGGCGAATACGTACCAGGCGACGGTGAGCCCCAGTGCCTATCCGGCCAAGTCCGTGACGCTTTCCAAGTTCGCGAACAACGTCGCCCAGGGATCCACATCGACCGCCCACGGTTTCTGGGCGGGGCAGTCGGTAACGATCTCCGAGAGCAGCGGCAGCAAGTACAGCGGCACCTTCGCGATTTCCGCGGTCTCGACCACCACTTTCACCTACGCGGTCTCCGGCTTGGGCAACCCTTCCACACTCAGCGGCACCGTTGCGCCGGATGGCACTCCCAAGACCGTCAGTCTCAGCCGCGTGGCCACGACCTCATCCGCGACAGCAACGGCCACCGGTGCGCCTTCCCTGTTCTTCGGCACTGACGTAGGCGGGACGCGGACGCTCAATATCACCAAGGCGTCCGGCTCGGCAACCAACGAAGGGGCGTACGTCAAAAGCGACGTCACCGTGACCTGCCTGAACACCGGTTGCACTTCGTTCAGATACCCCATCACGGTGACGCCTTCGGAATCGGCCACCGGGACGATCGTGGCAGCGTTGTCCGGTGCCGTCAGCGTCAACATCGGTGCCGGCAATATTGTCCGGGCTTCGAGCGGCAGCACAGCGACGGTGTCCGGCGTCACGGCCAATGCTTTCGTCAATGGCCAGTACGTGGTCATTGCAGCCTCTGGCGGAGCGCTCGCCAGCGAATCCGCCTATGTGGGAACATGGCCCATCACCTGCACCGCTCCCTGTACGACCTTCACGTTCGGCCCCGTGGCCTTGACTCCAGCCACGCCGGCGACCGGTGTCAACATGCAGGCCTTCAGCGGCTCCTCACCTCCCGACCGCGACACCATCATCAAGTGGCTGCGCGGCGCCGACAACTACGGAGACGAGAAGGGGCCCGGCGGCACAGTCACCGTTCGTCCTTCCGTTCACGGTGACGTGCTGCACTCACGACCGCTGGTAGTCAATTATGGCGATTCGCGCGGCATTGTCGTGTTCTACGGGTCTAACGACGGACTGTTCCGCGCGGTCAACGGCAACCAGTTCACAGCGATCGGCTCGGTTCCCGCCGGCGGCGAACTGTGGGGCCTGGTCCTGCCGGAACACTACGGCGCAATCAACCGGCAGCGCCTGGCCTCGCCGGAACTCAAATTTCCGGCGAGCACGTTGGCGTCGGCGCAGCCGAAAGACTACTTTGTCGACGGGCCGACAGGCGCCTACCAGAAGCTCACGGCGACCGGGACGATTGACAAGTCCTATATCTACCTCACGATGCGCCGCGGCGGGCGCTTCTTGTACGCCGTGGACGTTTCGACACCGACGGCGCCTGTGGTGCTGTGGAAAAAAGACATCACGTCGACAGGCTTCGAGGAACTGGGGCAGACATGGTCCCGCCCGCGAGTGACCCTTCTTGAGACCGATGCGGCGGCCTCCAGTCCCACGCCTGTACTGATATTCGGGGCAGGCTACGATGCCGCGGAAGATTCGGAGCCGCCCGGCACCGATACGATGGGCCGAGGGATCTACGTAATCAACGCCTTGAACGGCAACTTGATATGGAGCGCAACGAAGTCCTGCACGACTTCGGCGACATGCCTTAATGTCGCGGACATGAAGTACGCCATCCCTTCGGAGATCGCCTTCGTCGACCGGAACTACAACGGCTACACGGACAAGATGTACTTTGGCGACGTCGGTGGCAACGTGTGGCGGGTCGATGTCAAGACTGCGACCAGCAACTGGGCGGTGACCAAGCTGGCTGCCTTGGGTTGCGGGACTGGCCCCTGTTCCGCCGGCACGACGCCTCGGAAGTTCTTCTTCCCGCCTTCCGTTCTGACCGTGCGTGAAGGAGTCGGCTCGTTCGACGCTATCTCGATTGTGTCCGGCGATCGCGAGCACCCGCTCAAGAGCACGGCCACGGGCTCGTCGTACAACGTCGCGGACCGGTTCTTCATGCTCATGGACCGGGGCACCACCGTCGGCGGAACCGGGACGACCGGGATCACGGCTGACCCGATGTTCAATGCGACCAGCACGCAGTACACTGACGATGGCGCCAACTCCGGCTTCTACATCAGTTTCGCCACCGGCGAAAAGGGCGTGAATGCTCCACTTGCGGTCAACGGCAACATCTTCTTCGCTACCAACCGGCCGATCGACCGGTCTTTAACGTGCGCCGCCAACCTGGGCGAAGCCAAGGCCTACGCCGTCAGCCCGTTCCTGGGCTCTTCGACCTTCAACGTCCTGGCGGGCGGGGGCCTGCCTCCAAGTGCTGTGAGTGGATTGATTACGCTAACGAACCCCGACGGCACAACAAGCACCGAGAAGTTCTGCATCGGTTGCGGCGTCACGACTCCTCCCGATTCGGCCCCGACAGAACCTCCGACAGCCCCGTGCGATTCGGCGCTGCAGATCTGCACGCCGAACACGGTGATTCCGAAGCAGATGCGTCGGACTTACTGGTACAAGAAGTAGCGTCTCACCACGGTGTGCATATTTCACATAACTAAGGGCTTAATTTGAAGTGATGAGTGAGGTTATTCTGGTTATTCTCCTTAGCCATGAATATTCCTATCTCATCCTTCATTCGCACAGCCTCTAGCTTCAATCGCGTCCACGCCGGCCGTGTGGCCCGTGGGTTCACGCTCATTGAGCTAATGATCGTCCTTGCCGTCGCTTCGGTGCTCCTGGGTACCGCCGTTCCGGCCATGACTTCCACGATCAAATCGGTGCAGCTCAGTTCGGCATCCAACCAACTGCTCGCAGGCCTGCTCCTGGCGCGCAGCGAAGCGATCAAGCGGAACGGCCGGGGGGTCATCTGTAAGTCCGCAGACGGCGCCACTTGCACCGCCTCCGGAGACTGGGAGCAGGGCTGGCTCGTCTTCCATGACGCTGACAACGACGGGAGCCGCGATGCGGGCGAAGCTATCGTCCAGCAAGTAGAGCACCTGGCGGGAGACCTGCGGGTGAAGGGCAACCTGAGCGTCGCCCGCTACATCTCCTATGGGGCGGACGGCGGCACCCGGTTCGCAAGCGGGGGCTTCCAGGCGGGGACTATCACGCTATGCCTACGATCGGCGAACGCTGGCGAGGCGCGGCAGATCATCGTGAGCTCGTCCGGCCGGCCGCGGGTGCAGAAGGCCCGTGTCGACGATTGCGCGTGAGCTCGGGGTCGGGCTTACCGCCGCACCTCATCCACCAGCGTCTTGAACTCGTCGATATCCTCGAAGCTGCGATAAACGCTGGCGAACCTCACGTAGGCCACCTTGTCCAGCTTCTTCAACTCCCGCATCACCAGTTCACCAATCCGTGCCGACGGGACCTCACGAACACCCAGGTTGAGCAGCTTCTCCTCGATGCGCTCAACCGCGCTGTCGATCTGTTCGGTGCTGACGGGGCGCTTGCGCAGCGCCAAATGGAAGGAGCCTAGCAGCTTGGCCCGCTGGTAATCGATGCGCCGGCCGTCCTTCTTGACGACGGCCGGGAAGGTGACGTCCGGGCGCTCGTATGTGGTGAAGCGCTTCTCGCAGCTGGCGCACTGGCGCCGGCGGCGGATGAAGTCCCCATCCTCGGACACGCGCGTTTCCACCACCTGGGTGTCGGCGTTGCCGCAGAACGGGCACTTCATAGGTTCAACCGTAAACCGGGAAGCGGCGCGTCAGCGCGTTGACCTTCTCGCGCACAGCCGCGATGTTATTCGCGTCGCGCGGGTTGTCCAGCACGTCGGCGATGAGGTTGGCCGTCACACGCGCTTCCTCTTCCTTGAACCCGCGAGTCGTCATGGCCGGGGTGCCGATGCGCACACCGCTGGTCACCATCGGTTTTTCCGGGTCGTTGGGGATCGCGTTCTTGTTGATGGTCATGTGGGCGTCGCCCAGCACGGCCTCGGCTTCCTTGCCGGTGATGCCCTTGGCGCGCAGGTCTACCAACATCACGTGGCTCTCGGTGCGGCCGCTCACGATGCGCAGGCCGCGCTGCACCAGCGTTTCCGCCACGACCTGGGCGTTCCTGGCCACCTGCTGCTGGTAAATCTTGAACTCGGGGGCCAGCGCCTCCTTGAAGGCGACGGCCTTGGCGGCGATCACATGCATCAGTGGGCCGCCCTGCAAGCCGGGGAAGATGGCGCTGTTGATAGCCTTCTCGTGCTCAGCCTTCATCAGGATGAAGCCGCCGCGCGGTCCGCGCATGCTCTTGTGCGTGGTCGAGGTGACGACGTCGGCATGCGGCACGGGGTTGGGATAAACGCCCGCGGCGATCAGCCCGGCATAGTGCGCCATGTCCACCATGAAGATCGCGCCCACGTCCCTCGCCACCTTGGCAAAACGCTCGAAGTCGATCCGCAATGCGTAAGCCGATGCGCCCGCGATGATCAGCTTGGGCCGCGATTCATGAGCCTTGCGCTCCATGGCGTCGTAGTCGATCTCTTCCTTCTCGTTCAGGCCGTAAGAGACGACGTTGAACCACTTGCCGCTCATATTCAGTGCCATGCCGTGGGTCAGGTGGCCGCCTTCTGCCAGGCTCATGCCCATGATGGTGTCGCCGGGCTTGAGGAACGCCAGGAACACCGCTTCGTTGGCCTGGGCCCCCGAGTGCGGCTGCACGTTGGCGGCGTCGGAGCCGAAGATCTGCTTGATGCGGGAGAGGGCCAGCTGCTCGGCGATGTCGACGTTCTCGCAGCCGCCGTAATAGCGCTTGCCGGGGTAGCCCTCGGCGTACTTGTTGGTGAGCTGGGTGCCCTGCGCCGCCATCACCGCGGGGGAGGCGTAGTTCTCGCTGGCGATCAGCTCGATGTGCTCTTCCTGGCGTTTGTTCTCGGCCTGGATGGCGGCCCACAGTTCGGGATCGGTTTGCTCGACGAGGATGTTGCGGTTGTACATGCGGCAGTCCTTAAGACGGTGGTCCCTGTTCATGGAACAAGGGCTGCCCAGGCGAACGGCTGAACACCGGCACCTGCCGGTGGTACGCTTCCCAGTGGTTGGCGCAGGTGAAGCCTGCGAGGATATCCACGTCAGCGCCGGCCGCCCCTAAGGAGAGACGCCGCGCCTATCGCCAGTCGCGTACACCGCAAGTGTAGCGGACGGGCAATGGCCGGTTCAAGAGATGGTCGCGACCTTGTCCTCGACGATTTCCGGCTGCGGCTCCACGGGCGCGACGGTGCGGACCACCGGCGGAGCGGCCACGGGTACGGCCCGGCCGGAAGCCACCAGCTTCAGGCGGGAGTGTTCGGCCAGCACCTTGCCGGCATAGCCGTTGTCGCCGTCGAGGTTCGCGGCACCGACATAGAACTTGAGCCCGGCCTCGAGCGAGCCGGCGCGGCGGATGCATTCCTGCAGCACCTTGACGCCCACGCGCAGGTTGGTGACGGGATCAAAGGCGGCGAGCTTCCCGCCGAAGAATTCGTACTTGTCGCTATGGACGCGGGTCATGACTTGCATCAGCCCCTGGGCGCCCACGGAACTCTGTGCGAACGGGTTGAAGCCCGATTCGATGGCCATGACAGCCAGGATCAGCGTCGGATCGAGCTTGTCGCGCTTGCCGATTTCGTAGGCCTCGGCCACCAGCGCACCCAGCGGCTCCGGCGCCACGCGGTATTTCTTGCTGAGCCAGTACGCGACAGCGGCCTGCTGCTTGGGCAGGTCGGTCGGGTTCATGGCCGTGGCGCGCTCAATCGCGTCCAGTTGCACCGGCAAGCCGATGGCAGCCGATTGGCGGGCCTGGAGCCAGCCCATCAGTTTCGTTTCACCGGCCTGACGCAGGTCAGGGCGGGCAGTCAGGGTGATCACGCAGAACACGGTGGCCAGCCCGACGAGGGCAAAGCTGTTGTGGGTGATCTCAAAAAAGCCGTCGGCGACATCGGACGCGAAGGTCCTCAAGGCCCGGCCAGTTTTTCCTAACGCTGTCATAGCACTTCCTTTCTACGCGCGGGCCTGCACCGCGATGCCGCTCTGGGCAGCATCACACCGTCAAGCTCCTCGTTTGGATTGGTACGCCATCAAATTGCCGGGAGCCTTTGGCGAGACTCGTCACGGCGAATTCAACTTAGCCGGGGTCGGCAGCGGATTCGGGTTGTCCCCAGTACTTTGCCGGGGACGGCGAATTTTAGGCGCCGACCTAATATCAGGTCAAGAATATCAGGTGAGATTTATATTCATTATTTACATAATGAAGGGCTAATTTAGCCTCCTCGCGGTACTTGTTCATGTCGGAAAACACGCCAACTTGGCGTCCAAACGGCCTGACACAAACCCTGTAACTCTGCCAATTGCTACAAAAACAATAGCGTTGAACGTTGTGCTGAAAAGCCCTTTCCGGTCCATACCCACCGACGAGCGGTGTTGGCGCGAATATGCTGTCATTCCGCATTACGGAAAAATCCTCTCAATTCGCCCAGCGCCGAAAAGGGAGTGAGTAACAGTTTGGGCCGGCTGCTCTAGCCCCGCCAAGGCCAGGCCAAGGCCCGAGCGGCGGCCATGCTCCCGCTGCCTCGCCTTGTCAAGGCAATATCCGCAATCGCCTGCTCGACTGCCATTGAAAACGCCGCCTTGAAATGCGTTGTGCGCTGCACTACCTTGAAAGTGTCCGAGTGATCGGGCATTAGCCGGTAGGGCCGCTTCGGCGGTAGCCCCGGCCCCACTTGGAAGCAATCCATTGCTTCCGGCGCAACCGGGGACTTTAAAACTCTCTGTTTGCGAACCCAGGCGGCGAAAGACTTTAAGTCAGCCGTCAAGCCCGGCAGGCGGTTTTGCTACCTGTCCGGGCTTTCTCATTTGTGCTTTTGCAATCCGCCTTTGCGCCAGCTCAGTTACGGGCGGCAACGCCCGACTCTGTTTCGCGGCGAGAATAGCGGCTTGCCCTCCGCGTGAGGGCTTCTCAACGTACCCAAGAAACGCAGTGACCCAAGCTACCCTGAAACCTACCGATACCCGCTCACTCGACACCCTGACTGGTGGCGCATTTTCGGCGCCAACGTCCGGCGAGCGCGCCGCGCGCGTGCGCGAGTGGCTGGCCGCCGACCCGAGCGTCGAGCAGATGCAGGAGGTCTTTCGCGAGCTCAGTGGCCGCGACAAGGGCGCCGCCAAGCTGCTGCGCGAGAGGCTGGACGAGATCAAGCGCAGCCGTGGCCAGGAGGCGATCGCCGCCGAATGGGCGGAGAAGGCTGCAACGCTGCTGGGGCAGCCCAAGCTGAACATCGCCGATGCGATGGCCTGGCAGCGCGATGCGGCCAAGGCCGGCGCACCGCTCAGCCGGGAGCCCCTCGCGGGCATGAAGGTGCAGCTCGCGGAACGCATTCGTGGCATTGAGGACTTGCAGCACCGGGTGCAGGTGCAAAGGGAAGCGGCCGTGCTGCTCGCCCAGCGCATCGAAGTGCTTTCCACCAAGTCGTGGCGCGACGCGCAGGCAGCGGCTGACGCGCTGGCCGCAGACGTGCCGGCCTGGCAGGCGCAGGCCGAGACTCTGCTCGAGGACGCCAACTGGGCGAGCGTGGACACCAAGTTTCCGCCGCTGCTCGAGGCGTCCCGCACACAGCTGCAGATGGTCTGGGACGCCTTTCAGGGCGCGGTGACGCAAGCGGTGGCGGCCGCGCAAGACCCGGCGGCGCCGCTGCCCCCGGTGCCCGTCTGGGCCGACGAACTGAGGGCCATGCGAGGCGTGGCCGTGGAGGCGGCGCCGGCTAAGCCGTCCAAACCAAAGGTAGACCCGGAAGTGCGCTCGCGTGCCAACGGCATCGTGCGTGAAGTCCTCACCAAGCTGGAGCAGGAAATCGCCGAAGGGCACGGCAAGGCGAGCGCCGGCGCGGCCGCGGCCCTGCGCAATGCGCTGAAGGAGCACGGCAAGCTGCTGGACGACAAGCTGGAGAACCAGGCCCACGCGGCGTTGGCCGCAGCGGGCGAGCTGGAAGGCTGGCAGCGCTGGCGCGCTGACCAATTGAGGCAGGAACTGGTGGCCAAGGCTGAGGGGCTTTTCGAGCACCCCGCCCCCGTGGAAGGCCAGGAACCGCAGCCGCCCAAGCCCCGCTTTGGCGGGCGCAAGATGCAGGAGCAGTTGCGGGCCCTGCGAGAGCAGTGGAAGCAGACCGACCAGGGGGGAGTGCCGAACCACGCCCTGTGGAAGCGCTTCGACGATGCCTGCAATGAAGCGTACAAGGTCGTTGAGGCCTGGCTCGACAAGGTCAAGGCCGAGTCTGCGGAGCACAAGGCGCAGCGGCTGGCCCTCATAGAGGAAGTGAAAGCCTGGGCGGCCGAAAACGCAACCGCCCGCGACGGTGACTGGAAGGGCTTCAACCGGATCTTGCACCAGTTCGAAAGCCGCTGGCGCGAAGCAGGCCACCTGAGCGAAAAGGCCTTCGCAGAGATGCAGCCGCTATGGAAGGAAGCCATCCAGGCCGCTGCCGCCCCGCTCGAAGCCATGCAAAAGCAGAGCCTCGATCGCCGCCACGCGATGATCGAGGAAGCAAAGACGCTCGGCGCCGCGCCAATGCTGCGCGTCGATGCCGTGAAGGCGCTGCAGCAGCGCTGGCAGGCCGAGGCGCAGGGGATTCCCCTGGACCGCAAGCACGAACAGAAGCTTTGGGACGCCTTTCGCAAGCCGATCGACGAGGCGTTCAACCGCAAGGGCGAGGAGCGCGAGAAGGCAGCGGCTGCGCTGAGCGACCGGGACCGCGTAGTGCTCGAAGCGTCCAAGGCGCTCGAGGCCGCGAACGCCACCGGCGACGCGCAGAAGATCAAGGCAGCGATGGCCGCGCTGGAAGCAGCGCTGCATGGACAGGCGCAGGCCGCCGCGGCCGTGGCCGCAGCCGGTCCGGCGCTGGTCGCCCCGCCGTCGGAAGCCCCGGCGGATGACGCTTCTGCGGCGGAGTCGGCGCAAACCTCGGCAGGTGAGCCGGACGGTGAATCGGAGGCGCAAGCCCCGGCCGCCGAGCCCGCACCCCCACCCAAGCCTTCGCCGAAGCCCGTCATTGCCATGCGCGGCGACGATCGTCCGGGCATGAAGAAGTCGGAGCCCATGGTGCCCGGGCGCGGCGGCAAGTTCGGCGACCGCAAGGGCGGCCCGGGCAAGTTCGGCGAGCGGCGCGATGACCGCGGCGCTCCGCGCGACGCCCGAGGCGACGGACGCTTTGGCGGAGGGCGCTTCGGCGACCGGCCCGCGATGGAAGACCGCGGCCCGCGTTTGGGCGATGTCGCCTTCCGCGCACAGCGCGAAGCGCTGGAGCACGCGCAATCCACGCTGAAGAAGCTCGCCGCGCAGGCGCATGGCGAGGCGTTGACACAGCTGATGACGGCGTGGGAGCGACGTTCCGCCGACCAGGTTCCGAGCCAGCAGGAGCTGGGGAAGTCCGTGGCGCCTGCCGTGCGCACGAGCTGGGTGCAGGCCATCGGCGCGGCGCCTTCAGGCGACGCGGCCGAAGCAATGCTGCGGCTGGAGATCGCCGCAGAAGCGCCGACACCCGCCGAGCACATCAACGCGCGTCGGCAGTTGCAGCTTCAATTGCTGACCCGCCGCAACGACCCGTCGCCGGCACAGACCTGGGGCCAGGACACGGCGAAAGTGTTGGCTGCCCCGTATGACGCAGGGCTGGCGCGCCGGTTGCAAGGCGTGCTCAAGACGCTGCTTCGCCGCTAACCGTCGGCGCGCCGAAAAAGCCGTCGAATAGCGACAGCAAAGGCGCGAAATCGCGTCCGAAGCGCTCGCGGTTGACGAAATACGCTTCGCACGCAACGGCGAAGAATTCGTCGATTGCGCTCGCGCCGTACGGGTCGAGCCACGGCGGCTCACCGCCGAAGCGCTCGGCGATGATCGCTTTCTCGCGAAAGCCTGTGTATTCGCTTTGCATCGCCGCCAGCCAGGCTTGGCGCATCTCGCGAGACGGCAGGGGCGGGCAGCCGTCGGGCTGACCGTCGCGCATGTCTATCTTATGGATGAATTCGTGGATGACCACGTTGTAGCCTGCGTCGGCCGTCTCGCCCGCGGTGTCCACATCGCGCCAGTTCAGCATCACCGGCCCGCCCTCCATCGCCTCGCCGGCCAGCACTTCGTCGTAATGGTGGACGACGCCATCTTCGTCCGTTAGCGTTCGGCGCGCGACCACTTCATCCGGATGTACGACGATGCCGACGAAATCGTCGTACCAGTGCAGGCCCAGGTTCAGCACCGGCAACACTGCCTGCGCCGCGATCGACAGCGCCACTGCGTCAGTGATCTCCAATCCGTTCGCGCCGTGGAATTCCTTGCCCGCCAGGAAGCGGGAAGCGAGATCACGCAGCCGGGCAAGTTCATCTGGTGAGCGCGCGGCAATGAAAGGGTAGCGGGCCAGCACACCCTGCCACAGGCCATCGGGGATGGCCGGTGCGCCGCGGCGTTTTTTCAGCCAATCGAACATCAAGTCAACGGGATTCGGCGCGCGCCTTCGGCAGTAAGGCGCAGGGCTTCCAGCCGCGGCGGCGCGGCCACGGCGTCCCAGTCGCTGAGCACGGTGCGCGAGCGCCCTCCCAACAGATGGTCGGCGGGCTTGTGCGTGTGGCCGTGGATCATCGCGTGCGCGTCCGCCGACTCCAGCCATGCAAGGGTGGCGGGGCCGTCCACGTCGGCGTAGGCCATGCCCGAGCGCTTGCGCGATTCGCTTTGTTCGCGCAGCTGGCGCGCGATCGCTTGACGCTCCCCCAGCGGCTTGGCGAGGAACTCGCGCTGCCACTCGGGCGATCGCACCTGCTCGCGAAAACGCATGTATTCGGTATCGGCCAGGCACAAGGCGTCACCATGCGTGAGCAGCCAGCGCTTGTCCGCGAAATCCAGCACCGTGGGGTCGGGCAGCAGGGTGGCGCGGCACGCGGACAGAAAGCCGTCGCCCACGAGAAAGTCGCGGTTGCCGTGCATGAAGAAGACGGGCGCCCGGCTGGCAGCAGCTTGCAACACCGCCGCACAATCGGCGGCAAAGCCGGGTTCCTCAGCCGAGTCGTCACCGGCCCACACCTCGAACAGGTCGCCCAGGATGAAGATCGCATCCGCCGGCGTGCCCGCCATGTAGCGTCGCCACGCTTCGAACGTCTCTGCCTCAGCGGCTTGCAGGTGCAGGTCGGAGATGAAATCGACCGTGCGCCACGCGGCCGGAGCGAGCAGCTCCGCGATGGGGGGCACGGGGGGGGTGGTCACTGCAGCGCGACGGCCTTTTCGATCACGACGTCTTCGTTGGGGACGTCGCCATGGCCACCCTTGTTGCCTGTCTTCACGCCCGCGATGCGGTCCACCACATCGGTCCCGTCCACGACCTTGCCGAACACGGCGTAGCCCCAGCCCTG
The DNA here is from genome assembly GCA_029237735.1 of Ramlibacter sp. GTDB lineage: Bacteria > Pseudomonadota > Gammaproteobacteria > Burkholderiales > Burkholderiaceae_C > Ramlibacter. Next base: position 2,148 of record JAQZBU010000065.1, on the reverse strand, counting down.
CAGGCTGGGCGCGGTGTGATTGAGAAAATCGTTGTTGGCGACGTTGATGAAGAACTGGGCGCTGGCCGAATGCGGCGCCTGCGTACGCGCCATGGCGACGGTGTACTTGTTGTTCTTCAGGCCGTTATTGGCCTCGTTTTCGATTTGCGCGTCGGTGGACTTTTGCTTCATGCCGGGCTCGAAGCCGCCGCCTTGCACCATGAACCCGGGAATCACGCGGTGGAAAACGGTGTTGTTGTAGTGGCCCTTGTTGACGTAGGACAGAAAATTGGCGACCGTCTTGGGGGCCTTGTCCTGGTCCAGCTCGAGGGTGACGACGCCATAGCCGGCGATGTGGAGTTCGACTTTCGGATTGCTCATGGGACTTCCTTTTCTACTTGACGATTTCGGCCGAGCGAATGACGATCGGCGTCTTGGGGACGTCGCTGGGGAAGGGCCCCCCAGCGCCGGTGGGCATGGCTTTCATCTTGTTGATCACGTCCATGCCGCCTACCACCCTGCCGAAGACTGTGTAGCCCGGCTTTTGCGGCGTCGGATCGAGGAATGCGTTGTCCTTCACGTTGATGAAGAACTGTGAGCTTGCGGAATGCGGGTCGTTCGTGCGCGCCATCGCCAGGGTGCCCACGACGTTCCTCGGGCCGCCCTTGGCGAGTGCCTCCTGCCCTTCGTGCTGCACAGGCGGTCGCGTGGGCTTCTGCGCGTAGGTGGCGTCGTAGCCGCCCCCCTGCACCATGAAGTTGTCGATGACGCGGTGAAACACCGTCCCGTCGTAGTGCTTGTCCTTGACGTACTGCAGGAAGTTGGCCACCGTCTTGGGCGCCTTGTCGGGGTACACCTCGACGACGAAATCGCCGGCGGAGGTGTTGAACTTCACCCGGGGCGCTTCCTGCGCTGCCGCTGGAAGCGCGGCGAGCGTCGCGGCAGCGCCGAGCGCGAGGGCCGCAACGCGGCGAGTGATGGCTGTCATCGGCTGATTACTCCTTCAGGAATTGGATTGTCCATGGTACCGGGGCGCGGCCCGGCGTGGGGACGGCTCAGTCAGGGAAAAAGTTGGCGGATCAGCGCGAGCTTGGGCGCGGCGGTCGTGTTGGTGCCATCGAGCTGCTGGGCCCGGCCGTACGACTGACCTGCAAGGCGCGCATACACGTCGCCGAGGTTCTCGTGCGCGGTGGCGTAGCCCGGGCTGGCGCGGATGGCCATTTCGAGCACTTCGCGGGCCTTGTCCAACTGGCTTTGCCCGGCATACAGGACCGCCAGGTTGTTGTACGGTTCGGGCAGCTCGGGATAATCCACGGTGAGCTGCGTGAACGTCGTGATCGCATCGGCGCTGCGACCCATCTCGCTTTGCACCACACCCTTGAGGAAGCGCATCTGCGGATCGCGTGGCTTGGCCGCCAGGGATTGGTCTGCCTTGGCCAGCGCTTGCGCGAGCTGGCCCGAACGCATTAGCTGCGTGACGTCGGCCTGGTCATCGGCCAATGTGGCCGCAGGCAGGCCCGCCGCCGCGAGCAGGGCCAGCAATCGCAGGGCGCGGAGCAGGGCGCAGCGGGCGTGCTTCATGGGGGCTGGATGGATTCTCGCGCTTGTGACAAGCCCGGACGTAGGGCTATATACTGCGCTGGATTGTAGCCGCCTGCTCCCTGTGCGCAGCCCCGGCAAGTAACGAACCCCGAGACAATTCGAGTAGCGCCGCGAGCGAACACACCCACGCAAAGCGGCAAGACCATCCATGAGCCTGCGCATCTACAACACGCTGTCGCGTGCCTTGGAAGATTTCTCCCCTATAGAGCCGGGCCGCGTGCGGATGTACGTCTGCGGCATCACGGTCTACGACCTCTGCCACATCGGCCACGCACGCGCCAACATCGCCTTCGATGTCATCCAGCGCTGGATCAAGGCCAGCGGCTGGCAGGTCACATTCGTGCGCAACATCACCGACATCGAGGACAAGATCATCCGCCGCGCGGTCGAGAACGGCGAGACCGTCCGCGCCCTCACGGACCGCATGATCGCCGAGATGTACACTGACTTCGACGCGTTGGGCATCGAGCGTCCCACGCACGATCCGCGCGCGACCGACTACGTGCCGCAGATGCTGGACATAGTGAAAAAGCTCGAGGACAAGGGCCTCGCTTACACAACCGACGG
>JAQZBU010000197.1 GCA_029237735.1 Ramlibacter sp. | reverse complement strand
CTTGCTTACCCAGCTTGGCGTGGAAGCCGTGGCAGTACCCGCGGAAGGAAGCGGCGCCAGCCTCATCGCCCGGGTCGACGCTCTGCGCGACCTGGACTTTGCCGTGGTGGCAATGCCGGCCGATGACGCGGGCGGGGGCGCAGGCGACCTGCTGGAGATCGGCTACCTTCTCGGCGCACTGGGCCGCGCGCGCGTCTGCTTCGTTCTGGACGGCAAGGCCGCGGCGGCACCCGCCATCGAAGGCTTCCCGCGCCATGTCCTGGACGAGGGCGGCCTGTGGCGGCTGCTGCTCGCGCGCGACATGAAGCAGGCTGGCCTCGACGTGGACCTGAACCGCGCGATCTGAGCGGGCATTGTTGAGGCCCAGGTTCACAATGCTGTGAATCCGGGAACTCGCCGGCAGGCCCCGCCGGCCGTAAATTCGTCCTGTTTTACAAGACAGGACGAATTCAATGAAGAGCTACAAGATCGCGTGCATCCCCGGTGACGGCATCGGCAAGGAAGTCGTGCCGGCCGGGCAGGCCGTGCTGGAGGCGCTGGCCCGCACGCGCGGCGATTTCTCCTTTGAATTCACCAGCTTCGGCTGGGGCGGCGACTGGTTCCGCGCCCACGGCGAGATGATGCCGGCCGATGGCCTCGAGGCCCTGCGCGGCATGGACGCCATCCTGTTCGGTTCGGCGGGCGATCCGCACATCCCCGACCATGTCACGCTGTGGGGCTTGCGCCTGAAGATCTGCCAGGGCTTCGACCAGTACGCCAACGTGCGGCCCACGCGCATCCTGCCCGGCATTGATGGCCCGCTCAAGCGCTGCGGTCCGAAGGATCTGGATTGGGTGATCGTGCGCGAGAATTCCGAAGGCGAATACGCCGGTGTCGGCGGCCGCGCCCACCAGGGCCACCCGATCGAAGTGGCTACCGACCTGAGCGTGATGACGCGGGCCGGCGTCGAGCGGATCATGCGCTACGCCTTCCGCCTTGCCGAATCCCGCCCGCGCAAGCTGCTCACGGTGGTGACCAAGTCGAACGCGCAGCGGCACGCGATGGTGATGTGGGACGAGATCGCGCTGCAGATCAGCAAGGAATTCCCGGAAGTGAAATGGGACAAGGAACTGGTGGACGCCTGTACGGCGCGCATGGTGAACAGGCCCGCGTCGCTCGATACGCTGGTGGCCACGAACCTGCACGCGGACATCCTCTCCGACCTGGCCGCCGCGCTGGCGGGCAGCCTGGGCATCGCACCCACCGGCAACATCGATCCCGAGCGCCGGTATCCCTCGATGTTCGAGCCCATTCATGGCTCGGCGTTCGACATCATGGGCAAGGGCCTTGCCAACCCGGTAGGCACGTTCTGGAGCTGCGTGATGCTGCTGGAGCACATCGGTGAAGCCGAAGCCGCTGCCCAACTGATGGCGGCGATCGAGGCGGTCACGGCCAATCCCCGCCTGCACACCAAAGACCTCGGCGGCAATGCGCGTACTGAGGAAGTCACCAATGGCGTCTGCGCATTGTTTGCCCAGAATGGCGCGGCATTGTCATTGCGGACTTGATCCGCAATCCATGGAGCACGGCATCAATTCCAACCAGGAGACAGCAGTATGAAATACGGCATCAGTAAGTGGATCGGCATCCTTGCCCTCGCGGCGGCTCCGGCAGTCATGGCGCAGGCCTGCCCCGAGAAGAACGTGTTGTACTGGCAGGCTTTCCCGCCAGGAGGCGAGTCGGATCTTTCGGCGCGCCACCAACAGGTGGTGCTCAAGAAGAAGTGCCCGGCGATCGACACCATCATCCAGTACAAGGCCGGCGCGGGCGGCGCGCTGATGTGGACGCAGATGAACTCGCTGCCGGGAGACGGCCTCAACATCGTGGGCGTCAACCTGCCGCACATCGTGTTCCAGCCCATCGAAGGCGAAGTGCAATATAAGACGTCCGACGTCACGCCGGTGTTCTGGTACCACTTCACGCCCGATGCGCTGGTGGTGCCCGAGAACAGCCCGCACAAGACTTTCCAGGACTTCATCGCTGCGGCCAAGAAGGAGCCGGGCAAGATGAACCTGGGCGGCTCGGGCCGCAATTCGGCCAACCATGCGTCGCACGAGCGGCTGAATGCGGCCTTCGGCATCAAGAGCACCTACGTTCCCTACAAAGGCACGGGCGACATGTCGCTGGCGGTGGTGAGCAGTCAGATCGACGGCGCCGTAACGTACACGGCCTTCGCCATCAACAACAAGAGCAAGGTGCGCGCGCTGGCGGTGGCAATGGAAAAGCGGCACCCGTTGCTGCCGGACGTGCCCACCTTCCGTGAGCTCGGCGTGGACTGGGTCGATGGCGCCTACCGCGGCATCGGCATGCCCAAGTCCACCCCGGCCGCGGAACGCAAGCGCATGTCGGACCTGTTCGCGCAGCTGAACAACGACCCGGAGATGAAGGAGCTGGCGGCCAAGAGCGGCTTCGAGCTGATCAACGTAGGCGTGGACCAGATGGACGCATTCATGAAGGACAAGACGAAGCTCTATACCGAGGGCGCGAAGATGCTGGGCCTTGGCAAAAAGTAGCCGCACCCTCGAGTTGAAGCCAGCGCGACCGATGTAAAAGAGATCGAAGGGACCAGTCCACCGTTTCTACATTTGACAAAGATCACATCGCGTAAAGCCAGCGTCATCGATGCTGGCTTTCCCTTTCTTTCATTACGCGAGGTGGATCATGTCGAACCGGCGTGACTTCGTGAAGGCAGTGGCCGCGATGAGTACGGGCGCGCTGCTCGGCGGCAAGTGGCCGTCGGCGTGGGCATCCAATCGAAGTCCCCGCCTCGCAAAATTCATCCAGCCCTTGCGCGGCGTGGGCAGCGGGGGAATTCCGCTGGCCGCGAGCGACGGCACCCGCACGAGAGCGGGTATCACCGCCGTGCATTATTCCATCTCGATGGTGCAGTACGAGGACCAACTGCACCCCGACCTTCCCAACCCGACACGTTTGTGGGGCTACCGGCCGGCCAACATCGCCGCTGGCGACATGCGGCACCTCGGCGGTATCGTCGTCGCGCAGCGCGGCGTGCCCGTGCAGGTCACCGCGACGAATGCGCTGCCTGCCACGCACATCCTGCCCGTGGACGCGAGCATCATGGGGGCCGAGAAAGGGCAGGGCGCCAACCATGCGTCGGTGCATTTGCATGGCGGCTTCGTGCCGTGGATCAGCGATGGCGGGCCGCATGCGTGGTTCGACCCGCAGGGCGGCTACGGTGCCAGCGCCACGGGCTCGCAACCGGGGTCCACGATCTTCAATGCCGTCAATCCGTCGCTGGTCGCAGGGCAGGCCGAGTACTACTACCCGAACCTGCAGGGCGCACGCATGCTCTGGTACCACGATCACGCGCTTGGAATCACACGCCTGAACGCCTACGCGGGCCTCGCCTCAGCGTACGTCATCACCGACAGCTATGAGAGCGAGACAATGACGACGGGATACGGCCTGCCGGGTCCCCTCGATCCACGTACCTGCTACCTTGTCTTCCAGGACAAGACGTTCGTCGGTTCGGAGACGGAGGCGCTTGATCCGTCCTGGTATTTCGCGATGCCCGCATCGCGCGCCGGAGACCTCTGGTATCCGCATCGGCACGAGGAAGGGCGCCTGAAGAAGTGGACGCCGCTGCCTGCGCCGCATCCTTCCTCGGTGCCGGAGCAATTCGGCGACACCATCCTGGTCAACGGCATCGTCGCGCCTTACCTCGAAGTCGAGCAGCGTCAATACCGCCTGCGGCTGCTGAACGCCTGCAACTCGCGTTTCCTCAACCCCCGGCTGCTGTTTGCCAAGGGCGCGAGCGGCGTGGATGCGACGGAGGCCGCCACGAACAAGCCGGGCCCCGCCTTCATCCAGGTGGGGACGGAAGGCGGCTTCCTGCCGGCGCCCGTCATGCTGAACGGCAAGGGCCAGCCGCAGCTGCTGTTGGCGCCCGCCGAGCGGGCCGACCTGATCGTCGATTTCAGGGACGTGCCGGCCGGGTCCATCCTGATCCTGTACAACGATGCGGCAGCGCCCTTCCCCGGCGGTGACGCGAAGGAGGACTTCTACCCCGGCAACCCGAAGACGCCTGCGGCGGTGCCGGGCTTCACTCCCGACACGCGCACCCTTCTGCAGATCCGGGTGAAGGCTCGCACGGGCTTGGCCGACCCGTCCATCGAGCTGCTCAAGAGCGGCATGCAGAATCCGCTCGACGCGCCCTACCCAGCCGGGCGTGCCCACCGCGGTGCCACCGGGTGTGCCGGTGCGGCGGCTGACGCTGAACGAAGGCTTCGATGCCTACGGCCGCTTGATGCAGGAGATCGGCACCGACCAGCCCGTGTCCGGCGCCGGCACGCGCGCCGTGGCATTCGGCCGAGCTTTCGACGCGGCGCCTACGGAGATCGCGAACGCGGGCTCCGTCGAGGTGTGGGAAATCCTCAATTTATCAGCAGACACGCACCCCATGCACTTCCACCTCGTCAACGTGCAGGTGCTGTCGCGCCAGGCCATCAACATGAACAGCTATGCGGGCGGAGCGCCGATCTGGCTGGGCCGGCCGCAGGCGCCCGACGCCAATGAGCTAGGGTGGAAAGAGACGGTGCGCATGAACCCCGGCCAGGCCACTCGCGTCATCATGCGCTTCGACATGCCGGCCGGGCTGCCTTTCACCGTGCCGCCGAGCCCCCGCACCGGCGGCAACGAATACGTGTGGCATTGCCACATCCTCGAGCACGAGGAGCACGACATGATGCGGCCGCTGATCGTGACTTAGGTCGTTCAGTACACGTCGTCGTGATCGCCGACATTAACTGGGATGATGGTCTTGTCGATGATCAATAACTCCAGAGTGATACGGTAGGAGAGGTTGATCGATACCGAATGCAGGTCCCGGTGTTTTCCCTCCAGCGAGTGCAATCGCAGCGAAGGATGTCGGGGGTTGGCCTCAAGCAGCGCGAGCGTCTTGGCGTATTGCCGTTTGAGTTCCGGACGGCGCCTGAGAAAGCGCAATGCGATCCGTAGGTAGCTCTCCGTCAGGACTAGCTGGTAGGGCATGGAGCGGCGGGTTGCTACCGGCCTAGCCGGCGGACCGTGGCCGATCTGATTTCTTCCCCGGGGACTTCTTGGCGGAAACCCTTGCGCGCGCGGATTTCGCGGCAACTCGGGGCGAGTCACCGCCCGATCCGAGAAGCGCCTCCAGCCGCGCCATGTGCTGCTGCGCCGACTCCACCACGTAGCGACCGGCCGCAACATCGGCCTGGCTCTGAGCCAGCGCCGCGTCGAGCTCGCATTCGCGCAGGTAGTGGTACTGGGCCATCTCCATGACAACGAAGCGATCCTTGCCGCGAACGGATATGACGGCCTCGGGCTGATGGGCCAGCGATTCCTCGATGGCTGCGACGCCGCGCGTTTTCAGGTCATTGGCGGTAAGGGACGGCATAAAACCATTATCCGTGCCATGAGTAGTACTGTCAATCGCACTGTTGACAGTACTCAACTTCGCTAAGGCAGGATTTCTAGAGTGCTTGGCCCCCGAGCGGCTAGGGGCTGAATTACGCACGGCGCGCTATCGCTACATGCGCGAACATCGGAAACGTCAAAGCGTCCTCGCTGCGATACCGGGCGATTACCGGGTCGACATCGGCTCGCACCTTGTCGAACAACGCGGAGCGCGCGTTGTTTTCGAGCTGCGCGAAGGCCGGGACGGCGGCGGCGGAACTCGTGGCCGCGAGTGGAACGAAGCGCTGCGGGTCCGCAAAACGCACGGTCGTCGTCTCGGGCCGGATGTCGACGCCCGCAAACCCGGCGCCTGAGAACAGCCCGCGCAGCTCGTCAGCATCGCACAACGCAAACGGGGTCGACACGGCCGCCAGCGGTAGTGCGAAGTGGCGCGATACGGATTCCATCAGCGCCTGGAAGACGGGGTGCCGATCGAGGCCCTGCAGCACGATGGCCACCGCACGGCCATCGGGCGCGAGCACCCGGCGCATTTCCCGTACGGCTTGGAGACGGTCGGGGAAGAACTGCAGTCCGTGCTGGCATAGCGCGGCGTCGAAGCTGCCGTCGCCAAAGGGCAGGGCCTGGGCGTTGCCATCCTGCCATTCGATGTGTGCGCCCTGCGGCGGTGGCAGCGAGCGCGCCACGGCCAGCATGGCCGGATTCATGTCCAAACCGACCACCTTTCCCTTATTTCCTACCTGCGGCGCCGCGTGACGCGCGACGACCCCAGTGCCGCAGGCCACATCGAGCACACGCTCGCCCGGCTCCAGCGCTGCGTGCCGCAGCAGTAGCGTGGCCCAGGGCGCGAACATGGCGGGAACGAAATACTGTTCGTAGACCTGTGCCGGGTTGGCGGTTGGGGGCTGGTTCATGGCGGGACCTCCTGATGGTTGGGATCAAGGAAACCAGGGGAGTGCATTATTCGCCGTGAGAATGTGCCGAACCTAAAACACACTGTATCCCGTAGGGTTACCAGTGCATTACGGCGGCACAATGCGCGGATGACCGCGCCTGATCCCGCCACCGAACCGCACCGCTTCCTGGAGCACCTCTACCATGCCGCCGTGCGGCGCGCACTGCCGTTGCACAACACAGCCGCCTTCCTGCCGCCGCCGCCCAAGGGCCGCCTCGTCGTCACCCGCTATCACCATATTCCGCCGCGGCCCGAAGAGCTGAAGAAGCGCATCGAGATCGTCGAGGCAGCCCATCCGGTGCCGGACGCGGCCGGGCTCGAAGCGGCCCAGCGCATCCTGGCGATGGCGCATGGGTTGACCCAGGACGACCTCGTGCTGTGCCTGATCTCCGGCGGTGGCTCGGCGCTGCTCACCCTGCCCGCTGAAGGCCTCACGCTGGAGGACAAGCAGCGCATCAACAAGCAGCTGCTGAACTCGGGCGCCAACATCGCCGAGATGAACTGCGTGCGCAAGCACCTGTCGCGCATCAAGGGCGGGCGGCTGGCCGCGGCTTGCGCGCCGGCGAAAGTCGTCACGCTCACCATCAGCGACGTGCCGGGCGACGACCCGTCCATCATCGCGAGCGGCCCCACGGTGCCGGACGCGACGAGTTGCGCCGACGCAATCGCGATCCTGCTGCGCTACGGCATCGCCGTGCCCGGCGCGATCATGAGCCTGCTGGAGCAGGGCGCGCTGGAAACGCCCAAGCCGGGCGAGAGAATCTTTGCCGGCCATGAAGTACACATGATCGCCACGCCGCAGCAGTCGCTGGAGGCCGCGGCCCGCGAAGCGCGCGCGGCCGGGCTGGAGGCGCACATCCTGAGCGACGAGATCGAAGGGGAATCGCGCGAGATCGGCAAGATGCACGCCGCGCTGGCGCGTGCAGTGGCGCATCGCGGCCAGCCCTTCCGCAAGCCCTGCGTGATCCTGTCCGGCGGCGAGACCACAGTCACGATCCGCAAGCAGCCCGAAGGAACCGTGCGCGGCCGGGGCGGCCGTGCCGGCGAGTTTTGCATGGGCCTGGCGCAAGCGCTGCAGGGGCAGGCGGGCGTGTGGGCGTTGGCGGCAGATACCGACGGCATCGACGGCGTCGAGGACAATGCCGGCGCGTTCGTCGCGCCCGAGACGCTGTCGCGCGCGCTCTCGCTGGGCATGAAGATCGATGCTTACCTGGACCGCAACGATGCCTACGGCTATTTCCGCCAGCTCGACGACCTGGTGATCACCGGCCCGACGCACACCAACGTCAACGATTTCCGCGCGATGCTGGTGTTGTGACGATGGCTGCGGCGCCGCCCTGCCGCATCATGGCGCGGAACACTTGCGCGAACCACGCCGCCGCGATGCACGCAGCCAGTCCCACCAGCCACTGGCCCAGCCGGACCTGGTCGTCCAGCAAGTAAGCATTGCACAGGCGCACCGGCGTGTCCTGGAACAGGTGCCCCGCCACCACCGTCATCGGCAGGACATTGCCGATGAAGAAGCCCTGCACCAGCAGGCCGGCCGGCCGCCAGGAGATGCGCAGCGCGGCGCCGCACAGCAGCAGCGCAAGCCACTTGGCCGCCTCGACGCGCGTATCCACCAGCGCCAGGTCGAGCACGCGCGGAATCATCAGCACGGCAAGCACCAGCGCAGAAGCGAGCAGCCCGCTGACGCCATAGGCGTTCCATCGATCGCATCGCGCGCGCCAGCGCGCCGGCAGCGCGTGGGCCAGCATCGCTCCGCACAACGCCAGCAAGGGAAACTGGACCAGCATGTGCGTTGTCATGCCGGCCTCCAATGCAAGGCGCAACGGCGGCAAGGCCAGCACGGCCAGCACCGCCAATGCTGCAGTGGCCATGCGAGGACGAGTCAGCCAAGGCGTCGTCGTCATGGCTGCCCTGCCAGATGGCGTGCGTAATCGAGCGCGAGCTGCTGCTCGGAATAGTCGAAGACGCGCACCAGCCGCCCCTGCGGGTCCACGATCAGCAAGGCGGCGTTGTGTTCGTAATCGCCACGGCCATCCGGGACCACGACCACCTCGAAGGCGTCGAGCAGGCGCTGGGTGTCGCGCGCCTCGGGCATCCGCACGAAGCGCCACAGGGATGCATCGGCATTCAGGCGCGCGGCGTAGCGTTGCAGCACTGGCGGATCGTCGTGCGATCCGTCGAAGCTGATCGACAGCAGCCTTACCGGTGCCGCTCGAGTCATTGCTCCGTCCTGTCGCAACGCAGCCTGCATCTGCTGCATCACCCCGCCCAGCGTGAGGCACACCGTCTGGCAACGCGTGTAGACGAAATCCAACACCGTCACGCTCCGTCCATCTGCGAGCAGGCCGGCCAGGGGCTGCTTGACGATTCCAGGCCCGTCCACCTGCACATCCGGTGCGGCGACCGGGCGCAGCGCGACCTCGAGCCGGCGCGCGCCTTCGGCCGTCCATACCTGGAAGTCATGCGTAAGCCAGGCCGCGCTCGCGTAACCGGCGAGCGCGAGGCCCGCGCAGAGTAGGGCACTGCGGAACATCAGGCCCGACCCTCCTTCGCGCGCCGCGGCATGAGGATCACCTTTGGCGCGCCGGACGGGCGGGGCAGGATGTCGGCCAGCGTGTAGCCGTCGAGGTACCGCATGAAGCTGTTCAACGCGCCCTCGAGCACGCCCGTCAGGCCGCAGTTGCCCGTCAGCATGCAGTTGCCGCCGGTGGAGAAACACTCGACCAGCGAGAAATCCGACTCCATGCTCCGAACGACGTCGCCCAGGACGATGTCCTTCGGCGCCCGCGCGAGCCGCATGCCACCACCTTTGCCCCGCACGGTCTCGATCCAGCCGGCCAGTCCGAGCTGGTGAGTGATCTTCATCAGGTGCGCCTCGGAGATGCCGTAGACCTGCGCGATCTCGGCGATGGTGCACAGCCGGTCAGGGTGCTGCGCCAAATGGATGAGCAGGCGCATTGCATAGTCGGTGAGGCTCGTGAGGCGCATGGCTGATCCGCACGGTCACGGCGCCTTGGCGACGAGTGCCTTGACTTCATCGCCGCCGTTGAAAGGTGTCCCGCGCGACGTAGCTTTGCGTTCGGCCGAGAACAGGTCCGCGCCGATGGGCTGCGCCTTGTTCGTCCACTCGGAGCGCACGTAGCTCGCCACCGCGGCCAGTTCGGCATCGCCCAGTTTCTGGAACGGGGGCATCGCGCCTTTGAACACATTGCCGCCGACTGTCATCTCACCCGTCACGCCGTGCAGGAGGATGTTCGCGAGGATGCGCGCGTCGCCTGTCACCCATTCGGAGCCGTCGAGCGGCGGGAACACGCCGGCCAGGCCCTTGCCGTTGGCCTGGTGGCAAGCGGCGCAATTGGCGGTGAACAGCTGCTTGCCGTCCGCCGCGGCGCCGGCGGCCGGTCCGCGCAAATCGGCGAGGGTTCGCCGATCGCCAAGGCCGGCGGCGCCGAAGGGTTCGGAAAAGAAAATGTAGGACGCCCCCGCCAACACCATGACCAGCGTGATTGCGGCTGCAACCAGCGGGATAGGCTGCGTGCGCTCCGACGGCTCGGCCTGCTCGCGAGCCTGCGCGGGGGTTCGGGATGGGGTTTCGCTGGACATGGCTCGCTCAGGGTTGGGGCGCCGCGGGCAGCACCGGGTAGGTGTGGTTCAGCGACTGCAGGTACTTCACCAGGTCCAGCGCCTCGGGCGTCGGCACCACTACTTGGCCATACATCGGCCCGTAACCTGCAGGCAGCGTGACGGCCTGTTCGCCCTCGGCCTGCGCTTCCTTGGCGTCCTTGACCGTGAACAGATAGGGGTACGAGGGCATGATCGAGTCGGGCGCATAGGCGCGCGGCTGGTAGAGATGGCCGAGGTGCCAATCCTTGCTCGGCTGGCGCGCGCCGATGTTGAACAGGTCAGGCCCGGTGCGCATGCTGCCCAGCAGGTGCGGCTTGTCGTGGTAATAGTCGCCGGGCACCGAGGCGCGGCCCCAGCCGCGCGCCTGGTCGGGGCCGAGGTTGCGGTCGCGCGGCTGCTGGCTGTGGCAATAGACGCAGCCATTGGCGATGTACACCTCGCGCCCTCGGAGCTCGGCGCTGGTGTAGGGCTTGAGCTGCGGCGGCGGCTTGACGTCGCGCACTTCAAGGTAAGGCATGACGACGAGAGCCGCAGTGGCGACGCCCAGCGCCACCATCGCGCCCGAGGCGAGCTTGATTTCATTTTCCATACGCCAGCTCCAGCTCGTTGTTGTGCGCGAAGAGCGCCGCGCCGGTGCGCGTCGGCCCGAAGCGCAAGGCCATAGCAAGGAAGTGGCCGACGAAGACGAGGTGGCCGAGCACCATCAGGCCGCCGCCCACCGAGCGCCACTTCAGCCAGGGCAGGGTGACGGTCACCGATTCCATGAAGGGCCGTGCGGCGTCGAGCATCGCCACGCCTTGCAGCCAGCCGCCGATCGTGAGGCCGACGAAGTAGATCGAGATGCCGACGACGGCCAGCCAGAAGTGCAGCGAGATGAGGCGAGGGTACGGCCATTCCCAATTGAGCACGCGCGGCATCATGAAATAGATGGCGCCGAACAGCACCATGCTCACGAAGGCGTAGGCGCCCAGGTGCGCGTGCGCGACCGTGAAGTGCGTGAAGTGCACCACTTGGTTCACGCTGCGCAGCGCTTCGAGCGAGCCCTGCACCGAGGAGGCGAAGTACATCAGGCCGCCGAACATCATGAAACGCAAGGTGGGCGAGTACAGCGCCAGGTGCATCCGCCCCTGCAGCGTGCCTCCCATGTTGATGCTGAAGGCGATCACCGGGATCACCATCATCAGGCTCTGCACGATGGACAGCGTCGTGAGCCAGCCCGGCACCGGCCCGCCGATCAGGTGGTGGCCGCCGACCTGGCCGTAGAAAAACGCCAGCGTCCAGAACCCCAGTATCGACAGGTTGTACGAGCGCACGGGCCGCCCGATGATCTTGGGCAGGAAGTAATAGATGGCGCCGACGCTCACCGGCGTGAACCACAGGCCCAGCACGTTATGGCCGTACCACCAGTTGGTGGTGGCCTGCTGCACGCCCGTGTGCACGCCGGGCAGCTTGCCCACGAGGAACAGCAGCGCGATCCACAGCAGCGCCGCCACCATGTACCAGACGCTCACATAGAGGTGCTCGACCTTGCGGTTCACCAGCGTGAACAGCACCGGCAGGATGACGAAGACGAAGCCCACCAGGATGAAGATTGCGATCTGCCACGGAATCTCCAGGTATTCCATGCCGTCGCTCCACCCGGCCGATATGGCGCCGATCCCGGCCGCGATGCCGGTGTTGATCAGCGCGCCGCCCAGCATCGTCCACACGGCGCCGTGCAACCGTGTGCGCAGCAGGCGCGGCAGCAGCCACACGATC
>JAQZBU010000064.1 GCA_029237735.1 Ramlibacter sp. | reverse complement strand
CCGCGAGACGCTGTACGAGCCCGGCGAAAAGGACGATTGAAGAACCATGAGCACATTCGATCCGGATGCGCTGGAGTGCCTGGCGGCGATCGTCGAGGAAGGCGGGTTCGAGCGCGCGGCGCAGCGCCTCTCGATCACGCAATCGGCGGTCTCGCAGCGTCTTCGGGCGCTGGAAGCCCAGGTGGGCACGGTGCTTATCGTCCGCAGCCGCCCGCTCAAGCCCACGGCCGCCGGCCAGTTGCTGCTCAAGCACACCAAGCAGCTGCGGCTGCTGCGTGCCGATCTGGAGCGTGACCTGAAGGAATTGGCGCCGAGCTCCACCGGCGGCGCGCGGGAAGAAGAGCGCATCTCGATCGCTGTCAATGCCGACAGCATCGCCACCTGGGCGCTGCCCGCGCTCAATGAGCTGGCCCGACAGGGCTTGCCGATGGAAATCATCACGGACGATCAGGATTTCACGCAGGAATGGTTGCGCGAAGGCCAGGTGCTGGGGTGCGTCACTACGCTCAAACAGGCGCTGCGCGGCTGCAAGGTGGTGCCGCTCGGCGCGATGGAATATGTGGCGGTGGCGCAGGTCGACTACGCGCGCCAGAATTTTCCCAAGGGCCTGGGGCCGCACAACTTTCGCGACGTGCCATTCATCGCATTCAATCGCAAGGACGATATGCAAAGCGAATTCGTGGGCAAGGCGTTCGGCCTGAAGCGCGTGACGCTCAACCAGCTGTTCGTCCCCAGCTCCGAAGGCCAGGTCCGCGCCGTGCTGGCCGGATGGGGCATCAGCGTGGTGCCGGAACTGCTGGCGCGGGGGCTGCTGGAGCAGGGCCAGCTGGTGAACATTGCGCCTTCATACACCTTGCCGATCCAGCTGTACTGGCATTGCTGGAACCTTGAGTCAGAAGTGCTGGATTCGCTTACCGCTGCGCTGACGCAAGCCGCGGGCAGGGCGCTTGCGGGCGTGTGATCGCGAGCGTGGTGGTATTCCACCGAGTGAAACAAACGCCCCGCCCCGCCCACCCGCACAGCCCCGCGCTGACTTCCTAATCGCCCCGCGCGAGCAGGGTTTCGCGCAAGGCCTGTGCCTTGCGCTCGTCGTACGGCCCTTCGGCGCGCGCGAGCACCTTGCCTTCGCGATCGAGCACCAGCACCCAGACGTGCTCGGTGCCCGTGAGGCCCGCCGCGCGGATGAATGCCTGGCGATCCGTGAACACCGGGATCAGGCGAGACGGATCCCTTCCCGCGGGATGGCGCGCGAGCATCTGGTTGTGGATGTCGTCCCGCGCGCGCTCATCGCCGGGATCATTGAACACCGGCATCTTGAACCAGGGAATGGTCGGGTCGCTCTCCAGGCGCAGGCCCTTGATCCAGCTATCGATCTCGGCGCGCTGGTTGCTCTGGAAAGCGACGAGCGCGAGGGTTCGTTCCGCACGCAGGCCATGGGGAAGCACGACGAGCTGCTGGTCAAGCCGTTTTGCCGTCAGGGTCGGCAGCCGCCCGAGCAGGTTCGATTCGCCGGGGGTGGCGAGGGCAAGCATCAGCGCGCCGGCTACCGCGCCGAGCCACGCGAGGGTTGGGGTCCAGATCGTCCTGTTCATCACGGCCTCCGCTGTGAGAAGCCAGTGTTTCACGCGGGCCGCGTTCGCACCACGTCGCGCGTGTAAAGAACTTGTCGCAGATGTATGCGCAAGTCTTGCCTCCGGTGAGAAACATCACAAGAAAGAAAGGGGCGCACCAGTATCGATCACGAGCTGCTCGCGAAAGCCCTCCTGTTCGCCACGCGCGGCGTAGCCCAGGGTGTTGGCCACGACACGGCAATCACCGGCCTCGTAGTCCTGCTGGCAATGCAGGTGGCCGTGCAACCACAACTGCGCGAGCGGCAGAAGTTCGTCCAGTGAGTTGCAAAAACCGGCGGTGCCAGGCGTGAGGCCGTAACGCGGGTCGGCGCTTCGCAGGCTGGGCGCGAAGTGCGTGATGACGACGGTGGTACCGTCGAAGGGCTCGGCCAGGGCCCGCCGCAACCATTGCTCGCATTCGAGCCCCAGCTCGCGCCAGCCGTCGGCAAGCAATGGCTCGCCCCGCCGTGTCGTTCCCATCTTGCGCAGGTAGTAATTCGCCGCGCGAAACGCCTTCTCGCGCTTTTTCAGCACGCGCGCATTGCTGGGGTCCAGGCGGTCGGAGTCCGTGACCAGCGCATCGAAGTCCGCCCACAGCGTGGTGCCGATGAAGCGCACGCCGTCCAGTTGCAGGGTTTCGCGTTCCAGCCAGGTGATGCCCAGGCGCTCGCACACCTGGCGCAGCCTGCCATGCGCCGCGTCGAAATCGAGGTTGTCGTACTCGTGGTTGCCCGGCACGTACAGCACCGGCACCGGCCATCCGAGCTTGGGCGAGAAGCGCTCCAGCCCGAAGTCATCGCCGGCCAGCAGACTGCCGGCCTGGTAGGAGCCGATGTCGCCGGCCAGAACCAGCAGCTGCGCATCCGGCGCCGGCAGCGGCTTGAAATGCGGGTGCACTTCGAGGTGCAGGTCGGATAGCAGCTGGATTTTCATCCGGCCATTGTGCCGACCCAGGAATCAGGCGGCAGAAGGTTCCATCGCACCGATTTGCATCACTTCGGACAGCAGCTGGTAGGCACCGGCCCAGGCTTCGCGCACTTCGGGCGTGAACTTGTCGCCCAGGCCATGCTCGAGCGTCCACATCAAGGCACTGCCGACGGTGGCGTAGTGCTCCGTGCGCACGCCATAGTCGGCATGGCGCGCGCCGAGCTGGCGCACGACGGGGGTGAGATTCTCCAGGTTGCTCAAGCCCTTGACGGCGGCCCCGATCATGCTCATCAGCATCTGGCCCTGCCGCGCGATCTCACCCTTGAACATCGGCCGCAGGCTCGGGTCCAGCGTGAACAGCCGCCTGTAGAAAAGGTCGGCCGCGGCGGCCGCGATCGGCTTGACGTCGGCGAATGATTGCTGGACCAGGTCGATTTGATGCGGGGTCATGATTGCCTTCCTGTCGTTGGGATGAAAGCAGCGGTGGCCGGCCGCTGGAATGGTGAATCTGCTGCACGCTGTAGATACAAGTCGCATGCCAGCCGCGCGCTTCAATGAAATCAAGGACTTGCGGGAATGCACGCACGCCGCGGTGTCGGCGAACGCAGACGCCCGCCGCGGCGATGCCACCGCAGCCCGCGCAGGACAACAATGTGCGCTGTCGGCCAATGCCGACAGGCTTGCCGCGACTTGCCTCAGGCGTCCGGCTTGAAGGCTCCGGGCTCCAGCTGATGGCGCCCGAGCAGCGCGTAAAAGTCCGTGCGGTTGCGCTGAGCCAGGCGCGCGGCCTGGCTGACGTTGCCGGCCGTGAGCTTCAGCAGCTGGGTGAGGTAATCGCGCTCGAACTGGCGGCGCGCCTCGTCGAACGGCAGCATCTCGCCGGCCTGGTTGGAAAGCGCTCTCTGCACCAGTCCTGAGTCCAGCAACGGACCGG
The DNA here is from genome assembly GCA_029237735.1 of Ramlibacter sp. Lineage (GTDB taxonomy): Bacteria > Pseudomonadota > Gammaproteobacteria > Burkholderiales > Burkholderiaceae_C > Ramlibacter. The sequence goes on along the minus strand of JAQZBU010000064.1, from coordinate 22,722 downwards.
TGGCGAGCACGACGCATTTCTCCACCACGTTGTGCAACTGCCGCACGTTGCCCGGCCAGGGCGCGGCCATCAGCAGCTCGATCGCGCCCGGCGCGAAGCCGTTCACCGGCTTGCCGTAGCGTTGAGACAGCGTGGCCATGAAATGCTGCGCCAGCAACGCGATGTCTTCGCGCCTCGCGCCAAGGGGCGGAAGCGCCAGGCAGACAACGTTCAGGCGATAAAAAAGGTCCTCGCGAAAGCGCCCGGCCGCAACTTCATCCTCCAGCTTGCGATGCGAGGCGCAGATCACCCTCACATCGAGCTTGAGCGCGCGCTCGCCACCGACCGGGCGCAGTTCGCGCTCCTGCAGCACGCGCAGCAGCTTGACTTGCATCGAAAGCGGCAGCTCGGCAATCTCATCCAGAAAAATCGTGCCGCGCTGTGCCTCGACAAACAGGCCTGGGCGATCGCGCACGGCGCCGGTGAACGCCCCCTTCACGTGGCCGAAGAGCTCCGACTCGACCAGGTGCTCGGGAATTGCGCCGCAGTTGACGCCGACGAAGTTCGCACGTGCGCGCGCGCTGGCCGCGTGGATGGCGCGCGCCAGCAGCTCCTTGCCCGTGCCGCTGTCGCCCTGGATCAGGACCGAGGCGTCGCTTTGCGCCACCATGCGAGCTTCGACCAGCAATTGCTGCATGCGGGGGCTGCGCGTGAGCATCGACTCGCGCCACGCCTCACCGGTTTCGTCGGAACCCTCCAGCGGAATGTTTGCGCCCAACGCCTGCGATGCAGCCAGCCCACGGTTCACCTCAGCCATCAGGCCGCGCGCCTCGAAGGGCTTGGCAAGATAACCGAATACGCCGCGCTGCAGGGCCTTGACTGCGTCGGGAATCGTTCCATGCGCGGTGAGGATCAACACGGGTAGCAGCGGATGCCGGCGGTGCACGGCCTCGAAGAGTTGCAGGCCGTCCATACCGCCCATGCGCAGGTCGGTGATCAGTAATTGTGGCAACTCGTGGTCCAGCCGCGCCAGCGCGGCCTCGCCCGAGGCCGCCTCCAGCACTTCGTGCCCCTCCGCGCTGAGCCGCAGCGACAAGAGCCGCAGAAGCGCGGCGTCGTCGTCAACGATGAGGATGCGTCCCATGTCCTGCCCTTCAGCTTGCCGGCGGCGCATGCAACCGAACGTGGAACGTCGCTCCCTGCCCCGGCTCGCTTTGCACCTGGATGCTGCCGAGGTGCAGTTCCACGCATTCCTTGACGATGTGCAGGCCGATGCCCGTGCCCGGGATATTGCCCACATTCGTGCCCCGATGGAAGGACTCGAAGAGGCGAGGCAGGTCGGCGGCAGGGATGCCGATGCCCCGATCGGCGATGGACAGGAGCAGGCTTTGGCCGTCGCCCGTGGCAGTGCATGACACCGCGCTGTCGGGGGGCGAATACTTCAGTGCGTTGCCCAGCAAATTCACCAGGATGTGGCTGAGCAGCTTGCCATCCACCATGCGCACTTGCTCGACACCCTCGCAGCGCATGGCGATTCGCGAGGCCTGGTGATGGGCTTGATCCATTTCAGCAGCCACCTGCGCCAGCAGATCGGGGATGCTGAGAGCTTGCGGTTCGAAGGCGAACTTGCCGGCCTCGAGCTTGCTGGTCAGCAGCACCTGCTCGATCATCCTGTTCATGCGCCAGACAGCGTCCTTGACCAGCCCGACGATCTCCTTGCGCTCGATATCGGGCAGGCGCGGCGCGTAGTCGTCGAGCAGCTCGATGGACGACAGGATCGCGGCCAGGGGTGTGCGGAACTCGTGCGACGCCACCGCCACGAAGCGCGACTTGAGCTCGGACAGCTCGCGCTCGCGGGCCAGCGCGGCGCGCATGTCCTGCTCGATCTGGCGCCGCTCCGTGACGTCGATCAGGAAGTTCAGCGTGGCCGGCGCGTCCTGCCACTCGAACACCACGGCGCTGATCTCCAGCCAGCGCACATCACCGCTACGGTGTATCACGCGGAACTGGTAGTGGTTCTCCACCGTCTCGCCCTTCAGCCGGCGCAGGTGGTTGCCCAGCACGCGCTCGCGGTCATCGGCGTGGATGAACTCGATGAAAGGCCTGGATTTCGCGGTCTCATCGTCCAGGCCGGTCAGTTCAAGCGCGCGCGGATTGGCGTACAGGATGCGCCCGGCGGCCGTGACCAGGATGCCCTCGTTGACGTTCTCCACCACCTTGCGGTACTTGGCTTCGGATTCCGCCAGCGCCTTCTCGTTGGCCTTGCGCCGCGAGATGTCACGGATGAAGGAGCTAAAGGTGTTGCCGTCGCCTGTCTTGACGGGCCAGATGGACAACTCGGCGTGGAACTCCTCGCCGCTGCGGCGCAGCGCCAGGGTCTCCACGCGGCGGTTGAAGACTTGCGCCGTGCCGTCGCGCAGGAACCGCTCCATGCCCTCTTGGTGAGGCTGTCGAAAGGCCGACGGAACGATCAGGTCGGTGAGCGTTCGGCCGACTGCCTCCGCGCGGCTCCAGCCGAACATGCGCTCGGCGGCCGCGTTCCAGTCGACGATGCTGCTTCGCTCGTCGATGGTCACCACCGCGTCGTTGGCGCTGGCGAGCATCGCCTGCAGCCGCTGGGTGGCGTCGTTCAGGTTGCGCTCGGCGTCAGTCCGGCGGCTGATTTCCTCGCGCAGCTGCGCGGTGGTGTCGAACTGCCAGGACACGTCGCGAGCGACATGCGTGACGCAGGTGCTCCCGCCCTGCCCGGGGCTGGCGAAAGCCCGCTCGCGCAGGCGCGCCATGCGGCCGGGGTTGTCGCCCATCGCAGGCAGCACCACGCGGTATTCCTCTGTGTAAGGGGTATGCGCGAGTCGCTCGCGGGCCTGGCGGATGCGTTCTCGGTCGTCCTGATGGATCCGATCGAGCAGGGCCTCGCGGCCCGGACTCAGATCGGTGGCACTCAGGCCCCAGAAGCGCTCGAAGGCGGCGTTTGCATAGAGCACGCGGCCGCTGTTCGCGTCCCATGCCCAGAGCATTTCTTCCACGGCCTCGCCCACATGCGCGAGCCACGGACCGGCCTCGGCGGCGGCGGGGGCTGGCATGCGCGAGCTGCTCATCGCCGGAGCATAGCGCCTGCATGGCGGGTTTTTCGCGAACTATTGACTTGCTTGGCGGGCCTTTATGTTCGCGGCGCGTCCTTGCATGCGTGAGTTGCATCAAGTGCGTGGCCGGTTTGGGCTTGCAACCCTAGGGAAAACCCTTATTCTGACCCCATAGTCCTTTGCCCCCAGTGGCTCCCACCATGTACACCCTATTTGCCCAGTTAACCCGCCTTCTGTCCGCCGCACCGGTAACCACCGGCGTCGCCCGCCGCCTCATGGAAAGCGCCGAAGCCCGCGCGGGCTACAGCCCCCAGCAAGCGCAGGAACTGCGCGACGCGGCCTACGCTTACTTGCGCGTCGTGCGCTAGGCTAGACTCCGGCGACGGAGGATTGTCCATGTGGTTGCAGTAGACGGGATCGCGAACCGTGGGGCTCCCCCGCCGCTTCAATACCGCCCCGACATCGACGGCCTGCGCGCGGTTGCCGTGCTCGCGGTCATCGCTTACCACTTCTTTCCCGCGGCCTTCCCGGCCGGCTTCATCGGGGTCGACGTTTTCTTCGTCGTTTCAGGCTACCTGATCTCCGGGATCATCCTGGCCGGCGTCGATGCCGGCAACTTTTCGATCAGCGAGTTTTATGGCCGGCGCGTGCGCCGCATCTTTCCCGCGCTGATCATCGTCTTGCTGGCGAGCCTGGCCATGGGCTGGGCGCTTCTCTACAGCGCTGAATACAAACAGCTGGGCACGCACGTCGCGTCCGGTGCGGGGTTCCTGTCGAACATCGTTCTCTGGCTCGAGACCGGCTACTTCGACGCAGCCGCCGAAACCAAGCCCTTGCTGCACCTGTGGAGCCTGGGCGTCGAAGAGCAGTTCTACCTGGTCTGGCCGCTGCTTCTCGTGGCACTGGGCGCGCGCCGAACGGGCCGTGTGCGGCTGACGGTGGCGCTGCTGGTTGCCTCCATCGCGGCCAGCCTGTATGTAACCGCACATAGCCAGCCCTCCGCCTTCTATCTTCCGTGGTTCCGTTTCTGGGAGCTCATGGCCGGCGCACTGCTGGTGCAGCTCCCCGCGGCAGATAGCCAATCGAAAGGCGAATCCGAACTGCGATCCTATGGGGGCATCGCCTTGCTGGCAGCCTCGTTCGCGGTCATTGAACCGGGGGCATCGTTCCCCGGCTGGAGAGCTTTGCTACCGGTAGCAGGCACCTACCTGATCATTTCCGCAGGCCCCGGCGCGAGTTTCAACCGGCTGGTCCTGTCCAGGCGGACGCTCGTGGGCATCGGCCTCGTCAGCTTTCCTTTGTATCTCTGGCATTGGCCCTTGCTGTCATTCTTCAGGATCGTCAGCAACGATGCACCCGTGACGGCCGCAAGGGGCGCAGTTCTGTTCGCGGCGTCGTTGGCCCTTGCGTGGCTGACCTATGCCGTTGTGGAGAAACCGATCCGGCACGGAGGTCGCGGACGCGCCAAGGCAATCGGTCTGGCAGCGGCCATGGTGTTCGTCGGTGTGCTCGGGGTCACCGTGAAGGCCAATGAGGGCTGGGCTGCGAGGCAAGTGAACGCGCGCGACCCGACTTTTGCAACCCGCGATGGACGCAACGCGCCCGATGTGCGGGAGTGGATCGTCGACGACTGCCGGCTGCCCGCCGAACAGGCCAAGGCGTTTCGCCGCTGTACGCGCGATGCCCGGGGCACCGAAAGATACGCCTTGATCGGCGACAGCAAGGCCGAGGCGCTTTTCGCGGGGATCGTGCGGACGTCCACCGCCGACGGGCGCTGGCTCTTCATCGGCGGCAGCACCCACCACGACAGCGTTCTTCCGGTCGTCTCCGATGCGGACCACTACAGCACATACCGTGGACCGGCGCGCTTGTCATTGCTGGCGGTGCAACGCAACCCGCACGTGCAGACCGTGGTGCTCGCCGCGTCGGCGCGCGCTTTCTTTCACCTGCGCAACGACTCCTCTATCGAGGATCTCCCCGCAAGCATCTATTACCCAGCGGCCCATGGCGGGTTGAGCGCTTACGTGCGCGAACTGCTGGCCGCCGGCAAGCGGGTGGTCCTGGTTGTCGACAACCCGACGCTGCCGGATCCCAAGCGCTGCATGGCCGATGCCCGGATAACCGCTTCCAGCCCGCTCGCCGACTTCTTGTCGATCGGCAAACCGGATTCGCGTTGCACCATCACCCTTCAACGTCAGAATGAACTGGCGGCGCAATACCTCAAGCTTCTGCGCGAGGTTGTGAGCATCGACCCTGCAAGGGTTTCAGTGTTCGAAACCATGCCGCACCTGTGCGACATGGGGGCTGGCATTTGCGGCGCATACGATGGCGACAAGCTACTCTACAGCTTCAGCGACCACGTTTCCGACTATGCATCCACGAAGATTGGCAAGGCCCTGAACGAACGGCTCGCCGAACTGGACCACGACGGAACGACCAAGGGCGCATCACGGGCGCGCATTGCCGCAACTGAATAGCGTCGCCGCAGGGCCTAGTCGCGCCCTTCGCCGAACGCCTTGTTGGCGGCAGCCGCCACCGCCAGCCGCAGCCACGCATGGTCGCTGCGCTGCTCCTGGCGTCTGTGCCATAGCGAATCGACAAGTACAGGCGCGACTTCGAATGGCAGTTCACGCAACACGAACTCGTGCGCCATGCCGGTGATGTTGACGAAATGGCGCGGCAGCACGGTAAGCAGGTCCGAGCTCACCACAACGCGCCCGGCGGTGAAGAACTGGTTCACGGTGAGCACGATGCGGCGCTTGCGACCCAGCGCGGCGAGCGATTCGTCCACGAAACCGAAGGGCCGTCCGGAAAAGCTCACGAGCAGGTGGTGCGCCGAGCAGTAGCGCTTGACCGTGAACGGCCCGCTGGCCAACGGATGGCCTTTGCGCATCACGCAGACATATTCGCCCGCGAAGAGGCGCTGGTGGTCGAATGCGGCCATCCCGCCGGACTGCGCCTGCGCCGTCAGATCGGCCAGCACGGCCGGGAAGAATCCGACGGCCAGGTCCATCTGCCCTTCATCGAGCAACCCGCGCGGGTCGCGGGTGGTCAGCGGCAGGACGCGCATCGACACCCCGGGCGCATCGCGCTCGATGATTTCCACCAGGCCCGGCACGAGTTCCGCCGCCGTCGCGTCGGCCATTCCCAACACAAAAGTATTCGTCGCCTCGGATGCCACGAAGTCACCCGGGGTGAGCGAGGCTTCCATCTGGCGCAGGGCGTCGCCGATTGCAGGCCACAAAACCAGCGCCCGCGGGGTCGGTTCCACGCCATACCCGCTACGAACCACCAGCTTGTCGCCCACGGAATCGCGCAGCCGGTTCAGCGCATTGCTGACGGCCGGCTGGGTCATCGCCAGGTTGCGGGCCGCCCTTGTCAGGTTGCGCTCGCGCATCACCTCGTCAAAGACGCGCAGCAGGTTGAGGTCGAGCGTCCGGAAGTTGGGGGCTTTCATCATTCTCCTGAATGATAGTCATCATGAATCTAAATTAGCGAAATATCAGGATAAACCCTAGTATTCGCTTACGCCCTCCGGCAATTTCGCCACAAGCGTTTGAAAAGGGGAAGAAATCATGACCAGCTTCGTCCACGTAGACTATCCCGTCGAGCATCCCGGCGTGGTCCGCGCCGAGCGCGTCATCAGCAATATCCAGCACGCCGCAAGCCGCTTCGACGCTACCCGCGCCGGGGCCACCATGTTGCTGGGCGCCATCGTCGCCGCCTTGATGGTCGTGGCCAACCAGGTCATCGATACCTGGACCGAGGGCCACCTCCTCGCTGCGTGGATCGTGATGTGGGCCGTCGCCTTCGCTGCGATCGCGCTGTTCGCCGCACCCGCCAAGCGCGCTGCCGCTGCAGTGCGCGCTGGTGCGAAGCGCTGGGCCGCAGCCCGCAAGCAGGCAGCCGAAGACGAGAAGCTCTGGAACCTGGCGCTGACGGACGCGCGCGTCATGGCCGATATCAGCCGCGCAATGAGCGCCGACGCGCTGCGCGATGTCGGGCGCTACTACTAAGGTGGGCGCCATGGGGACACTTGCCCACAACAGTTGGCTCGTCCAGGTGCTGCACCGCCTTCCGGATTCCTGGTTGGCCGTGCTCGACGCCTGGTCCGTCCGGATCGCCGTCAAGAGGCGCGAGAAGCGCCGGCTGGCCGGGTTGCGCTCGCGCCTCCCGGCGACTGTCCCGTACAAGCTCAAACCCTGGCGCGACTGATCCCTTTAGGCCTCGCCAGAAATGAGAAAGCCACCGCTTGCGGTGGCTTTTCCATTGGGGGTGGCCAGCTGGTTCAGGCCGCGAGCCGTTTCTCGATCTCCGCTTTTGTCTCGCTCAACTCGCGGGGCAGGTGGTAGGCGAGCTGCTGGAACAGCTCGGTATGAAGCTGGAGTTCCTTTTGCCAGGCTTCGTTGTCGATGCTGGTCACGGTTTTGAACTGCGCCGGGCTGAACTCCAGGCCGGTCCAGTTGATGTCCTCATAGGCGGGGCTCAGGCCGAACAGGTGTTCGTGCCCGGCCGACTGGCCCTCGATCCGGTCAATCATCCACTTGAGAACACGCATGTTCTCGCCATACCCAGGCCATACGAACTTGCCGTCCTCGCCCTTGCGGAACCAGTTGACGCAGAAAATCTTCGGCAGCGTGTGTCCGCTGGCCTCGAGCTTGTGCTCCAGGTCCAGCCAATGCTGGAAATAATCGGACATGTTGTAGCCGCAGAACGGCAGCATCGCGAAAGGGTCGCGCCGAACAACGCCTTGCTGGCCGGCTGCCGCCGCGGTGGTCTCACTGCCCATGGTGGCGGCCATGTAGACGCCCTCCATCCAGTTGCGCGCCTCGGTCACCAGCGGCACGGTGGTCGAGCGGCGGCCGCCGAAGATGAACGCGTCGATGGGTACGCCGTCCGCGTCGTCCCAGGCGCTGTCGAGCGCCGGGTTGTTGATCGCGGCCACGGTGAAACGCGCGTTGGGGTGAGCGGCCTTGGCGCCAGTCTCCTTGGCCAGTTCAGGCGTCCAGTCCTTGCCCTGCCAATCGGTCAGGTGCGCGGGCGCGGGGCCCATGCCTTCCCACCAGACGTCGCCGTCATCGGTGAGAGCGACGTTCGTGAAGATCACGTTCTTGTCGAGGCTGGCCATGCAGTTGGGGTTTGTCTGCGTGTTCGTGCCGGGGGCCACGCCGAAATAACCGGCTTCGGGGTTGATCGCGTACATCCTGCCGTCGGATTGCGGCTTGATCCAGGCGATGTCGTCGCCGATGGTGGTGACCTTCCAGCCCTCGAAGCCCTTGGGCGGGATCAGCATCGCGAAGTTGGTCTTGCCGCAGGCGCTGGGGAAGGCCGCGGCCACGTGGTACTTTTTGCCTTGCGGGTTGGTTACGCCAAGGATCAGCATGTGCTCGGCCAGCCAGCCCTGGTCGCGCCCCATGGTGGAGGCGATGCGCAGCGCGAAGCACTTCTTGCCCAGCAGGGCGTTGCCGCCATAGCCGGAGCCATATGACCAGATCTCGCGCGTCTCGGGGTAGTGGACGATGTACTTGGTCTTGTTGCAGGGCCACTTCACGTCCTGCTGGCCACTTTGCAGCGGCGCGCCGACGGTGTGCATGCATGGTACGAACTCGCCGTTCACGCCCAGCACGTCGTAAACCGCCTTGCCCATGCGGGTCATGATCTTCTGGTTCACGGCCACGTAGGCGCTGTCGGTCAGCTCGATGCCGATGTGCGAGATGTGCGAGCCCAGCGGGCCCATCGAGAACGGCACCACGTACATGGTGCGGCCGCGCATGCAGCCGTCGAATAGCGGCGCGAGCGTGGCGCGCATCTCGGCCGGCGCCATCCAGTTGTTGGTGGGGCCGGCGTCCTCTTTCTTTTGCGAGCAGATGAAGGTGCGGTCTTCGACGCGGGCCACGTCGTTCGGGTCGGAGCAGGCCAGGTACGAATTCGGACGTTTGACCGGATCGAGCTTGCGAAAGGTACCGGCCTCGACCAGCTGGGCGCACAGCGCGTCGTATTCTTCCTCGCTACCGTCGCACCAGTAGATGCTTTCCGGCTTGCACAGGGCGGCCATGTCGGCAACCCAGGCGATCAACCGGGCGTTCTTGACGTAGGACGGGGTGTTCAAATTCAGCCCCTGCATCACCGGAGAATTCATCCATGGCTCCTAAAGTTAAACCTGATTTCAAAAAGGAGCTGGGGCGGGAGGTGGCCAACGGATGCCTTTTTGAAACCGGGCTCGGCCAAGCGACAGGCGGGGTTGCGGGGTGGGCAACGGGTGGGGCGTGAAAGGTGTTTCACATCCGCGGGTCAGCTGGTTCACCTAATTCTAGGGATGGGGACAAGGCATGTGCCCGCGAAAAGTCCGAAAACAATGCAAAACTTGCATGAGGTTATGCAACTAGTGTTTTTACCGTTCGGGAGCTAATGCCATGCGCAAGCGCGGATTTCTGAACCTGTTGGTGGCGAGTGCGGCAAGCGGCGTTGGCGCTGGCGCCGCCCTGCCGTCGCGCGAGAAGGTGCGGGTGGCAGCCGCCAGTGACCTGAAGTTCGCGCTGGCTGAGCTCGCGGACCAATACCGGCGCCAATCCGGGCAAGGTATCGAACTGAACCTCGGCTCCTCGGGACAGTTCGCGCAACAGATCCGCCAAGGGTTGCCGGTGGACCTTTACATGTCGGCCGATGAGGACTTCGTCTTCCAACTGGCCGCGTCGGGTCTCGCGCAGGGCCGCGGGTTTTTGTACGCGATGGGTCGCATTGCCGCGCTGGTGCCGAAAGGCTCGACCGTTCCCCTCGACGCCGCGTTGAGCGGGCTGCGCGAGGCTTGGCCCCAGGTGAAGCATTTCGCCATAGCCAACCCGCAGCACGCGCCTTACGGGCGCGCCGCCCGGCAGGCCCTGGAGCGGCTGGGTTTGTGGGACATGGCGCGCGCAAAGCTGGTGCTGGGGGAAAACATCGCCCAGGCGACTCAGTTCGTCACCAGCGGCGCGGCGCAGGCAGGCATCACCGCGCTGTCCTTGGCGCTGGCGCCCGAGGTGGGCCGGCTGGCGCGACACATCGTGCTGCCGACGCACTTGCATGAGCCGCTGCGCCAGCGCATGGTGCTCCTGAAGGGCGCGCGGCCCGGCGCTGAGGAGTTCTACAGCTTCCTTCAAGGGTCCGCGGCGCGGCAAGTCTTCGAGCGCTTCGGCTTCGCGGCCGGATGAGGCGCAGCCCCGCTCGGTCACAATCGCGGCCATGGATTGGCAAGCCGCCCGTGTCTCGCTTCTGCTCGCCCTGCTGACGGCCGTGCTGCTTTTACCGCCCGGTGTCGCACTGGCGCGCTGGCTTGCGTTCACATCTTGGCGCGGCAAACCTATTGCCGAGGCCCTGCTGATGCTTCCCTTGCTGCTGCCCCCCACCGTGATCGGCTTCTATTTGTTGCTGGCATTCGGCCAGGGCTCGCCTCTCGGCGCTTGGCTGGCGCAGCGGCTGGACCTGAGGCTCGTCTTCAGTTTCGAGGGGCTGTTGGTGGCCAGCCTGCTGATCAACTTGCCGTTCATGGCCCAACCTATTCAGCGTGCATTTGCCGCCATACCGAATTCGCTGCGGGAGGCGGCGTGGGTGTCGGGCCTGGGCGCGTGGCGCACTTTTGTGAAAATCGAACTGCCGCTGGCCTGGCCCGGTCTGCTCGGCGGTGTCGCCTTGACAGCCGCGCACACATTGGGTGAGTTCGGCGTCGTCCTGATGGTGGGCGGAAGCATTCCAGGGGAAACGCGAACCTTGAGCATCGCCATCTATGACCGAGTGCAGGCGTTCGACCTGGCGGCCGCGCACGTCATGGCGCTGGCGCTCGTCGCAGCGTCGCTGGTTGCGGTCGCGCTGGTGTTCGCCGCCGACCGCCGCCGACCGCTGCAGGAGCGGTAGCCGGTATGGGCAAGCTCGATGTCACGCTGCAGAACACCTCGCCGATGCGGCTGGACGCGTCGTTCGACTGCTCACCGGGTGAGCTGGTAGCGCTGGTGGGTCCCTCCGGCAGCGGCAAGACCAGCCTCTTGCGCGCGGTGGCGGGCTTGTTGCGCAGCCGGACGTTGCGCGGGCGCATCAGCGTGGGCGACGACGCGTGGTTCGACAGCGAACGCTCGATCGACTTGGCGCCGCAGCGGCGTCACGCGGGCCTCGTTTTCCAGCACTACGCCTTGTTCCCGCACCTGAGCGCCTTGTCCAACGTGTCCCTCGCGGCGGGGCCTGCATTGCCACCCCGGCGCATCCGGGAGCTGTTCGAGCGCCTGGGCCTGGCCGGGTTGGAGGGGAGGCGTCCGGCCCAGCTCTCCGGTGGCCAGCAGCAGCGCGTCGCATTGGCGCGAGCGCTCGCGCGTGAGCCGCGGGTCCTGCTGCTGGATGAGCCGTTTTCGGCCGTGGACGCATCGGCGCGTCAGGCGCTCTACCGAGAACTGGCGACGCTGCGTGAAACGCTTTCAACGCCCATGGTGCTTGTCACGCATGATCTCGGCGAAGCGCGGCGCCTGGCGGACAGGGTGGTGATATTGGACGCCGGCAAGACCTTGCAGACGGGCACGCCGGCCCATGTCTTCGCCAGCCCCCGAAATGCCCGGGTGGCCGAGCTCATGGGCATTCACAACCATTTCAAGGGACGTTTCTTCAAGCAGGAGCCCGGCTGGGGAAAGCTGCAGTGGGGCGGTGACGCCACGGTCGCGCTGCGCGTGCAGGACAAGAACCGGATTCCTGACGGTGCGTCGGTTACGTGGGTGATCGCGGGAGAGCGCATCGACCTCCTGCCCGATGGCGAGAGGGAGGGCAACACCTTGCGCTGCCAGATCCTCGAGCTGCTGGCACTGGGGGAAACCAGCTTGTGTACGCTGGAGCCGGAGAAGCTGCCCGGAGAGCGGGTGACGCTGAATCTTTCAACCGCCCAGCTGCGGGCGCTGGACGCGGGAGCAGGGCGTTGGCTGCGGCTGGCAATCGCCCCGGAGGCCGTTCACATCATGCCGGTGAAGGAAGCCACCGCGGCTGCACTGACTCAAGCCATGTAAACGGCGATGAAGGCCAGCAGGAACATGAGGACGCCGCCCATCACGGGCAGCACGATCGGCATGGCGTGCACGACGGACTCCATCGCGTCTCTTGGCTCGTTCGCGTCGCCGTGGCTATGGCGGGGTTCGGTGGTGGACATCGGGAATTCCTTGGGTGCTGTGTTCGGACTTGCAGTGATTTTAGCAAGGGCTGTCATAGCAGCGCATAAGTGACGCTGGCTCGGCAGACGCTTTTGCCGTCGTTGGCGCCCCGGATATCGATCTCCCCGAACGCCAGCGACTTGCCTGCGCGCAACACCCGCGCCTGCACCAGGCCACCCTGGCCCGCCAGGGGCTTGAGGAAGCTGGTGTTCATCTGCACGGTGGTGCAGGGCCTGAACTCGCCGAAGTGATTGATGAGCGCCAGCACCATGGCCGTGTCGGCCGCGGCCATCATGGCCTGGCCGCAGAGCATGCCGCCGACGCGTGAAAGCTGCGGGTGCTGCGGCAGGCGCGCCGTGACGCTGTCTGCGTCGAAGCTCTCCACCTTCAGGCCCAGCGCCTGCACCCAGGGGGCAAAGTATTCCGGCAGGGCCGATTGCAGGGTTTCGTTGTCCATCATTGCTCCTGGGCTGAAAAGCCGCCTGTGTGCAGGGCATCCAGCACACCCTGGATATGGTCGCGTCCGCGCGTCTGGATGACCAGTTCGATCTCGACGTTCTGCGCGGCGAGCATCGTGAACGCGCGCTGGTGGTGCACTTCATCGATGTTGGCGCCCGCTTCGCTGACGATGCCTGTGATCTTTGCCAGCGAACCGGGCACATCCCGTGCGCTGACCCGGATCCGCGCCAGCCGGCCGGCCCGAACCATGCCTCGTTCGATGATCGCCGCCAACAGCAACGGGTCGATGTTGCCGCCGCCCAGCACCAGCCCGACCTTGCGGCCCTGGTAGCGCTGTGGCTCCTTGAGGAGCGCGGCCAGGCCGGCGGCGCCCGCGCCCTCGACCAGCGTCTTTTCGATTTCCAGCAGCATGACGATGGACTGCTCTATATCGCCCTCGTCCACCAAGACCATGTCGTCCACGTGTCTTTCAATGATCGCCTGCGTGAGGCGGCCCGGCGTTCCAACCGCAATGCCTTCCGCGATGGTGCTGCCGCCCTGGGGCAGCGACTGGTGCTTCACCGCGTTATACATATTGGGGAAGCGCAGCGTCTGCACTCCGATCACCTCGATGCCGGGTTTCAGCGCCTTTGCCGCCACGGCAATGCCGGCGACGAGGCCGCCCCCGCCCACGGCCACGATCAGCGTGTCCAGCGAGGGAACGGCTTCCAGCATCTCGATGCCCACGGTCCCTTGGCCGGCGATGATCGCTTCGTCGTCGTACGGATGCACGAAGATGAGCTGCCGCTCGGCTGCCAGCGCCAGCGCGTGGCTGCGCGACTCATCCAGCGTGTCGCCATGCAGCACGATCTCGGCACCGAAGCTGCGCGTGCGCTCGACCTTCACGCCCGGCGTGAAGCGCGGCATGACGATCACCGCGTGCAGGCCCAGGCGCTGCGCGTGGTAGGCGACGCCTTGCGCGTGGTTGCCGGCGCTCATGGCGATCACTCCCCGCTTGCGTTCCGTATCGCTGAGTTGGGCGAGCTTGTTACAAGCGCCGCGCTCCTTGAACGACGCCGTGAACTGCAGGTTCTCGAACTTCAGGAACACCTGCGCCCCGGCGATCTGGGAAATGGTCCGCGATTCCACACATGGCGTGTTCAGCACGTGCCCCTGTAAGCGGGCGGCGGCGGCGCGAATGTCGGCAAGTTCGATCATGGGCGGAATTGTCGGCCGGAAATGCCACGCCAAAAGACCAAAGTGTGGGGTTTCCCCATACCCGGCGTCTTCCATGTAGCATCAACTCGCGTTATCGTAAGGGCGCGCAACGGGTCCTGGAGGCCTTCCCCATGGTCAAGCGTTCGGTGGATTTGCAGCTGCTCCCCTCGCCGGGTCTCAAGGACGCGCCGGTGCTGGACTTGATGTGTTCGCATTTCGTACTGACGCTGGCCGCCAAGCAAGGCGGCAAGTTCAACGTGCGCCGCGACCTGAACGGCCTCTTGTCCCTGGCAGGCCGCCACCTGGTGTGGCCCGCGCCCGCGCTGGCCCGGCTGCGCGAGTTCCTTGCGCGCCGCTGCAAGGACAACGAGTTCTGGCGCGGCCACGAACAGCTCACCACCCCGGAGTTCCTCGACAGGCACGGCGTATGGCGCGGCCCTTATGAAGAAGGCACGCTTTTCTTCTACCTGGACGAGTACGCGAAAGACCAGCCCAAGGACTTGCTGTCGGTGCTGGCCGTGACTGGTGACTGGCTCACGCACGCACTCAAGAAGCATTCCACGCTGGTGGAAAAGAACATCGACGCGCTTTCGGGCCTGCTGCAGTTGAACAAGGCCGAGCGGGCCCTGCTTCTTTACGGCACGCTCGCGCGCTACCAGCGCGACCTGCGCAGCATCCTGGTGGAGTTCAAGGTCAATAACGCGCCCGAGGCGTACGCAGCCATCGCCGAGATCGCGGGCGTGAACGCCATCGAGGTCGGCGAGGCGTTGCGCGCCGGCTCGCGCCTGGAGCGCATCGGCCTGGTCGAAAACCTGATCTCCGAACACAACATCACCGACCTGGCGGACCTGATGAAGGTCAGCGAGAAGCTGCCCCCTGTGCTGATGCGCGAATACCGCGACCAGAACGAGCTGATGGCGGTGTTCACGCGCCCGTCGGCCAAGAGTTCGCTGGCGTTGCAGGATTTCAGTTTCGTGGAAGACGATGCGCATGTTCTCTGCGCCTTGCTGCGCAACGCTGTCACCCGCAAGGAGCCGGGCGTGAACGTCCTGCTCTATGGCCCGCCGGGCACCGGCAAGACCGAGCTCGCCAAGGTCGTCGCGCAAGCGGCGGGGCTGGAGTTGTTCGAGGTGGAGTACGCCGACCGGGACGGCAACTCGCTGTCCGGCCGGGACCGCTACCGCTCCCTGCAGATCGCGCAGGTGTTCCTGAAGGGCAGCGCACAGGCCGCGCTGCTGTTCGATGAGGTAGAGGATGTGTTCCCGCCGATCTCCAGCGAGGCCGCGCAATTGATGGCGCGTGCCGAGCAGGTCGTGGCGCCACCCAATAGCAGTGTCAGCGGTAAGGCCTGGGTCAACCAGATCCTGGAGTCGAACGCCGTGCCGACGATCTGGGTCACCAACCGCATCGAGCAGATCGACCCCGCGTTTCGCCGCCGATTCGCTTACCACCTCGAACTCAAGTCGCCGCCGCCCGGCGCGCGCGAAGGCCTCGTGCGCAAGACACTGGAAGGTGTGACGGTGACCGATGACTTCGTCGGCAAGCTGACGGAGCGCAAGGGGCTGACGCCGGCGCAGATCCG
Source organism: Ramlibacter sp. (assembly GCA_029237735.1). Taxonomy (GTDB): domain Bacteria; phylum Pseudomonadota; class Gammaproteobacteria; order Burkholderiales; family Burkholderiaceae_C; genus Ramlibacter. The sequence continues at coordinate 7,267 of JAQZBU010000064.1, read as the reverse complement.
AACCGCGGTGCGCTTCGCCGGGCTGGCCAGCGCGGACGGCAGCTCGATGGAAAGCCTGATCGAGCGGCAGCTGCGAAACTCCGACCAGGCGCTGGGCAACCGCCCCCAGGACGCTGGCGCGCGCCGCAGCGTGACCACTTACGACCTGGACATGCTCAACGTCGAAACGCGTTTCGAGTTGCCCCGCATCGTTGCGGCGCTCAAGGCGCGCGGCCACGGCACGCTCTGCTTCTACGGTGCGCCCGGCACCGGAAAAACGGCGCTTGCGGAGCACATCGCCAAGAACCTGGACAAGCCGCTGCTGATCAAGCAGGCGAGCGACCTGATGAGCAAGTTCGTCGGCGAAACCGAGCAGAACATGGCCGGCATGTTCCGCGAGGCGGAGAACGAGAAGGCCGTGCTGCTGCTGGACGAGGCCGACAGCTTCCTTCAGGACCGCCGCGGCGCGCAGCGCACCTACGAAGTGACGGAGGTCAACGAGATGCTGCAGGGCATGGAGCGCTTCAACGGCATTTTCGTGTGCACGACGAACCTCATGGACCGCATCGACCAGGCGGCGCTGCGGCGCTTCACGTTCAAGATCCGGTTCAAGCCGCTCACGGCGGTGCAGCGCGAGAAGATGTTCGTGACGGAAGCGCTGGCGGGGGACGCATCGTTGTTCACCGACGACGCGAAGACCCGGCTCGGGAAGATGGACCAGCTTTGCCCCGGCGATTTCGCGGCCGTGAAGCGCCAGGTGGACATCCTGGCCGCGGAGTTCTCCGTTGCGGAGTTCCTGGAACAGCTCGAAGCCGAGCACCGCATCAAGCCCGAGGTGCGCGAGGCGCGCAGCATCGGGTTCATGCAGTAGCTACGCGTTGACGACGCGCAGCACCTCTTCCCCGTAAGCTTCCAGCTTCTTCGCACCCAGGCCGCTGATGCCTTGCAGGTCGTGACTTCGTCGCTGACTTGCGCCGCCTGGACTCCGCGGGTGCCGAGACCGACTCTCTCAACTGCACCGCAGTCTCACCCTTGAGGACAGCACGGGAACCGTCGGTCAGCTTGAGCGTATTGAAGGCCTGTCCGTCTACCGACAAGGCACCGGTGGCGATCAGCTGACGCAAGACGCCGCGCAGCTGCGCCTCGCTGAACTCCGCGCCGATGCCGAAGGTGGTCAGGCGCTCGTGTCCGAACTGCGCGACCTTCTCGGTTTTCTTGCCGCGCAGGATGTCCATCACATGGCCCGCGCCGAAGCTGATGCCGCTTTGCTGCTGCACGCGATAGATCGTTGACAGAAGCTTGCGCGCGGCATCCGTGCCGTCCCAGATGTCGGGTGGATGCAGGCAGTTGTCGCAATTGCCGCAGGGTGTGGACTCTTCCCCGAAGTAGCCCAGCAGCCGCACGCGCCGGCAATCCGTCGCCTCGGCCAGCGCCAGCAACGCATCGAGCTTGCCGCGCATCACCTGCTTGAACTCCTCGCCCGCGGGGCTTTCATCGATCATGCGGCGCTGGTTCACCACGTCCTGCAGGCCGTAGGCCATCCAGGCCGCGGCAGGCAAGCCGTCGCGCCCCGCCCGGCCCGTCTCCTGGTAGTAGCCCTCGATGTTCTTGGGCATGTCGAGGTGGGCGACAAAGCGCACGTCCGGCTTGTCGATCCCCATGCCGAAGGCGATGGTGGCGACCATCACGATGCCGTCCTCGCGAAGGAAGCGGTCCTGGTTGGCCTGGCGCACTTGCCCATCGAGCCCGGCGTGGTACGGCAGCGCGCGGATGCCCTGCCCGCTCAGCGTCTGCGCGATGTCCTCTACGCGCTTGCGCGACTGGCAATAGACGATGCCCGCTTCGCCTTCGTGCTCGCCCTCGATGAACCGCAGCAACTGGGTGGTCGCGTCTTTCTTCTCGACGATGGTGTAGCGGATGTTGGGCCGGTCGAAGCTGCTGATGAACTGGCGCGCGTTCTCCAGCTGCAGTCGCTCTAGGATGTCCTCGCGCGTGATCGCATCGGCCGTTGCCGTGAGCGCAATGCGCGGCACCGATGCGTAGCGCTCGTGCAGCACGGTGAGGGCGCGGTATTCCGGGCGGAAGTCATGGCCCCATTGGCTTACGCAATGCGCCTCGTCGATCGCGAACAGGCTGAGCTTTCCGCGCTCGTACAGCGAATCGAGCTGTGCCAGGAAGCGGGGCGTGGTCACGCGTTCGGGCGCGGCATACAGCAGCGTGATCTCGCCGCGCAACATGCGCTTTTCGACAGCGTTGGCCTGCTCGCCCGACAGCGTCGAATTCAGGAACTCGGCCTCTACGCCCGCCTCGTGCAGGGCACCGACCTGGTCGTGCATCAGCGCGATCAATGGCGACACGACGACCGTGACGCCATGGCCGGCACGCTGCCGCGCGATGGCCGGGATCTGGTAGCACAGCGATTTGCCGCCGCCGGTGGGCATGAGCACCAGGGCGTCGCCGCCGGCAACGACATGGTCCACGATGGCCGCCTGCGGCCCGCGGAACTGGTCGTAGCCGAAGATCTCGTGGAGAATGGATTGGGGGGCGGGTGCGGTTGACAGCAAGATGGCCCGTATTGTCCGGGGAAATCGGGCGCTTCCCTACAATGAGGCCATCATGAAGCCGATCATTTATACCCGTGGCCAGGCATTGCCAGGCATCCTCGAGCAACGCATCGCGATCCTCGACGGCGCCATGGGCACGATGATTCAGCGCTTCAAGCTGACCGAGGCCGATTACCGCGGCGACCGGTTCAAGGACCACCCCAAGGACCTGAAGAACAACGGCGACCTGCTCAGCATCACGCGGCCCGACGTGATCCGCGACATCCACGAAGGTTACCTCGCCTCGGGTGCCGACATCATCGAGACCAACACCTTCGGCGCGACCAGCATCGCGCAGGACGACTACGGCCTGGGCGAGTTTGCCTTCGAGATGAACCTGGCTTCCGCGAAGATCGCGCGCGCCGCCGCGGACAAGTTCTCCACGCCCGACAAGCCGCGCTTCGTTGCCGGCGCACTGGGCCCAACGCCCAAGACCGCAAGCATCAGCCCGGACGTGAACGATCCGGCCGCGCGCAACGTCGACTTCGAGCAGCTGCGCGCCGCCTACTACACGCAGGTGCAGGCCCTGACCGAAGGCGGTGCCGATCTGCTGCTGGTCGAAACCATCTTCGACACGCTCAACGCCAAGGCCGCGCTGTTCGCGATCGACGAATATTTCGAAAAATCGGGCGAGCGCCTGCCACTCATCATCAGTGGCACCGTAACGGACGCCTCCGGCCGCATACTCTCCGGCCAGACCGTCACTGCCTTCTGGTACAGCGTACGCCACGCGCGCCCGCTGGCCGTGGGCCTGAACTGCGCGCTCGGCGCAGCGCTGATGCGCCCATACATCCAGGAGCTCAGCCGCGCGGCGCCGGATACTTTCATCAGCTGCTATCCGAAACGGGCTTCGACGAGACACCCGATGTCACCTCGCGGCTGCTGCGCGAGTTCGCGGCCGAAGGGCTCGTCAACATCGTGGGCGGCTGCTGCGGCACTACGCCGGACCACATCGGGGCGATCCGCGAGGCCATCTCGCCCCTGCCCGCGCGCTCGCGCCAGCGCGATTTCTTCTACAAGGAAGCGGCCTGACCCCGCGTTAGTCCTGTCTGACGAATCCATGACTGCTCCCTGAGCAGATCGTGGTGTCGCCGCCGCTCTGGACGGTCACCGTGTTGCCCGCTGTCCTGGAGCGGTACGCAGTTGATGGCCGACGTGCAGGTGCAGACGCAGATCACGGCAGCGTTTGGATCGGCGGCCAGCAGTGCGTGGGGCAGATATGCGAATGAACAACAGGTAAACGCCAAGACTTCCGAAGAGGCTGCGTGCTGGAGTGCCAGCGGTGCATGTCGCGTCGCGGGCCACAGCGTCATCGGCGCACTGGGTGGCGGAGTCGCGGGTGCGCTGGGCACCGGCCTGAGTACGAGTCTCACGCCAGTCATTGCGCAGCAGATCAAGGATGCAGGCGTGACGGGTGTTGCGGCCGAGGCGCTCACCACCGCGATCGCGGCCGGCATCGGTGCAGCTGCGGGCGGAACCGCAGGCGCGGCCAGCGCCTACAACGAGGTTCTGAACAACTATCTGACCAGCACGCAGTGGCAGGCCCTCGCAGACCAGCGCCAGGCCTGCAATGGAGAAAGGACTTGCCTGGACAGCGTCAACGCGACCTACACAAGACTCAGTGGTCTACAAGACAACGCACTGGCGACCTGCGACATTCGCGGCGCATTGTTTTCCGCAATCGCCATGAGTGGCTGCGGCGGCGGCGGTGGTGACGACAGCGAAACCAGCGCTGCGCCGGCGCCCGACGAGGCACCCGCCACGCTGACCGCGCCAGGGACGCAAACAGCCGCCACATCCGCCGCCAATTGCCCTGCTGGGGTTCGAACATTCTCAATGACGGATTCCGTGCTGGCGGGAGCCAGTGCTTCAGTCCAGCATGAGTTCACAACGCTGTTGTTTACGACCCCGCGGACAGCCATCACCGTCAAAGTGTGTGTGGTGCAAAACGCTCCCTCCGTCGAATTTCCAGCCACGCCCGCGGCCTTGAGCCTCGTCTTGGCTGGCGCGCCGCAATACGCCATCCTGGCCGACGGCCAATTCGATCAGTTGAGCACCAAGCAACTGGGGGCCAACTACATTTTCCCCGCCAACGCACCCGAGCGGTATCTGAACAAGAAGCTGGTGGCCTATACGCAAGATGGCAGCGGCGCATGGGTGAGGACGGTACTTGCCACCACCCAAAGGCCAGGTAAATACCCGGTGCCCAGCGATATGGTCAACATCGAAATGGTGGCACCCATTAGCGCCGGGGTTCTACACGGTCGAGTAATGCGGGCGCACACCTTCTACTCCCAGTGTGCAGGCCTATCCGCTGCGCTTGCGCATCGAGCAACACGAGTTGAGGATGCCGGCGACGGAACATTGCTATCGCAGATGCCCACTGAGCTGATAGTCCCATCAAGCCCGCCAGCGGGCGGTAACCCGCTGGCGCCTTGTCATTCAGAGTCGCCGATAAGCGCATCCGTCATGCAGGCAAGTTTGCGTGTTTGGCTGGCGAAAGTCTTCCCGTTTTTCTGGTGTTGTCATCGCAACTCGGATAAATTTGCTGTACGCAAGCCTACAGCAGATAATCCTTCCGCATGGACCAAATCGACCGGAAAATCCTCAAGGTGCTTCAAGCCAACGCCCGCGCCAGCTTGCAGGAAGTCGGCCAAGCCGTTGGCCTGTCCAGCTCCCCGTGTTGGGAGCGAATCCGCAAGCTCGAAGCCGCGGGCGTGATCGAGGGCTACACGGTTCGCCTGAACGCGCAAGCACTGGGCTTCACTGACACCGTTATGGTGCAAGTCACGCTGGACAGCCATTCCGACAACACGCTGGAAAAATTCGGCGAGACGCTGGCCGCGATTCCCGAAGTGATCGAGGCCTACCTGGTGTCGGGCGAGTACGACTACCTTCTGCGCGTGGCCGTGAAGGACACGCGCGACTATGAACGACTGCTGCGCGAGCGGCTCTACAAAATCAAGGGCATCCGGCACAGCAAGTCGAGCTTTGTGCTGCGCACCCTCAAGAAGGCCGACCTTCCCCTTTGAGCCCGCAGAAAAAATCCCCGGGACCTGCCCGTCCCGGGGATGCGAGGTGGTTGGGCTGAAGAAACTTGCAAGATGCCCAACCAAGGAGACTGTTGTGCTGTAAGCAGAAGCCATGCCACGGGTCTCTGCGGGCTGCATTGAGAACGGTGCGTATTGCATCGATGCCCAATGAGTGACGAGCGGGGCGCTACAGTTCCATCGCTGGCTTTAGAATAGTGCCTCTCCAAGGAGCGCTGCAGCGTTGAGGCAAATGGCCTACGTCAGGCTTGGAATGATTCAACCGCGCTCACCTGTAACAACCCCCCGTTGAACACAAGGTGAGAGATGCGAGAAGCCCACGTTCCCCCCATGATGCTTTCCGGCCTGGAGCCGGTGGCCATCGGCGCGGGCAGTCTGTTCGTCAACATCGGTGAGCGCACCAACGTCACGGGCTCCAAAGCATTCGCCCGCATGATCCTGAACGGCAAGTTCGAGGAAGCGCTGGCCGTGGCGCGCCAGCAGGTCGAAAACGGCGCGCAGGTCATCGACATCAACATGGACGAGGCGATGCTCGACAGCAAGGCCTCGATGGTGCGGTTCCTGCAACTGATTGCCAGCGAGCCCGACATCGCACGCGTGCCGATCATGGTGGACTCCTCCAAGTGGGACGTGATCGAGGCCGGCCTGCGCTGCATCCAGGGCAAGGGCATCGTCAACTCCATCTCGATGAAGGAAGGTGTTGACGCCTTCAAGCAGCACGCGAAGCTGGTCAAGCGCTACGGCGCGGCAGCCGTGGTGATGGCCTTCGACGAGAAGGGCCAGGCCGACACCTACGAGCGCAAGATCGAGATTTGCGAGCGGGCGTACAACATCCTGGTCGATGAGCTCGACTTCCCGCCCGAGGACATCATCTTCGACCCCAACATCTTCGCGATCGCCACGGGCATCGAGGAGCACAACAACTACGCGGTGGACTTCATCAACGCCACCCGCTGGATCAAGCAGATCCTGCCGGGCGCCAAAGTCAGCGGTGGCGTCTCCAATGTGAGCTTCAGCTTCCGCGGCAATGACCCGGTGCGTGAGGCGATCCACACGGTGTTCCTCTATCACGCGATCCAGGCGGGGCTGGACATGGGCATCGTCAACGCCGGCATGGTGGGCGTGTACGACGAGCTTGAGCCCGAGTTGCGCGAGCGCGTGGAGGATGTCGTGCTCAATCGCCGCGCCGATGCCGGCGAGCGTCTGGTCGAGATCGCCGAATCCGCCAAAAGCGGCGCCAAGGACGACTCGAAGAAGAACGAGTGGCGCGCCGGCACCGTGGAGCAGCGCCTGTCGCACGCGCTCGTTTCGGGCATCACGGACTTCATCGTCGAAGACACCGAGGAGGCCTACCAGGCAGTGCTGGCCAAAGGCGGCCGCCCGCTGCACGTGATCGAAGGCCCGCTGATGGACGGCATGAACATCGTGGGCGACTTGTTCGGTCAAGGCAAGATGTTCCTGCCCCAGGTGGTGAAGTCGGCGCGCGTGATGAAGCAGGCCGTGGCCCACCTCATCCCCTACATCGAGGAAGAAAAGAAGCAGCAGGCCGCGGCCGGCGAGGACGTCAAGGCCAAGGGCAAGATCGTCATCGCCACCGTGAAGGGCGACGTGCACGACATCGGCAAGAACATCGTC
>JAQZBU010000196.1 GCA_029237735.1 Ramlibacter sp. | reverse complement strand
GCCGCGCAGTTGCTCGGCATCTCCCGGCGGACCCTGGAGCGGCGCGTCGCGGAATGGGCCGTGTGAGGCGCAACCCGCTGGCCGCCTGGCTTGCGCAATCGGTGCGCAACAAGCTGCTGGCGATGGCCTTGCTGCCGCTACTCGTGGTGCTGCCCCTGCTGGTGGGCGCGCTGCTGCTCTGGGGCAACATCGCGTACGACCGGCTCCTCATCACCAAGGTACGCAGCGACCTCGCCGTCGCCCGCGGCTACTTCGACCAGGTCGTGGTCGAGGTAGGCGGGGGCACTGAGTCGGTGGCGGCCTCGCATGCGCTGCTCAAGGCCTTGAAGGCGCGTGACGCACCGGCGCTGGCGCAACTGCTCGATCGCCAGCGCGCGCAACTGGGACTGGACTTTCTCGTGACGGTGCCATCCCACGAGCCGGCGCTCCTGAATTCCGAAGCCTTTGCCGCGACCCGTGGCGCCCATCTCGCCATCATCGATAGCGCACAGTTCGCCCGGCTTGCACCCCACCTGAGCAGCCGAGTCCCTGTACCTCTCATCCCGACACGCAATGCCGCGCCCAGCGACCGGACGATCGAGGATCGCGCCCTCGTGCTCCTGGCACGCTCCGAAGTAATGGACGACGACGGCCGGGTGATCGCGCTGGTGGGCGGCGGCGTGCTGCTCAACCAGAACCTGCCCTTCATCGACCACATAAACCGCATCGTGTACCCGGACGGCTCCCTGCCCTTCGGCAGCCAGGGCACGGCCACGCTGTTCATGGACGACGTGCGCATTACGACCAATGTGCGCCTGTTCAAGGACGAGCGCGCCGTCGGCACCCGCGTCTCGCACGAGGTGAGCGACGCCGTGCTCCGGCGCGGCAGCACCTGGCTCGACCGGGCTTTCGTCGTGAACGACTGGTACGTTTCAGCGTACCAGCCTCTCGTGGACGGAGCGGGCCGCCGCGTCGGCATGCTCTACGTCGGCTACCTGGAGCAGCCGTTCAGGCTCGTGAAGTACGGCATGCTGGGCGCTATCGGCGTCATCATCGGCGTGGTGATGGCGCTGGCCGCCATTTTCTCGTTGCGCTGGGCGCGAAGCATCTTCGGGCCCGTGGAGCAGATGAACCGCACGATGCGGGCGGTGGAGGAAGGCCGGGGCGAAGTCCGTGTCGGCCACGTCAACGCCAGCGACGAGATCGGCAGGCTGGCGACCCACCTCGACCATCTGCTGGACGTGATCGACGAGAAAACGCGCAGCCTGCAGAGCTGGGCAAACGATCTCGACGCGAAGGTTGCCGAGCGCACGCGCGAACTTGCCGAGAGCAATGCGTCGCTGCGGCAGGCCCAGCAGCAGCTCGTGAGATCGGAGAGGCTCGCCGCCATCGGGCAGCTCACCGCCAGCGTCGCCCACGAGATCAACAACCCGATCGCGGTGATCCAGGGCAACCTGGACTTGATGCGAGAGACGCTGGGCGAAAAGGCGATGCCCGTACGCGCCGAGCTGAAGCTGCTGGACGAGCAGGTGGAGCGGATGCGGCTGATCGTCACCCAGCTGCTGCAGTACGCGCGGCCGACCGAGTACGCCGGCTACGTGGAGGCGATGGACGTCAACCACGTGATGGACGAATGCCTCGTGCTGGTGGGCCACCTGCTCGCGCGCACGCACATCGAGGTGGTGAAGGACTACGCGGCAACGCAACGCGCGGGCTTCAACCGGCAGGAACTGCAGCAAGTTCTCCTCAACCTCATCAGCAACGCCATCCAGATGATGCCCGGGGGTGGCCGCCTGACGCTGCGCACCCTTGACTGGGTCCAGGCGGGCGCGCCTTGCGGTGTGGTGCTCGAAGTGAGCGACACAGGTCCGGGCTTGTCGGCGCAAGTGCGAGAGCACCTCTTTCGGCCTTTCTTCACCACGAGGACCGAGGGCACCGGCCTGGGGCTGTGGATCAGCCAGGGGCTGGTCGAGCGCTACGGCGGCGGCATTGAAGCCGGCAATGCGAAAGGCGGCGGCGCCGTGTTCACGGTGCGCCTGCTCACCGAGCCGCAAGTGTGAGTGCGGCGACTCAGTCCAGCATGTCGAAACCTTGCGCCTCGACGCTGAGGAATGCGCGGGTGAAGCCCGCGAGCTGCGCGTAGAAGCGCGCCCTGGGGTTGGCGACGATCGCATCGCACAGCGTGTTGACCCAGGGCTGGACGTGGATGGCGAAGAATTCGGCCTGTCGCGTGAGGTTCGCCACTTCCACGTCATCGCCAGCGATGAGATAGCGCATCACCTCGCACAGGTAGGCGATGTGGTCCTCGGTTTCGGGCATGTCGTCGCCACGCGCCAGACCCATTGCCGCGAGGTCCGTGCGCAGGCGCGCCAGCGGTTTTTCGTTCAGGAAGCCGCTGATGTAGTGCGAGCCGAAGAGGTACACCTCGGGCTTGCCAACACCGCCGAAGAGCGCGTCGTATTCGCGGGCGATGGCTTCGTCGCTCATATCGCGCGCAATGCCGACGAGCGCGCGCCAGGGTTCCTCCAGGAAGCCCCCGGCGGCCGGCGCTTGCGTCACCGCCACGCGCAGCGATTCAAGCAGCGAGGGCTCGGGCGGGGCGTAATACAACACGGCCAGCAGGCCGTACACCTCGGCACGTGCCGTTTCCTCGTCGAGGGCCGATGACGTGGGAACCGATTCGTTCATAGGTCGGTGATCTTGGCTTCGTTCTCGGCCGAGTAGATATCGATGACGCGGCAGTCGCCGCACATCTTGAGGCGCTCCAGCGCCGCGCCCTGGAACATGGAATGCCCGGAGAGCTTGCCGAGCATCGCCTCGATGGCTTTGAGCGTGCCAAAGGGCTTGCCGCAACGCACGCAGGCATAAGGCGGCATCTCGTTGACCACGCGCGCTTCCTTGCGCTCGCGCGTTAGGAGCAGGCGCGGCCGCAGCGTGATCGCGTCCTCGGGGCATGTGGTCGCGCACAAGCCGCATTGCACGCAATTCTTCTCGATGAAGCGCAATTGCGGCTGTTGCGGGTTGTCCTGCAAGGCGCTGGCCGGGCAGGCGCTGACGCAGCTCAGGCACAGCGTGCACCTGTCCTTGTTCACCTCCACCGTGCCGAAGGGCGAGCCGACGGCGGGCAACTCGATTGCTTCGGGGCGCGCGATGGCGTGCTCGATGAAGTGGTCCAGCGCCAGCTCCAGCGTGCCGCGTTTTTCCGGCGCGATCGCGAAGGAAGCGACAGCGGGCGGCACGTTTTGGCGACGTGCGACCAGCAGCGCGAGCTCCTGGTCGAGGTCTGCGAGGTCTTTGGATTGGAGCAGGGTGAAATGAGTGCCCTCGTAGCCCAAGCCATTAAGAATGCTCTCGGCAACAGCCATCTGCTCACGCAGGCCTTCGCGGTATTGCAGCGCCTCCTCCTGGGTGGTGAGCACGGCCACCTGCGACGCGCCCATTGCGATGGCGCTCAGCCAGGCGTCGATGCCCAGGCTTGCCGTGTGCCAGACGGGAAGAGGAATGACGTTGGCAGGCATGCCGTTGGCCACACCCAGTTGCGCCGCGCGGCCCAGCTCCTCCACCAGGGCCTGGCCGCGCTCCTGGCTATGGAACAGCAGCACCGCTTGCTTGCCGCCGGCGGCAGCATAAGTGGACAGCAGGGTCTTGAACTTGAGCCCCTGCTCGCTCGCGCGCGGGTAGACGTAGGTGAGCGCCCCGGTAGGGCACACGCTGGTGCAGGCGCCGCAGCCGACGCACAGATTGGCATTGACCTTGATCTGCTGACGCGACTTGTCACTGCTGATCGCCTCGGCGGAGCAGATGTCCACGCAGGCGTTGCAGCCTACTGTTTCATTTCGGCTGTGGGCGCAGAGCTTTTGTTTGTAGGCGAAGAACCTGGGCTTCTCGAATTCGCCGACGAGCTCACGCAGCTTGAGGATGGTAGGTAAAAGTTCCGGGTGCGTGCCCCCACCCCAGCCCTCCCCCGGAGGGGGAGGGAGGAAGAAATAGCCCTGCGGCGGCGCGTGTTGCAGAAAGGCTGGTGAGGAACGCAAGTCCAACACCAGGTCGAACTGTTCGCTGAAGGCGGCAGCCTCGCGGCCGAAGTCGATCGCGCCCGCGGCATCGCACACCTTGACGCAGACACGGTGCGATGCGCACTTGGCCATGTCGATCTGGTAGTCGAGCCCGATGGCACCCTCCGGACACGCGGCGACGCAGGCATTGCAGCGCGTGCACAGGTCCAGGTCGATCGGGTTGTCGCGGGACCACTTCAGCTCGAACGCCCCCAGCCAGCCTTTCAGGCTCTCTATCTTGCCGCCCAGCACGGGGAACCGGCGCTCCTGCGCGCCGGCGCCGCCCTGCGTGAAGATCGCGACGTCCAGCACGTCGGCCACCAAAGCGGCCACGCGCTCGGCCGGCTCCAGAGCGCCGATGATGAGCAGGCGCCCTGCGCTTCGGAAAGTGACGGTGGGAACGGGCTCCGGCTCGGGCAAGTGCGCCGCCGCCAGCAAAGCCGCGATCTTCGGCATTGCCTTCGAAGCGTCTTTACTCCAGCCTCCCGTCTCCCGGATGTTGACGAACCGGATTGGCGCGACGGCACCTTCCGTGTTCTGGCCTATCTCCGCGAAGAGGCGCTTCTCCTGCGTGCAGGCCACGATGACTTCATCATTGCCCTTGATGGCCTGCTGGAAGGCGCCGGCTTCGCGCCGGCACAGGCTGGAATGGAGGGGCAGTTTTTCACCCAGTGCCGTGCCCAGGATCTTCTCCTGGAGCGGCATGGTCTTGTTGCAATCGCAAATCAGGGTCGGCATGTTGTGGTGGCTCGGGTACTGCTTGAGGGGCCGCATCGGACTGTGCCACCGTTTGGGCATTGGGGTTATCCGCAACATCCCTTGCCTGGCGCCCAGCCTCCTGGGCGGCTGTCTCTGCAGCGGCCTCCTCTTTTTCCTCCTGGTCGAACAGGCCCAGGAACTTCGCGCTGGCGAGCTGGCGCAGCATGGAATAGGGCATGGGGTCGGGCTTGGAGTAATCGTCGATGTAGACGTCCATACCGTCCATGATGTTGTAGCGGGGGTCCGCGAAGAGCTTCTTCAGCGCGACATTTTTCACTTCGGGGGCGACATCGGCGGCGGCGAATCGCTTGAAGTCGGATTGGGGGGTGAGGGCCTGGGCTTCTTCGAGCGTGGGAGGGGCCCCTCACCCCTGCCCTCACCCCCGAGGGGAGTGGGAGGAATACCAACCTCCTGACGCCCTCTCCCGCTGGCGGGAGAGGGTTGGGGTGAGGGTGCCGGCAACGCCACATCCACAGGCTCCGCCTCCACCACCTTCCCCTGCTTCACATCCAGCTTGCGCTTCGACCAGCGCCCCAGGAAACCGTCGCTCATGATTCGCCTGCCCCAAACTTCTTTTCGGTGGTGACGGAAGCAGGGTTGCCGAACCGATCCTGCAACCCCTTGAAACTTTCCGGGCGCTTGCGCTTCTTGGGCTCGATCACGTAGTGCTCGGCAGCGAAAGCCTGCATCCATTCGACGACGTTCGGAGGCGCCGGCACCTGCTCTACGGTTTCCTGCGCGTCCAGCCACCGCCCCGCATCGTGATAACTCAGCGACACCATCGCCGGCACCGGCATCGGCTCGTCGGCGATGCGCGCCTCTTCCTCCATCCGCCACAACACGAACCAGCAGGGAGCCGGCGTGGTGGCATTCAGGTAGTAACCCTCTGCATCGTCTCGAAACAGCTCGACGGTGAAGCCCGGGTGCAGCCACCGTTCCTCGTCGGCGGTCTTGACCAAAAGGCGCGGCGCCGTACCGAAGCCCGGCTCGTTGGGCACGACCTCATGGAGCACCCAGCGCCACGGCTGCCAGCGATTGTCCAGGCGCTCGCGGCGCATGACTACTGCAACTTCGATGCTGGGGCGTGGGTTCATTAGAGCTACTTTAGCCATGTTCCGCGCGCGGCATGGTAGCCCTCCATCGATGCAGGGCTATTCGCCGCTGACCGCCACCGCGCAGTACTTGAATTCGGGAATCTTCGCCATCGGATCGAGCGCGGCGTTGGTCAGCAGGTTGGCTGCGGCCTCCGCATACGCGAAGGGGATGTACACAGCGCCCGGCGGCGTGCCGTCGTCGCGGCGCAGGAACAAGATTATTTCGCCGCGGCGCGACCTCACGCGAATGCGCTGCCCGGGAGTGAGGGCCAGCGCCTCGATGTCCGCCGCGCACATGGATGCGCTCGCGCTCGGTTCGATCGCATCCAGCACGGCCGAGCGGCGCGTCATGCTGCCGGTGTGCCAGTGCTCCAGTTGCCGGCCCGTGATGAGCACGAAGGGATAGCCGGCGTCCGGCCTCTCATGGGCGGGCGCGATGTGCGCGGGCACCAGATGAACGCGGCCATCGTCCGTGGGGAAATGCTCGGTGAACACGATCGGCTGGCCGGGGTCGTCTTCGCCGAGGCAGGGGTACGTGACGCTGCCCTCGCGTTCGAGCCGCTCCCAGCTGATGCCGGCGATCGAAGTGTGCATGGCCTGGCGCATTTCCTCGTACACGGCGGCGACGCCGTCGTGCTCGCCCGGGTAGTTCCAGTCGAGCCCGAGGCGGCGCGCCATGTCCTGCACCAGCCAGAGATCGGGCCTGGCATCGCCCGGTGGCTCGATCGCCTTGCGGCCCAGTTGCACCATGCGATCTGTGTTGGTCACGGTGCCGGTCTTCTCCGGCCACGCCGTGGCGGGCAGCACCACGTCGGCCATCCAGGCCGTCTCTGTCATGAAGATGTCCTGCACTACCAGGTGTTCCAGCGCGGCCAGCCCGTCGCGGGCGTGGTTCAGGTCGGGATCGCTCATGGCCGGGTTCTCGCCCATGATGTACATGCCGCGCACCTTGTGCGGATCGCTGTCCGGCGCCAGCGCCTTGTGCATGATCTCTACGACCGTGTAGCCCGGGTGTTCGTCCAGTTTCGTCCTCCAGAAATTCTCGAACCACGCATGCGCATCGGGGTTGTCCACGCGCTGGTAGTTGGGGAACATCATCGGGATCAGGCCGGCGTCGCTCGCGCCCTGCACGTTGTTCTGGCCGCGCAGCGGATGCAGGCCGCTGCCGGGCTTGCCGATCTGGCCCGCCACGGCGCACAGCGCGATGAGGCAACGCGCGTTGTCCGTGCCGTGCACGTGCTGGCTGATGCCCATGCCCCACAGGATCATGGCGGACTTCGCCTTCGCGAATGCGCGCGCTACTTCGCGGATCCGGGGAGCGGGAATGCCGCACACGGCCTGCATCGCCTCCGGGCTGAAGGCCTGCACGCTTTCACGCAGTGCATCGAAGTTGCTCGTGCGTTGCGCGATGAACTCCTGCGCGGCCAGCCCTTCCTCGATGATGGTGTGGATCATCGCGTTGAGCAGCGCGACATCGCTGTCGGCCTTGAACTGCAGCGTGCGCCAGGCATGGCGGCCGATGTCGGTGATGCGCGGATCGGCCAGGACGATCTTCAAACCTCGCTTGGCGGCATTCTTCATCCACGTGGCCGCGACAGGGTGGTTGTTGGTGGGGTTGGAGCCGATCACGATGATCAGTTCCGCGTGCTCGACGTCGCTCACCTGGTTGCTGACCGCGCCGGAGCCCACGCCTTCGAGCAATGCCGCCACGCTGGAGGCGTGGCACAGGCGCGTGCAATGGTCCACGTTGTTGCTGCCGAAACCGGTGCGCACCAGCTTCTGGAACAGGTACGCCTCTTCGTTGGTGCCCTTGGCCGAGCCGAAGCCCGCGAGCGATTTGGGGCCGTGCGTGTCGCGCAACGCCTTCAGCTTGCCGGCGGCGAAGTCAAGCGCCTCGCCCCACGTGGCTTCGCGGAAGACGGCCTGTATTGCTCCCTCCCCCTCTGGGGGAGGGCTGGGGTGGGGGCTGCCTTCAGCAGTCTTCGCCACCCCCGGCCTGCGGATCAGCGGCTTAGTCAACCGATGCGGGTGATGCGCATAGTCGAAGCCGAAGCGGCCCTTTACGCATAGGCGGCTGTGGTTGGCAGGGCCGTCGCTGCCATCGACGGCGACGATCCTGTTATCGCGCACCTTGTAGGTAACGAAGCAGCCGACGCCGCAGAACGGGCACACCGACTCCACCTCGCGGTCCACCGCCTGCGAACCGATGAGGGATTTGGGCATCAGCGCACCGGTCGGGCAGGCTTGGACGCACTCACCGCAAGCGACACAGGTGCTGTCGCCCATCGGGTCGCCGAGGTCGAACACGATCTCGCTGTGCGAGCCGCGCAAGGCATAGCCGATGACGTCGTTGACCTGCTCCTCGCGGCACGCGCGCACGCAGCGCGTGCACTGGATGCACGCGTCGAGGTTGACGGCCATCGCCGGGTGCGAGAGGTCGGGTGCGGGTTGTTCGCGGCGCAAGGCCTTGAGCTCGGGCCGGGCGGCCACGTCCATGCGCGCACACCATTCGCTGAGCTCGCCGTGCTGGCCGCCTTCCGTCCACTTGTACCCGGCGTCGGGCATGTCGGCCAGAAGCATCTCCAGCACCATCTTCTGGCTCTTCAGCGCGCGTTCGCTCTTCGCCTGCACTTCCATGCCCGGCGTGGCGGCGCGGCAGCAGCTGGGTGCGAGCACGCGCTCGCCCGCGATCTCCACCACGCAGGCGCGGCAGTTGCCATCCGCTCTGTAGCCTTCCTTGTAGCAAAGGTGCGGAATGTCGGTGCCGACGATGAATTCGATGACGGGCAACTCAGCCGATTTCATGGGGAAAGTATTTCTGCACGCAGCGCACGGGGTTGGGCGCGGCCTGGCCCAGGCCGCAGATGGATGCGTCGGCCATCACGTTGTTCAGGTCTTCGAGCGTCGAGTTGTCCCAGCGCGGTGCCTCCATCAGCGCTGCGGCCTTGGCCGTTCCGACGCGGCACGGCGTGCACTGCCCGCAACTCTCGTGCGCGAAGAACCGCATCATGTTCAGCGCCGCGTCGCGCGCCTTGTCATGCCGGCTGAGCACGATGATCGCCGCCGAGCCGATGAAGCAGCCGTGCGGCTGCAAGGTGTCGAAATCGAGCGGCACATCGGCCAGGCTTGCCGGCAGGATGCCGCCGAGCGGCACATCGGCCAGGCTTGCCGGCAGGATGCCGCCGGACGCGCCGCCCGGCAGGTAGGCATACAGCTCGTGCCCTTCGGCCATGCCGCCGCAATATTCCTCGACCAGCTCGCGCAGCGTGATGCCGGCCGGTGCAAGCTTCACTCCTGGTTGGGCGACCCGGCCGCTGACGCTGAACGAACGCAGTCCCTTGCGCCCATTGCGCCCGAAGCCCGAGAACCACTGCGGGCCTTTCTGAACAATGTCGCGCACCCAGTACAAGGTCTCGAAGTTGTGTTCCAGCGTGGGTCGGCCGAACAGGCCAACCTGCGCGATGTAGGGCGGGCGCATGCGAGGCTCGCCGCGCTTGCCTTCGATGCTTTCGATCATGGCCGACTCTTCGCCGCAGATGTACGCACCGGCGCCGCGCCGCAGCTCGATGTGCGGCAATGGGCACGGCGGATCGGCACGCAGCGCGGCCAGCTCCGCTTCGAGCATCACGCGGCACTCGTGGTATTCGTCCCGCAGGTAGATGTAAATGGCTTCGGTGCCGGCCACCTGCGCGGCGATCAGCATGCCCTCCAGGAAGCGATGCGGATCGCGCTCCAGGTAATGCCGGTCCTTGGAGGTGCCGGGCTCACCCTCGTCGATGTTCACAGCCATGAGGCGCGGCGCCGGCTGCTCGCGCACGATGCGCCACTTGCGGCCGGCCGGAAAGCCCGCGCCGCCCAGGCCACGCAAGCCCGAATCCTCCATCTGTTTCAGGATGAACTCGGCGTCCTCTTCCCCGTTGACGACCGCGGCCGCGAGCGAGTAACCGCCGTCTTCGCGATACTCTTCGTAGCCGATGAAATCAGCGACAGACGTGGCCTTGCCTTGCTCGAACAACGGGCGCGTGCCCTCGTGCATCACCGCGTTCACGATGGCCTCGGGAGTGGCGCGTTGCACTGCCACCTGCCCCACCAGCGCCGCGGGCGCCTGCTCGCACCGGCCGATGCACGGCGCGGGGATGACCTTCACGCCGCCGAGCATCGCAGGCAGGCGCGCGAGCAGCTCGCGCGCGCCGGACATCTCGCACGAGAGGCCGTCGCATACGCGTACTGTCACGGCAGCGCCCTTCTCGCCACCCTGCAGGATCTCGAAGTGGTGATAGAAGCTGGCCACCTCGTACACCTCGGCCATCGGAATGTTCATCTCACGCGCCAGGGCAACGAGGTGATGGTCGTGCAGGCCGTGGAAGGTGTCGTTGAGCGCGTGCAGGTGCTCGATCAGCAGGTCGCGCCTGTGGCCACCCAGCGGCGGCGGCCCGATCAGCGTCCGGACCTCGTCCAGCGCCTCGTCATCGGGCTGGCGCCCCTTGAGTTTGCCAACCCGCTCGCCGCCCCGGTACAGCCGGATGGGCACGGGCGCGGCGGCCTGGGGGCCTTGGGAATCTCGATCGAAGGGCATGGGCACGCCTGTGGCGCAAGTACTTGATACAGGGATTCTGCCCCGAATGACC
>JAQZBU010000063.1 GCA_029237735.1 Ramlibacter sp. | reverse complement strand
CTAGGCGAAAATAGCGCCTATGTTCACCGGAATCATCACCGGCGTGGGGCGCATCGCCGCCATCCACGACCTGGGAAGCTCTTTACAGCATGGCAAGCGACTCACCATAGATGCGCCTGCCGGCTACCTCGCTGGGTGGCCACATCGTGTCGGGCCACGTGGACGGCATCGGCATCGTGACTCGCTTCGAGCCGGTCGGCGAGAGCCGGGAGTTGCGAATCCTCGCGCCCCTCGGCATGGGCAAGTTCCTTGCGTACAAAGGTTCCATCACCGTCAATGGCGTCAGCCTGACCGTCAACACGATATTGGATACCGCACAGGGTTGCGAGGTCAGCATCAACCTGATTGCGCACACCGTGCAGAACACCGCGCTCGGCAGCCTGAAGACAGGCAGCCGCGTAAACCTCGAGATCGACCTGATCGCGCGTTATGTCGAGCGCATGCTCACCGCGCAATCCCCCACCCTGAAAGCCAGTGCATGAACTCACGCGCCCCCAACATCGCCCCGGTCGCGATCTCGCCCGTCGAGGAGATCGTCGCCGACATGCGGGCCGGCCGCATCGTGATTCTGGTCGACGAGGAAGACCGGGAGAACGAAGGCGACCTCGTGCTCGCCGCCGAGCATGTCACGCCCGAGGCCATCAACTTCATGGCGCGCTTCGGCCGCGGCCTGATCTGCCTCACGCTCACGCGTGACCGCTGCCAGCAACTGAACCTGCCCCCCATGGTCGCGCGCAACGGAGACAAGAAAGGCACGGCTTTCACCGTCTCGATCGAGGCCGCCGAAGGCGTGACCACCGGCATCTCCGCCGCGGACCGCGCGCGCACCGTGCAGGCCGCGGTCGCGAAGAACGCCAGTGCCAGCGACCTGGTGCAGCCCGGCCACATCTTCCCGCTGCAGGCGGTGGAAGGCGGCGTGTTGATGCGCGCCGGTCACACTGAAGCCGGATGCGACCTCGCCGCGATGGCCGGGCTCACGCCCGCTGCCGTCATCTGCGAGATCATGAAGGACGACGGCACCATGGCCCGCTTACCCGATCTTCAGCTGTTCGCCGCCGAGCATGGCCTGAAGATCGGCACCATCGCCGACATGATCCACCACCGCAGCCGCAACGAGTCGCTGATCGAGCTGGTCGGCACCCGCCCGATGCGCACGGCCTACGGCGAATTCATCGCCCACGCATTCAAGGACAAGCCCAGCCAGGGCCTTCACCTGGCCCTTGTCAAGGGCCAGTGGGAGGAGACAGACACAGTGCCGGTGCGCGTGCATGAGCCGCTGTCGGTGCTCGACGCGCTGGAGGTCGATCGCTCCATGCACTCCTGGAACCTGGACGCCAGCCTGAAGCACATTGCACGAGAAGGCCGGGGCGTGGCCGTTTTGCTGAACTGCGGGGAAGACGCGCAGCAACTGCTGGCACAGTTCGAGGGCACCGCCAGGTCGTCGCACGCCCCCGAGCGTGGCCGCATGGACTTGCGCAGCTACGGCGTTGGCGCGCAGATCCTGCGCGAATGCGGCGTACACCGGATGAATCTCATGGGCAACCCCCGGCGCATGCCCAGCATGGCCGGCTACGGGCTGGAGATCGCATCGCACGTCGCGCCCGATGCGCCGGCCCGATAAGAAACACACCGAAAGAACGAACCAATGTTTGGCGCAGAAAAAGGAAAGTCCGGCACGCTGGACGGCAAGGGGCTTTGCATTGGCATCGTGCAGGCCCGCTTCAATGAGAGCATCACCAACGCGCTGGCCGAAGCCTGCCGAGCAGAGCTGGCGGCACTCGGCGTGGCCGACGACAACATCGACCACGTGCGCGTGCCTGGCGCGCTGGAAGTGTCCACAGCCCTGCAGGCCATGGCGGAAAAAGGCGGATACGACGCGCTGATCGCGCTGGGCTGCATCATCCGCGGCGAGACCTACCACTTCGAGCTCGTGGCCAATGAGTCAGCCGCCGGCGTCACGCGCGTCTCGCTGGACTACCAGCTGCCCATCGCCAACGTGATCCTGACCACCGAGAACGTGGAGCAGGCGGTGGCGCGCCAAACCGATAAAGGCCGCGACGGCGCCCGCGTCGTCGTCGAGATGTGCAATCTGCTGGACGAACTCGGATGAGCGAAGACAACAAGCCCATCCCCGAGCGCGCACCGCGTCAGAGCCGCACAGGCCCCACTTCCACCGGCGCCCGCAAGGCCTCGGCCAAGTCGGCGCGCAGCCGGGCGCGGGAGTTCGCGCTGCAGGCCCTCTACCAGCATCTGGTCGGCGGCAACGACGCCCAGTCCATCGACGTATTCACGCGCGACCTGGCGGGCTTCCACAAGGCGGATTCGGTCCATTACGATGCGCTGCTGCACGGCTGCGTCAAGGAGGCGGACCAACTCGACGCGCTCATCGTTCCGCTCTTGGACCGCAAGCTGGCCGAGATCTCGCCGATCGAGCGTGCAATCATGTGGATCGGTGCGTACGAGTTCCTTCACGCCCCTGATGTGCCATGGCGAGTCGTGCTGAACGAGTGCATCGAGCTCGCCAAGGAGTTCGGCGGCACCGACGGGCACAAGTACGTCAACGCCGTGCTCAACGGCCTCGCGCCGCAGTTGCGGCCGGCCGAGGTGGAGGCGGACAAGGTGGCGGGTAAGGCGCGATGATCCGTACCGCCAGCCTGATCGACAAGATCGAGCCCTTCTATGTCATGGAAGTGGCCAAGGCCGCGTCGAAGCTCGCAGGCGAGGTGGCCCACACCGACCGGCCGATGATCTTCCTGAACATCGGGGAGCCCGACTTCACCGCGCCGCCGCTGGTGCAGGAAGCAGCCGCCCGCGCCATCCGCGACGGCAAGACCCAGTACACGCAGGCCACCGGACTGGAGCCGCTGCGCGAGCGCATCAGCCACTGGTACACGCAGCGCTTCGGCGTGCACGTTCCCGCCGGAAGAATCGTTGTCACCGCCGGCGCATCGGCGGCCCTGCAGCTCGCCTGCCTGACATTGATAGAGCCGGGCGAGCAAATCCTGATGCCCGACCCGAGCTATCCCTGCAACTCCCACTTCGTCACGGTGGCGCAGGGCGAGCCGGTGCGCCTGCCCGCCACGGCGGCCGAGCGCTTCCAGCTCACGGCCGCCAAGATCGAGGAACACTGGGGGCCGAAGTCGCGCGGTGTCCTCCTCGCTTCGCCGTCCAACCCCACGGGCACATCGATTCACCCCGACGAGCTGCGCCGCATCCACCACTTCGTCAGTGGCAAGGGCGGCATCACGCTGCTCGACGAGATCTACCTGGGCCTGAGCTACGAGGAAACTTTCGGCCATACGGGATTGTCCATCGACGACCAGGTCATCAGCATCAACAGCTTCTCCAAGTATTTCAACATGACGGGCTGGCGGCTCGGCTGGATCGTCGCTCCGGAGCCTGTCGTCCACGCGGTCGAAAAGCTTGCGCAAAACCTCTTCATTTGCCCCAGCACTGTGGCGCAACACGCGGCCCTCGCCTGCTTCGAGCCGGGGAGCCTGGCCGAATACGAGCGGCGCCGAGCCGAGTTCAAGGCGCGGCGCGACTGGTTCATCCCCCAGCTCGAATCGATCGGCCTGCCGGTGCCGGTGGTGCCGGACGGCGCCTTCTATGCCTGGGCGGACTGCTCCCAAGCGTGCCGCAGGCTGGGCGTGAAGGACAGCTGGGAATTCACGTTCGAGATCATGAAGCGCGCCCATGTGGCCGTGACACCGGGCCGCGACTTCGGGGTCGCGCAGACGCAGAACTTCATTCGCTTTTCCACCGCGAGCTCCATGGCGCATCTGCAGGAAGCAGTAGCGCGTCTGCGGGCAATCCTCGCATGAAGGTTTTTTCCTGGCCCATCCGCGTCTACTGGGAAGACACCGATGCGGGCGGCATTGTCTTCTACGCCAACTACCTGAAGTTCTTCGAGAGGGCCCGCACCGAGTGGCTGCGTTCGCTGGGCATTGAGCAAAGCGAGCTGAGGGAGACGACAGGCGGCATCTTCGTGGTGGGCGAAACATCGGTGCGCTTTCATCGCGCGGCCCGCCTGGACGATGAACTTCTTGTTACGGCCGCCGTCCAGGAAACAGGACGCGCGTCTCTCATAATTGCCCAACAGGCGTTCCAGCTCGGCAGTCAACCGCTGCTTTGCGACGGAACCATACGGATCGGCTGGGTCGAGGCTGCTACCCTCAAGCCTGCGAGAATCCCGCCCATCATCCTGGAAGCCCTAAAACAATGAACCAACCCGACCTGTCGATCCTCCAACTGGTGCTCAACGCCAGCTGGGTGGTGCAACTCGTCATGCTTTTGCTGGTCGGGGTATCGATCGCCAGCTGGGCGGCGATATTCCGCAAGCTTTTTGCCCTCAACCGCGTGAACTCGCTCAACGACGATTTCGAGCGCGACTTCTGGTCCGGCACCAGCCTTAACGACCTGTTCGCCGCAGCGGCGCAGAACGCCAGGCTCGCCGGTCCCATGGAACGGATCTTCGCCTCCGGCATGCGTGAATACCAAAAGCTGCGCGAGCGCCGCGTGAGCGACGCCAGCGCCCTGCTCGACGGTGCCCGCCGCGCAATGCGCGCTAGCTACCAGCGCGAGCTTGACGCCGTGGAATCCCATTTGTCGTTCCTGGCATCGGTGGGCTCGGTGTCGCCGTACGTCGGCCTGTTCGGCACCGTGTGGGGCATCATGCACGCCTTTACCGGGCTGGCCAGCCTGCAAACCGTGACGCTCGCGTCCGTCGCCCCCGGCATCGCCGAGGCGCTGGTGGCCACGGCCATCGGCCTGTTCGCTGCCATCCCGGCGGTGGTGGCCTACAACCGCTTCGCGCGGGACATCGACCGCGTCGCGATCAAGCTGGAGACCTTTATCGAGGAGTTCTCCAACATCCTGCAACGCAACCTGGGCGCCCATTCGGCGTCCGGTCACTGAGCCGGATCGATCATGCCAGCCATGGTTCATCGCGGCCGCGGCCGCCGCACCATCAGCGAGATCAACATGGTCCCGTTCATCGATGTGATGCTGGTGCTGCTGATCATCTTCATGGTGACCGCGCCGCTGATAGCGCCGAGCGTGATCGACCTGCCCAGCGTCGGCAAGGCGGCGCGCCCGCCGGACGAGAAGGTGGAGATCATCGTCGGCAAGGATGAGTCGCTGGAGCTGAAGATCAAGGACAAGACGACGCGCCTGCCCATGGATGCGATCCTGGTGGAAGTCGCGCGCGTCCAGGTAGACAAGCCGCTCGGCTCGGTGGCCGTGGTGATCAGCGCCGACCGCAACGTGAAATACGAGAACGTGGTCAAGGTGATGGATTCGCTGCAGAAGGCAGGCATCCAGCGCGTCGGCTTGTCCGTCGTGCTGGCCAATTAGGCGAAGGCCATGAACGCCAGCGCAGACCGCCTCGAGTTCGCGCCGCCGCCGCAGCCGGGGACCGCCCGCGCTTTCGTGCTGGCCATCATCGCGCACGTGCTGCTGATGATCGCCCTCACCTGGGGCATCAATTGGAACCGCGAATCCGAGAACATCGCGGCCGAAGCCGAACTCTGGTCGGCCGTGCCGCAGCAGGCCGCGCCCAAGCTCGTGGAGCCACCCGCTGTGGTGGCGCCGCCCCCGCCTCCCCCACCGCCACAGCCGGTGGAACAGAAGAAAGTCGAAGCCCCACCGCCGCCCGCGCCCACGGTGAAGGAACCGGATATCGCCCAGGAGCGCGAGAAGAAAAGGAAGCAGGAGCTCGCCAAGAAGCGTGCGCAAGAGCTGGAACTGCAGAAGAAGCAAGAGCTGGAGCGAGAAAAGAAGCTCGAGGCTCGCAAGAAGCTGGAGCAGGAAAAGCGCGAGCAGCTGGCCGCTCAGAAGGCTGCTCAGAAGGCCGCCGAAGACCGCCATAAGCAGGAAGAGCTGGCCAAAGCCGCAAAGGAAAAGGCCAAGCAGTTGGCGGATGCGAAACGGCGGGAAGCGCTGCGCGAGGAAAACCTCAAACGCATGCAGGGCCTGGCGGGCGCCACCGGCGGCTCCACTTCCACAGGCACCGCGCTGCGCTCGGCCGGCCCTTCCGACAGCTACGCCGGCCGCGTCCGCGCACGCGTGCGGCCCAATATCGTCTTCACCGACGACATCTCCGGCAACCCGACGGCCGAAGTCGAGGTGCGCATGGCACCGGATGGCACGATCACCAGCAGCAAGATCTTGAAGTCCAGCGGAGTCAAGTCATGGGACAACGCCGTGTTGCGCGCGCTGGACAAAACCGAGACGCTCCCCCGCGATGTCGATGGTAGCGTTCACACGCCGCTGATCATCGAATTCAGGCCGAAGGGCTAGTTGTCATTGCGGGCTCGACCCGCAATCCATCGCCGCACCGTGCAGTGCCACCATGGATGCCGGGTCGAGCCCGGCATGACAACCTCACTCGTAGACGATCTGCGCCTGCCCCTGGTCGGCCTGTGCCATCCAGCTGGCCAGCGCGGCGTCGGTGGGGAAGAACTTGGCTTCTTCGCCCAGCTGCAATTCGGCCACCGCCTCCTCGCGTTTCACCGCCAGCCGCACGCCCAGGCCGCGCACCAGTTCGCCCTGTTCCGACATCTCGCGCCGGGGCGGAAAGTCACGCACGAGGCGGCGGATGTCGGGCGCCTTGCCGTTGACGGCCACGCGCAGGAACTTGCCGAAGCGGCAGCGCGCTGTGGCGAGGTCCCATACCTGGTTCACGCTCAGGCGGAAACCGCCCGTGAAGCGATCGGGCTGCAGCCGCGCCATCACAACCACCAGTTCGTCGTCCTTGAGCAGGTTGCGATGCGCGTTGATCACGCCCTCGTCCGCCGTCGCCTCGATCGTGCCCGACTTGTCGTCGAGCTTGAACAGGGCCAGTTTGCCGCGCTGGCCGTTGATCACGCGGAAGTCGGTAATGATTCCGGCGAGCAACTGCGGCTCGCGGCTGTCGATGAGGTCCCCGACCTGACGCTTCACGAAGCGCCGCACCTCGTGCGCCACTTCGTCGAATAGATGGCCGGAAAGGTAGAAGCCGACGGCCGTCTTCTCGAAAGTCAGACGCTCCTTCACGCCCCAGGGCGTCGCTTCGACCAGCGGCGGTTCCTGCGTGCTCGCCGCGTGTGAATCGCCCATGTCAAACAGGCCGCCCTGGTTGGCATTGGCCTCGGTCGCGCTGGCGAAGTCGAAGGCGCGGTCCACGGACGCGATGAGCGATGCCCGATTGAGCTGCAGCGAATCGAAGGCGCCGGCCTTGATCAGCGCCTCCACCGTGCGTTTGTTGATGCGCGTGCGATCGACCCGCACGCAGAAGTCGTAGAGGCTGGTGAAAGGGCCGCCCTCTTCGCGGGCCTTCACGATGGCGTCGATCGCCTGGTGGCCCGTGCCCTTGACCGCGCCCAGCCCGTAGCGGATGGCCTTGTCGGAAATCGGCTCGAAGCGGTACACGCCGCGGTTGACATCGGGCGGCTCGAAGGTCAGGCCGAAATTCTTCTGGGCGTCTTCGAACAAGATCTTGAGCTTGTCCGTGTCGTCCATTTCCACGGTCATGTTCGCACAGAAGAATTCGGCCGTGTAATGAACCTTCAGCCAACCGGTGTGGTACGCCAGCAGCGAGTAGGCGGCGGCATGCGACTTGTTGAAGCCATAGCCCGCGAACTTCTCCATCAAGTCGAAGATTTCGTCCGCCTTCTCTTCTCTGATGCCGTTCTTGGCCGCACCGGCACGGAAGATCTGCCGATGCTCGGCCATCTCCTCCGCCTTCTTCTTGCCCATCGCGCGGCGCAGCAGGTCGGCGCCGCCGAGCGAGTAACCGCCCAGGATCTGCGCCGTCTGCATCACCTGTTCCTGGTAGACCATGATGCCGTAGGTCTCGGACAGCATTTCGGCTACCAGCGGGTGCGGGTACTCCACCGGCTCGCGGCCGTTCTTGCGCGCCACGAAAGTCGGGATCAGGTCCATCGGGCCCGGGCGGTACAGCGCGTTCAGCGCGATCAGGTCTTCCAGGCGCGTGGGGCGCGCATCGCGCAACATGCCCTGCATGCCGCGGCTTTCAAACTGGAACACCGCTTCGGTCTTGCCATCCGTGAAGAGCCGGTAGGTGTGCGCGTCGTCCAGCGGGATATTCTCGAACGCGAAATTCTCCTGCCCCTGGTGGCGCTCGCGGATGAAGTCCTTGGCGATCTCCAGGATCGTCAGCGTGGCCAGGCCCAGGAAGTCGAACTTCACCAGGCCCGCGGCCTCCACGTCGTCCTTGTCGTACTGGCTGACTGCCGAATCGCTGCCCGGCTGCTGGTACAGCGGCGTGAAGTCGGTGAGCTTGCCCGGCGCAATTAGCACGCCGCCCGCGTGCATGCCGACGTTGCGAGTCAGGCCCTCGAGCTTTTGCGCGAGCCCGAGCAGCGTCTTGACTTCGTCTTCCTTGGCGAGGCGCTCCGCCAGCACCGGTTCGACCTCGAGCGCGCCGGCGATCGTGATGTGCTGGCCCGGCTTGTTGGGGATCAACTTGCTGATGCCGTCGCAGAACGTGTAGCTCATGTCCAGCACGCGTCCCACGTCGCGGATCGCGGCGCGCGCGGCCATCGTGCCGAAGGTGGCGATCTGGCTCACGGCTTCCTTGCCATACTTGTCCTTGACGTAATCGATGACACGGTCGCGGTTGGACTGGCAAAAGTCGATGTCGAAGTCGGGCATTGACACCCGCTCGGGGTTCAGGAAACGCTCGAACAGCAGGTTGTACTGCAACGGATCGAGGTCGGTGATCTTGAGCGAATAGGCCACCAGCGAGCCCGCGCCCGAACCCCGGCCCGGCCCCACGGGGCAGCCGTTCTTCTTGGCCCAATTGATGAAGTCGCCGACGATCAGGAAGTAGCCGGGGAAGCCCATCTTCAAGATCGTGTTGATCTCGAACTCCAGCCGCTGCACATAGCGCGGCATTTCCTTGTCACGCTGCGCAGCGTCCGGGTAAAGATGCAGCATCCGCTCCTTCAAGCCTTCGTGCGATGCGAAGCGGAAGTACTCCTCGATCGGCATGCCGTTGGGCGTCGGGTAATCCGGCAGCCTGGGCTTGCCCAGTTCCAGCACCAGGTTGCACCGCTTGGCGATTTCCAGAGTATTGGCCACGGCCGAAGGCAGGTCCGCGAACAACTGCTCCATGGCGGCCTGCGGCTTGAAATACTGCTCGCGCGTGAACTTGCGCACGCGCCGCTGGTTGCCCAGGATCTCGCCTTCCGAGATGCACACGCGGGCCTCGTGCGCCTCGTAGTCGTCCTGGCGCGTGAACTGCACCGGGTGCGTCGCGACCACGGGCAGGTTCAACCGCGCAGCCAGTTGCACCGCCGCGGCCACATGCGCCTCGTCGTCCACGCGGCCGGCGCGCTGCACCTCGATGTAGAAGCGGTGCGGGAAGATCGAGGCCAGCGCCAGCGCCGCCTCCGCTGCCCGCCCTTCGTCGCCTTGCAGCAGCGCCTGGCCCACCGGGCCGGCCTGAGCACCGGCCAGCGCGATCAGCCCTTCCCCGCGTTCGCGCAGCCACTCGAGCTTGCAGGCGCCCTGCGCCTTGACCACGTTGCTTGTCCAGCCGCGCGCGAGCAGTTCGCACAGGTTCAGGTAACCCTGCTTGTTCTGCACCAGCAGCACGATGCGCGAGAGCACGGCCGGGTCTTTGGCCAGGCCCTGCAACAGAATCTCCGTGCCGATGATGGGCTTGACGCCGGCCGAGCGCGCCTCCTTGTAGAACTTGATCGCGCCGAAGAGATTGTTGAGGTCGGTGATCGCGAGGGCGGGCTGGTGGTCGGCCGCCGCGGCCTTCACGGTTTCGTCGATGCGGTTGGTGCCATCGACGATGGAAAACTCGGTGTGCAGGCGCAGGTGAACAAACATGGGTTCATTTTACGGTCGGGCCATGCCGCGCCGGCCGCGATAATCTGGGCGGTGACTTCCGTACTCAATATCGCCGGCTACCGCTTCGTCAACCTGGAGGACCCCTCCGCGCTGCGTGAATCGCTGCTCGCGATGGCGCGCGGGTGCGGACTGCGGGGCACTATCCTGCTGGCGCAGGAGGGCATCAATTTCTTCCTCGCCGGCGAGCCTCAGGGCGTCCGCGCGTTCCTCGCGGTTTTGCACAGCGACCCACGTTTCACCGGCCTGGAAGCCAAGGAAAGCTGGTCGGCCGAGCAGCCCTTTCGCAAGCTGCTGGTGAAGGTCAAGCGCGAAATCATCCGGATGAACCATCCGGCCATCCAGCCCGCGCAAGGCCGCGCCCCGGCAATCGACGCTTCTACCGTCCGGCGGTGGCTGGACCAGGGCCACGACGACGAGGGCCGCCCGGTCGTCACGCTGGACACGCGCAATGCCTTCGAGGTCGATCACGGCACGTTCGAGGGAGCCGTCGACTGGCGGTTGTCGAAGTTCAGCGAGTTCCCCGATGCCCTGCAGGCCCACAAGAATGAACTGGAGGGCAAGACCGTCGTGAGTTTCTGCACCGGAGGCATCCGCTGCGAGAAGGCCGCGATCTACATGCGCGAGGCGGGGCTCGATCACGTGTGGCAACTGGATGGGGGCATCCTCAAGTACTTCGAGGAAGCCGGCGGCGCTCACTTCCGCGGCAACTGTTTCGTGTTCGACGAGCGCGAGGCGCTGGACCCGGAACTCCAGCCCGGAATCAGGAAATCGGCTCCGGCGGCGTGAAGCGCGTCGGCGGCAGCGGGATGAACTCGTCATCGCCGGGCACGCGGCCCATGCGCTGGGCTTCCCAGTCCTGGGCGGCCTGCAATATACGCTCACTGCGGCTGGAAACGAAGTTCCACCACATGTGGCGCGGGGCATCTAGCCGCTCGCCGCCGATCACGGCAAACCTGGCAGCCTCCGCCGCGCTCACGTGCGTCGATTCACCCGCCTGCAGGACGGCCATGGTTTGCGCGGCCAACGGCTGGCCTTCGACCCAAACGCGTCCTAAAACGGGATAGACGGCCATCTCGGCGGCCAATGGCGGCAGCGTGACCGAGCCGCCGCGCGGCAGCGAGATGTCGAGGTACAGCGTTGGCGAAAACGTCGCCACCGGTGACTTGGCGCCGAACGCCTCGCCGATCAAGACTCGCACCTGCCCATCGCCGATCCCGAGTTCCGGGATCGCGGATGCCGGCGTATGCGCGAATGAAGGCTCGTCCTCTTCATGCGCCGCCGGAAGCGCCGTCCACAGCTGCAGCCCGTGAACGACGTAGCTCTTGCCCTGCAGGCTGGGCGGCCGCCGCTCCGAATGCACGATGCCGCGGCCGGACGTCATCCAGTTGATCGCACCGGGCTCGATCAGCTGCTCGCTGCCCAGGCTGTCGCGGTGCATCATCGCGCCTTCGAACAGGTAAGTCACCGTCGCCAGGCCGATGTGTGGATGGGGCCGCACATCGTGATTCACGCCGAGCGGCACCTCCACCGGACCGAAGTGGTCGAAGAAGATGAACGGGCCGCAGCTTCGCTGACGCGCCGAGGGCAGCAGCCTTCGCACGACGAAGCCGCCGCCCAGGTCTTTGTCCTGCCCCGTCAATTGCTGTTGGATTGCCATAAGCGATTATTAGGGCAAGGACGCCCTTAGGGGCGTCCGGGTCTTTACGCCTTGCCCAGCTTGGCATCGACGCTGAAGCGGCCGGCGCCGAAGGTCACGAACGCCAGAAGACCGCCGACGATGGCGAGGTTCTTGCCGAACATCAACTGCTGCATCATCTGCTGCTCAGCCGGCAGCGCCCAGTAGTTGTGGAAGAAGAATGAAGCCACCGCGGTGAACACAGCCAGAGCCAGCGCGGCCCAACGAGTACCGATACCGAACAGCAGCGCGAGTCCGCCGAACAGTTCGATCACCAGTGCGATCGCCACGCCGACCTCCGGCAAGGGCAGGCCAGCCGAGGTGGCATAGCCCACGGTGCCTGCAAATCCAGCGATCTTGCCGAAACCGGCCGGAATGAACATATAGGCCAGCAGCAGGCGGCCGACGAGCGCTAAGGTGTCCTGCAGCGCTACGGTCGAAGATGGGGCGTATGCGCGGCCGGCAGTGTGAGTGGTGGTAGTCATGAATTTACTCCTGTAAGGTTGTTAACAAAAAGAAAGGTAGGGGATCAACGCGGCGCGAGGTCGAACACCAGCACTTCTGCTTGATTTCCGTTCGACAGCGTCACCGCGGATTCGTTTTCGAGCTTCGCGGCGTCTCCGGTAACGAGGCGTTTGCCATTGACTTCGATTTCGCCGCGAGCCACATGCACATAACCCTTTCGCGTAGGGTCCAGCACCAGGGTGGCGCTTTCGCCGCCGTCGATGAGCCCTGCGTACACACGCGCGTCGGCATGGATGCGCACCGAGCCTTCCGCGCCATCGGGCGACGCCACCAGGCGCAGCCGGCCGCGCTTTTCGGCTTCGGCAAACGTCTTCTGTTCGTAGCTGGCGGGGATGCCCGTGACATTCGGCTCGATCCAGATCTGCAGGAAATGCGTGGTTTCATCCGGCGCATGGTTGAACTCACTGTGCTGCACGCCCGTGCCGGCGCTCATGCGCTGCACGTCGCCGGGCGGAATGCCCTTGACGTTGCCCAGCGTGTCCTTGTGCGCCAGATTGCCCTCCAGCACATAGCTGATGATTTCCATGTCGCGATGGCCGTGCGTACCGAAGCCCGTGCCGGGGGCGATACGGTCTTCGTTGATCACGCGCAGGTTGCCCCAGCCCATGTGCTGCGGGTCGTAGTAATTGGCGAACGAAAAGCTGTGGTACGACTTCAGCCAGCCGTGGTCGGCCCAGCCGCGATCTTGTGATTTGCGTAAGGTCAGCATGTCGTGTCTTTCGGGTTGCTCCAGCGATATTTCCAATGTAGGGGCGCAAGGGCCCTGCGCCGATCACCCGTTTTTGATGGCATCATGCAAAAAAACTGAATGATGATTTCCCGGCCCCCGACCCATGCCCACCGCCCGTGACGTACTGACTCCCGAGGCGCTCTCGCTGCTGGAAGCGGTCGCGCAGGCGGGCAGCTTCGCGGCGGCCGCGCGCGAGCTCAATCTCGTGCCTAGCGCGGTCACCTACCGCATCCGGCAGATCGAGGACGCGCTGGACGTCCTGCTGTTCGACCGCAGTTCACGCCAGGCGCGCCTGACCGAAGCGGGCACCGAGCTGCTGCGCGAAGGAGTCCGGCTGCTGCAGGAAATCGACGCCGTCGCCAATCGCGTGCGGCGCGTGGCCACGGGCTGGGAGTCGGAGCTGACGATCGCGGTTGACACCGTCGTTTCCCTTTCCACGGTAATGGAGCTCACTCAGGCCTTCTTCGAACTCGCGCCCACCACCCGCCTGCGCATGCGTGACGAGTCGCTGTCAGGCACCCTGGAGGCATTGAGCTCGGGCCAGGCGGACTTGGCGCTGGGCCTGGCCCTCGAGACCGGAACGACTTCCGGTATCCAGAGCAACATCCTGGGGGAGGTGAAGTTCGTGTTCGCCGTTGCGCCCCACCACCCGCTGGCCGCCATCAAGGGCCCGCTGAAGGACGAAGTCGTCTTCAAGCACCGCGCCGTTGCGGTGGCCGACTCGGTGCAGCGCGGCCAGGCAATCACGCGGGGCTTGCTCGCGGGGCAGGACGTGTTCACCGTGCCGACCATGCGCGCCAAGCTCGATGCGCAGCTGCGCGGCCTGGGCGCGGGCTTCGTGCCCGAGCCGATGGCCCGCCCCTACATCGAGAGTGGCCGGCTTGTCATCAAGGATGTGGAGCGCAGCAACAGGATGGTTCGCCTCAGTTATGCATGGCGAAGCAGTCCCAGCCCCGGCCGCGCGCTTCAGTGGTGGCTGGGCCAGCTCGAAAGCGCCAAGACCCGGCGCGCATTGCTGGAACGGCATCGCTCGTGACCCGCGAGGGCCCTACCCACGCCGCGTGCCACAATGAACTACAAAATGGCTAAACAACCAAGAAACATCGCCGTCATCGGCGCGGGCATCGCGGGCCTGGCCTGCGCCCGGACTCTCGCCCAGGCCGGACACCGCGTGACGGTGCTGGACAAATCCTCCACCGTCGGGGGGCGCCTCGCGAGTTGCGAGACGCCTTTCGGCACTTTCGATCATGGCACGCAGTACTTCACAGTGCGCGACGCGCGCTTCCAGAAGGCGCTGGCAGTCACGCCGGGCCTGTGCAAGCCCTGGAGCGCGAACGCCGTGCGCGTGCTGGATCCGCACGGCCGCGTCGCCGAAGCGGCCTTGCCCGCGCCGGAGGCCCATTGGGTGCCCGTGCCCGCGATGGACGCCCTGCCCCGCCACTGGGCCGAACCGCTCGCTGCGGCCGGAAGCGTGGTGCTGGAAACTCGCGTCACGCGCATAGAGCGCGACACGCTCGATCACCAGCGCTGGCAGCTGCAGACCAGCGGCCCGCAGGATTCTGTGCATGTGTACTCCGGGTTCGACACTGTGGTGCTGGCGATCCCGCACGCGCGGGCCGCCGCCCTGCTGAATCAGTCGGCCACCGTGCCCGGCATGGCCAAGGACATGGAACACGTGGAGGTTGCGCCGTGCTGGACGCTGATGCTCGCGTACCCGCAGGCGCAGCAGCCCACGCTCAGCCACCTTGGGCCGCAATGGAACGCCGCCCTCAGCACGCACCACCGGATCGCCTGGCTCGCGCGTGAATCTTCCAAGCCCGGCCGCGGCGGCATCGAACGCTGGACGGTACAGGCCAGCGCCGCGTGGTCGCAGGAACATTTGAACGACGACGGCCCGCGCGTGCAAGCCAAGCTGCTGAAGGCTTTCTCGGAAGTCACCGGCATCTACGCCGAGCCGACTTTCGCACAGGTCCATCGCTGGATGTGGGCCAAGACCATGAACCCGTTGGGCCGCAGCCACCTGTGGGATCGCAAGGCCGGCATCGGCGCCTGCGGTGACTGGTGCCTGGGACACCGCGTCGAAGACGCCTTCATCTCGGGCCTGGAACTCGCGCTGGCGGTGCACAAGGGCTAGAGAGGCACGCGTGGGGGCCACCTACATCGGGCGGTTTGCTCCTTCGCCTACGGGCCCGCTGCATGCGGGCTCGCTCGTTGCGGCGCTTGCGAGTTGGCTGGACGCTCGCGCCCACGGGGGCCGATGGCTGGTGCGCATCGAAGACGTCGATACGCCGCGCTGCGTGCCGGGGGCAGCGGAGACCATCTTGCAACAGCTCGCGGCATGTTCGTTGATTCCCGATGAACCGCCGGTGTGGCAATCGCAACGCGGCGCTTTCTACCAGCAAGCGCTCGACCGGCTCGTGAAGGACGGCCACGCCTACCCCTGCGCCTGTTCCCGCAAGGACATCGAGCTGGCCCTGGCAGCGCAAGGCCGCGCGCACGAGCGGCACGGCGAACTGGTGTATCCGGGGACGTGTCGCAACGGGCTCGGCGGGCGGGCGGCGCGGGCTTGGCGGTTCCGCACCCGCGATGAGGTGGTGAACTGGCATGACCGCAGGCTTGGGCCACAGCAGCAGCATGTGGAGCGCGAGGTGGGCGACTTCGTGCTCAGGCGCGCCGACGGTCTGTGGGCATACCAGCTGGCCGTGGTCGTCGACGATGGCCTCCAAGGCATCACGCAGATCGTGCGCGGTGAGGACCTCGCGGACAACACCGCCCGCCAAATCCTGCTGCAGCGGGCGCTCGGCCTGACCACGCCGGGCTACCTGCACACGCCGCTGGTGCTGGGCGCCAATGGCGAGAAACTTTCCAAGCAGAACGGCGCGCAGCCGCTCGATTTGCATGACCCCTTGCGCGCGCTCAATGCCGCCGCGAACACGCTGGGCCTGGCGCAGCAGCAGGGAAGCGTCGCCGAAGCACTCGGCGCGTGGCAGGCGCAATGGCGCGACTCCTACAATCTGCCCCGTGACTGACCCTGGCAATACCCCTCCTCCGTCCCCCACCACTTCCCCCGGCGCCGCGCCCGAAGGCGTGGCCCATCCGCGCGCCATCCGCAGCTTCGTGCGCCGCGCCGGCCGCACCACCACCGGGCAGGCCAAGGCCTACACCGAATGGGGGCCACGCTTCCTGCTGCCCTACGAGGCCAGGCCGCTCGACTTCAAGGCCGCTTTCGGCCGCGAGGCGCCCACGATCCTCGAGATCGGCTTCGGCATGGGCGAGGCCACGGCGCATATCGCGGCGCTGATGCCGGAGAACAACTTCCTCTGCTGCGAAGTACACGAGCCCGGCGTTGGCGCCCTGCTCAAGCGCATCGGCGAGAAGGGCTTGACCAACATCCGCATCGTGCCGCATGACGCCGTGGAGGTGCTGGACCACATGCTGCCCGAGCAAAGCCTGGCCGGTGCGCATGTGTTCTTTCCCGACCCATGGCACAAGCTGCGCCACAACAAGCGCCGCCTGATCCAGCCGCCCTTGGTGGCGCGGCTGGCCTCACGCCTGCAAACCTGCGGCTACATCCATTGCGCCACCGACTGGCAGCCGTATGCGCAGCAGATGCTCGAGGTACTCTCAGCCGAGCCGCAACTTGAGAATACGGCCCAGGCGTATGCGCAGCGCCCCCACTATCGGCCGCTGACCAAGTTCGAGAACCGCGGCCTCAAGCTGGGCCACGGGGTGTGGGATGTGGTGTTCAGGAAACGGCCGGTAACTCCCGCGCCGTGATCTGGTACTTGAAATCGTCGGGCGCGTAGGAGTCGAAGCGCCCCTCGGCATTTTCGCCGGTGGGGTACATGAAGAAGCCCAGCTCCGGGCCCTTCGAGTTGGGCAGCGAGACATCGTGCGCGGTGTTCCACGCAACCCAGTTGCCCTCCCACCCGCCGAACAGCGCGCGATTGACCGGCGCGACCACCGGGTGGTCCGTCGTCTTGAGCCATTGCGGCGTTTCCAGGCGCATCACCTTGGCCACGTCCGCCGGGTCCATCGCCACCCAGCCGCGCGCGTTCAGAAACACTTCGGCGCGGCAATGCTGCGCACCCTTGAGGTT
This sequence comes from Ramlibacter sp., assembly GCA_029237735.1. Classification (GTDB taxonomy): domain Bacteria; phylum Pseudomonadota; class Gammaproteobacteria; order Burkholderiales; family Burkholderiaceae_C; genus Ramlibacter. Next base: position 3,366 of record JAQZBU010000063.1, on the reverse strand, counting down.
GGCGGGGTTGCCGCCCAGTTCCTTGTAGCCGAAGGCCGATGGCGCCAGGCGCAAGCCGTAGACATCGCGGGCGGGCACACCGACCGAGCGGCACAAGCCCACGAACAACGCGTTGAGGTCGGCGCACTTGCCGCCGAGGTTGCCCGTCTCCAGCATCGTCTTGATGTCGCCTTCGCCGCAGCCGCGCACCTTGGGCTCGCGATGCGTATTGGCCACGACCCAGTCGTACACAGCGCGGGCCTTCTCCTCGTCGCCGCGGGCGCCGCGGGTGGCGGCCAGGGCCGTGCTGCGCACGATGCCGTCAGTGGGAATCAGCGTCGTGGGCCGCAGCCAGTGGTTCAACGACGCGGCATCCAGCCGGTCGGTGTTGCCCAAGCCGTCGGCCGCGCGGCCGCGCGTCTTCACGCGGCTTGTTACTTCCACGAAGGGCCGCGCCTGGTCGGCGCCGAACTCGGCGAGCACCATGCGCACGCCTTCGCGTGCATCGCTGGTCATCCGCGCGCGGCCGTTGCTAGCGAAGGCGCTATCCAGCGATCGCTGCCACTCGGTGTCCACGGAGGGCACCGGCAACCACACGCGCGTGGCGCCACGCGGCTCCAGCACATCGACGCGTGTCGTTACCTCGAAGGTCCGCCACTCGCCGGGACGGGGGTCGAACTGGCGTGTCTGTGCAGCCGCGGAGAGCGGCCAGGCCAGGGCGGCGGCGGAAGTCAAGAGTACGTTTCGTCGTGAATGCATGAGCTGATGGGATCGGCGCAAAAGCTGTCGATTATCGGGCTCAGGAAAAGAGGCCCTCGACCAGACGGCCCGCCTCCTGGCTGGTCCAGTCCATCTCGCCGCGCACGCGCCACCGCGGGCGGCCGTCTGTGCCGACGAGGATCGTCGTGGGGAACACCTTCACCTGCCAGCGTCGCGCCAACTCGCCGGAGGGGTCCATCAGGATGGGCAATTTGAGCTGCGTCCGGGCGGCGAAGCGGGCCGCGACCGCGGGTGCCTCTTTGAAATTCAACGCCAGCACGGCCAGCCGGTCCTCGCCGTAGAAATCGGCCAGTTGTTGCAGCGTCGGCATTTCCGCGCGGCAGGGCTCGCACCAGCTGGCCCAGAAGTTCAACAGGACGCCACGCCCGCGCAACGCGGGCAGGTTCCACGAGCGGCCCGACAGATCGACGGCATCGAGCAGTGCGGGCGGCTGCGGCGCGGGCCAACGCACGATTTCGCCAGCCTGCGCTGCGCCTGGTAAGGCCTGCAAGGGCACCCCGACAGCCGCCAGGCGCAGTAATGCTCTTCGGGTGTGCCCAACTTGCATATCTTCTACGAGGAAGGCTGCGCGGGCTCGTTTCTGAACTTCGCGGTGGTCCCTGATTACACCCGCTCGGCCACCCAGGCTTGCACGGACTGAAGCGCGCCCGTGAGCTTGGCCGGATCGGTGCCGCCCGCCATCGCCATGTCGGGCTTACCGCCGCCCTTACCGCCCACCTGCTGCGCGACGAAGTTCACCAGGTCGCCGGCCTTGACCTTGCCCATGCTGTCGGCGGTGACACCGGCCGCGATCTGCACCTTGCCGCCTTCGACTGCCGCGAGCACGATGGCCGCCGTCTTGAGCTTGTCCTTCAGCTTGTCCATGGTGTCGCGCAAAGTCTTGGCATCCGCGCCATCGAGACGCGCCGCCAGCACCTTGATGCCCTTGACATCCACAGCCTGCGCGACGAGCTCATCGCCTTGCGACGAAGCGAGCTTGCCTTTGAGCTGGGCGACTTCTTTCTCCAGCGTGCGGACCTGGTCGAGCACCTGCGTCACGCGGTTCTGCAATTCGGTAGGCGCCGCCTTCAAGGTGCCGGCCACGCGATTGACGGTCGATTCAAGCTGCTGCAGGTAGGCCAGCGCGTTCGCGCCCGTCACCGCCTCGATGCGGCGAATGCCTGCGGCCACACCGCCTTCGCTCACCACCTTGAAAAGGCCGATGTCTCCCGTGCGCTGCACGTGCGTGCCGCCGCACAGCTCGCGGCTGGAGCCGATGTCCAGCACCCGCACGGTGTCGCCATACTTCTCGCCGAACAGCATCATCGCGCCGGTGGCCTTGGCGGCCTCGATCTCCATCACGCGCGCCATCGTTTCCTGGTTAGCCAGGATTTCTGCATTGACGCGCCGCTCGATTTCGCGGACCTGCTCGGGCGTGACCGGGTTGTTGTGCACGAAGTCGAAGCGCGTCTTGTCGGCGTCGACTAGCGAGCCCTTTTGCTGCACATGATCGCCCAGCACTTCGCGCAGGGCCTTGTGCATCAGGTGCGTGACGCTGTGGTTGCGCATGGTGGCGTGGCGCTTGGCCATGTCCACCTTGGCCGTCACGGCATCGCCCACCTTCAGCACGCCCGAAGCCAGCGTGCCATGGTGGCCGTACACGTCGCCCTTGATCTTCTGCGTGTCATCGACATTGAAGCTCGCGCTCTGGCCATCGAGGACACCCTCGTCGCCCACCTGACCCCCAGACTCCGCATAGAACGGTGTCGTATTCAGCACGACGATGCCGACCTGCCCCGCCAGCAGCTGGTTCACGGCCGCGCCTTCCGCGTACAGGGCGACGACTGTCGCCGCCTCCTCGAGCTTCTCGTAACCGGTGAACACATTGCTGATGCCCGCGTATTCGAGCGCGCGGTCCATCTTGAACTTGCCGGCCGCGCGGGCCTGGGCCTTCTGCTTGTCCATCGCGGCGTTGAAGCCCGCTTCGTCCACCTCGACATCACGCTCGCGGCACACGTCGTTGGTCAGGTCCAGCGGGAAGCCATAGGTGTCGTGCAGCTTGAAGGCAACGTCGCCGGGCAGCACCTTCTTGCCACCGGCGAGGGCCGCGTCCAGGATTTCCATGCCGTTTTCCAGCGTCTCGAAGAAGCGCTCTTCCTCTGCCTTCAATGTCTCGATGATTTTCTTCTCACCGGCGCGCAGGTTCGGGTAGGCATCGCCCATCAGTCGAACCAGATCGGGCACCAGCTTGTGGAAGAACGGCGTCTTCTTGCCCAGCTTATAGCCGTGACGAATGCCGCGGCGGATGATGCGGCGCTGCACGTAGCCGCGGCCTTCGTTGCTCGGGATCACGCCGTCGCTCACCAGGAACGATGTGGCGCGCACGTGGTCGGCGATCACGCGCAGGGACGGGTTGGCCAGGTCCTTCTCGCCACCTCCTCCGAATACTTCGCGCGCGGCGGCGCGGATCAGTTGGTCGAAGATGTCGATCTCGTAGTTGCTGTGCACGTGCTGCAAGATCGCGGCGAGGCGCTCCAGGCCCATGCCGGTATCGACGCAGGGCGCGGGCAGGTTCTTCACGCTGCCATCCGGCTGCATGTCGAACTGCATGAACACGTGGTTCCAGAT
>JAQZBU010000062.1 GCA_029237735.1 Ramlibacter sp. | reverse complement strand
AGCAGGTCGATCGGGGCCATCGCGAGGATCAGGCCGGTGAACCCGCCCATCGTGAACACGAATATGAAGCCCACCGCGAACAGCATGGGCGTCTCGAAGGTCATCGAGCCCTGCCACATCGTCGCGATCCAGTTGAAGATCTTCACAGCCGTGGGCACCGCGATCAGCATGGTCGCGTACATGAAGAACAGCTGGCCCGTCACCGGCATGCCGGTGGTGAACATATGGTGCGCCCACACGATGAACGACAGGATGGCGATCGAGGACGTTGCGTACACCATCGAGGCGTAGCCGAACAGGCGCTTGCGCGAGAAGGCCGGCACGACGTGGCTGATGATGCCGAACGCCGGCAGGATCATGATGTAGACCTCGGGGTGGCCGAAGAACCAGAAGATGTGCTGGAACATCACCGGGTCGCCGCCGCCGGCGGGGTTGAAGAACGTGGTGCCGAAATGGCGGTCCGTCAGCGTCATCGTGATGGCGCCGGCCAGCACGGGCATGACGGCGATCAGAAGGTAGGCGGTGATGAGCCAGGTCCAGCAGAACATGGGCATCTTCATCAGCGACATGCCGGGGGCGCGCATGTTGAGGATGGTGACGATGATGTTGATCGAGCCCATGATCGAGCTGGCGCCCATGATGTGCAGCGCGAAGATGCCGGCGTCCATCGACGGGCCCATCTGCAGCGTCAGCGGCGCGTAGAACGTCCAGCCGGCCGCGGGCGCGCCGCCGGGCATGAAGAACGACAGCACGACCATCAGGCCCGCTGGGATCAGTAGCCAGAAGCTGAAGTTGTTCATGCGCGCGAAGGCCATGTCGGCCGCGCCGATCTGCAACGGGATCATCCAGTTCGCGAACCCGACGAAGGCGGGCATGATCGCGCCGAACACCATGATCACCCCGTGCATCGTGGTGAGCTGGTTGAACAGCTCGGGGTTGACGAACTGCAGGCCGGGCTGGAACAGCTCCAGGCGGATCAGCAGGGCGAGCACGCCGCCCAGCATCAGCATCGTGAACGCGAACAACAGGTACAACGTGCCGATGTCCTTGTGGTTGGTCGCGTAGACCCAGCGGCGCCAGCCGGTGGGGGCGTGCTCGTGGTGGTCGTCGTGCGGGTGGGCGGGATGGTCGAGTACGGCGCTCATCTTCGTTTTTCCTTGAATACTTCGCGGGTGCTGCGGTGGGGCCTGTGGGGCTTACTTGCCGCGCTGGGCCAGCACTTCGGCGGGCTGCACCACCTGGCCGGTCTTGTTGGACCAGTTGTTCTTGGTGTAGCTGATCACGGCAGCCAGGTCCGTGTCGGACAGCTGCTTCCAGGCGGGCATTTGGCCCGTCGGCGTCGTCTTGCCGTTCAGCACGATCTCGATTGCCTTGCCCTTGTCCGCATCCAGCACGACCGCGGAGCCGTCCAGCGCCTTGATCGGGCCGGCGCCCTTGCCGTTGGCCTGGTGGCAGGCCGCGCAGTTGGCGGCATACACTTTCTCACCGCGCTTGTGGAGGTCGTCCAGCACCCAGACCTTGTTCGGGTCATCCTGCTTGGCGGCGATCTTTTTCTTTTCTGCGTCCACCCACTTGCTGTAGTCCTGGGCGGAGACGACCTTCACGTGGATGGGCATGTAGGCGTGCTCCTTACCGCACAGCTCATAGCACTGGCCGTAGAAGTCGCCGATCTTCTCGCTGCGGAACCAGGTGTCGCGCACGAAGCCAGGGATCGCATCCTGCTTCACGCCGAACGCGGGCACGCCCCAGGCGTGGATGACGTCGTTGGCGGTGGTGATGATGCGAACCTTCTTGTTGACGGGCACGACCAGCGGGTTGTCGACCTTCAGCAGGTAGTCGTCGGGCATCTCGCCGCGGGCGCCATCGTTGGACATCTGGCGGTGCGTGGTGTCCAGCGCGGACAGGAAGCTCACGCCCTCGCCCTCGCCCTTGAGGTAGTCGTAGCCCCACTTCCACTGGTAGCCGGTGGCCTTGATGGTCACGTCGGCATTGCTGGTGTCCTTCTGCGCGACCAGCACCTTGGTGGCGGGCAGCGCCATGCCGATCACGATGAGGAAAGGGATGATGGTCCAGATCACCTCGACGGTGACGGACTCGTGGAAGTTCGCGGCCTTGTGGCCTTGCGATTTGCGGTGCTTCCAGATCGAATAGAACATCACGCTGAACACGGCGATGAAGATGACCGTGCAGGCAATCAACATGAACCAGTGCAGCCAGGCTTGCTCGACGCCGATGCGCGTGGCGGCGGCATGCAGGTTCAGCTGGCGCACGGCGGGCCCGCCGGGAAGATCGTTGACCGCATGGGCCGCCGGGCTCAACGCGCCCAGCGCGAGTAGCAGCGAACCCAACTTACAGGAAATGCTCTTCATAGTTCTCTGGCCTTAACCTCAAATCAAACCTATCCCCGCCCTGCCGGGCCGGCACCACGCTCGCGGCGCCACTCAGATGCCCTGCGCCTCGCGCAGGGCCCGTCGAATCTCCTGCGCCAGCACTGGCCGCAGCTCGGGGCGCAGATACCGCCCCACGTTCACCCGCTGCCCCTGCCCCGACAGCTCGATCAGCGAGCGGTCGCCCGCGAGGGGCTCGACCCGAACCCAATCGCGGTTGAACTCCGCGCGCTCCAGTCGGCCGGCGTTCTCCACCTCGACCACCAGCTGCCGGCCCCTCAGCGAGATCGTCTCGCCGTCGGTGGCATGCCGTGCGTAAGCCAGGAACGCGGCCCCGACGGCCGCAAGCTCAACCCAGGCAAACGGAAGGATTAATACGGCGCCCTGGAACCAGAACACCGCAGCAGTCCCCAACGACACGACGCACAGCGAGGCATAGAGCCAGCCCAGTTGGGCAGGAGTAACCGAGCAGTTGCGCTTCAAGAACCAGTGGATGTTCTGGCCTTGGACAGTGGCGAAACGAAATACCGGATTGGGCACAGGTGACGCTCACAAATCAACCGGGGATTGTAGCGCCATGTTCCTGCCACACCGGCAGTGCGCGCGCATTGACGTTTCACAAATGCGCTGTATATCAGTCCCCTGGAGATTTGCCGGAGCGCAACATCGCACGCATATCCTCGAGCGACACGGCGCTGTGCTCGCTCACACGAACCACGGGCGCCGGTTTCATCGCATGGCCGTAGATGATCTCGAAGGTGAGGCCCAGGCGCCCGTCGGGCTGCCGCAAGGCACGCGCCATTTCATCATGCAGTTGCCTCTTCCACGTCCTGCCGCGCAACGCGGGGAAGCGGGCCGGGTGGAGGTTGGCGCCCAGCTCGCGTAATTCGTTCAGCACTTGCTGCGGGGTTTCCCAGGTGAGAGTGATGCGCTCCATGTCCATGACAGGCTCGGCGAAGCCGGCATGGACGAGCATGTCGCCCCAGTCGTGCATGTCGGTGAAATCGTGGCCCGGTGGGGGCCAGCCCAGCGAGCGGTAGAGGGCCCTCAACTCGCGAAGCGTGTCTGGCCCCAGGCATGAAAACATGAGGAAGCCGTCGGCGGCGAGGGCGCGGTGCCACAGCGTGATCAGTGCCTGCGGCCGGGCCGACATGTGAAGCGCCATGTTGGCCCATAGCATCTGCACGGCCCCGTCGGGCAATGGGCCATGGTGGACGGCGGGCCCGGCCCAGCGCCGCCACCAGGGCCGCGCCAGCGCAGTCGCGGCGGCGGCCTCGCGGCCCGGGACGGCAGCGGCTACGAAGCACTCCGCACGCGGATAGCGACGCTCGATCAGCGCATGGGCTGCAAGGCCGCCTCGCACGGGCTCCCAGTGCGCCCAGGCCTTCGGCTCCAGACGGATCCATTGCAGCCGATCCTCCATGCGCCGCGCCACCTCCTCATGCAGCCAGGGCGACCGCGCGGGTGCGGCCCGCTCCCAGTGACGGACTGCGGCAGGGTCGATGGTGGGTGGTGCGTCCTGGGCCATGGTGCTGGGTGTCGACGAGTATATTGAGCCGATGTTCCGGCAGTTTTTTGAAGGGCTTGCGGCCGCAGTACCTGGCCAGTGCGCGGTGTGCCGGGCCTGGCCCGCGCAGCCCGTGTGCGAGGCTTGCGTGGCGCGCTTCGCCCAGCCTCGGCCGCGCTGCCGCCGATGCGCCCTGCCGGTGCCCCTGGGAATCGCCGAATGCGGCCGCTGCATCGGTACGCCACCGCCGCTGGACGCTTGCCACGCCGCGCTTTCCTACGAATACCCGTGGTCGGGGCTGGTTGCCGAGTACAAGTTCGGGGGCCAGCCCGGCTGGGCCGTCAGCTTTGGCACCCTGATGCGCAGCGCGCCCTGGGTCGAGCCTGCGCTGGAGGAAGCGGATCTGGTGCTGCCGCTGCCGCTGTCGCGCGAGCGCCTCGCCGAACGCGGCTTCAATCAGGCCCTGGTACTCGCCCAGGCGCTGGCGCCCGCGAAGGCCGAGCCCGGCCTGTTGCTGCGGGTGCGCCACACCCAGCCGCAGTCGGAACTGGACCGGAAGGCGCGGCTGCAAAACGTGCAGGGCGCGTTCGCGGTCGAACCGCTGCGCCACGCCGCCGTGCGCGCCAAGCGCGTGGTGCTGGTGGACGACGTGATGACGAGCGGCGCCTCGATGTTCACCGCCGCGCAGGCCCTGCGCGAAGCCGGCGCCGCGCGTGTCACCGGCCTGGTCCTGGCGCGCACCGACGAGCCGGGCTGAAGCCGCGACAATCCGCGCATGTTCCATATCGTCCTGGTCGAACCGGAAATCCCGCCCAACACCGGCAACGTGATTCGGCTGGCGGCCAACACCGGCTGCACGCTCCACCTCATCGAGCCGCTGGGCTTTTCCATGGACGACAAGCACATGCGACGAGCCGGGCTGGACTATCACGAGTACGCCGAAGTCAGGCGCCATGAGGACTGGAACGCTTTCCTGCACGATATGACCCCCGACCTTGCCCGCATGTTCGCGTTGACGACGCACGGGACGCGGACCGTACACGACACTGCCTTCCAGCCGGGCGACTGGCTTGTGTTCGGCTCGGAAACACGCGGCCTGGCGCCGGCCCTCCGGGAATCTTTCGCGCCGGGCCAGCGCTTGCGACTGCCAATGCGCGAGGGCCAGCGCAGCCTCAACCTGTCGAACGCGGTGGCCGTGACGGTCTTCGAGGCCTGGCGGCAGAACGGGTTTGCTCAGGGATAACGCCGGCTCAGCGACTCGGCAACGCAGACGGGCTTGTCGCTGCCCTCGCGCTCCACCGTCACCAGCCATGTCATCTGCATGCCGTCGTTCTCGATCGGTTCGCAGGCCAGCAGCTTCATGCGCGCCCGCAGGCGGCTGCCCACGGGCACCGGTGCGGTGAAACGGACTTTGTTCAGTCCATAGTTGACGCCCATGCGAGAGTTGCGAACTTCGAACGTGGTCTCGAAGAATCTCGGCAGCAGCGACAGTGTGAGGAAGCCATGCGCGATCGGCGCACCGAAGGGCCCCGACTTGGCTTTTTCCACATCCACGTGGATCCACTGGTGATCGCCCGTGGCTTGCGCGAACAGGTTGACCTGCTCCTGGGTGATGGTGATCCAGTCGCTTACCGCGACTTCCTGGCCGACCAAGGCGGGCAGCTCGGAGAGATTCTCGAAGGTCTTCATGCCCCGACTGTAGCAATGGGCCGGCCGGGCTGCGGCCTCAGGTGTCCAGCCAGCGACAGATACCGTCCCATTGCTCGAGGTCGCGCGCGACGCGACCGGGTGCCACGTCGAACAGCGTCAAGCCGCGCGCGGCGAGGTGGATGTAGTTGGTGGTGTGCCGGATGTAGCCGAGGACGGGAAGCCCCAGGTTGTCGACGAATTCGTGCAGCTTGTCTGCCGCAATAGTGCGCGGGTCCACACGCATGCCGACGATTCCCACCTGCATCTTGCTTGCCTTGCGGTGTTCGGCCAGCTCGTCCAGGAATGTGCGCGTCGCGAAAATGTCGAAGATGCTGGGCTGAAGCGGCACGATCACCTTGTCGGCCAGCTGCAGGATTTCCTTGAAGGTCTTGCCGTGCATCCCGGCCGGCGTGTCCAGCACGACATGCGTCGTGCCCTTGGGCGGCTTCACGATACTGGCCTCGTTCAGTTCCCAGGTGCTGATGGGGCGGGCAGCGGGCGGCCTCAACCCGAGCCACAATCGCGAGGACTGCTGGCGATCGGCATCGCCCAGCATCACGGCACGGCCCTTGCCGGCGAAGTAGCCCGCAATATTGGTGGCCATGGTCGACTTTCCGACACCGCCTTTGGGATTGGCAACTACCACGACCGGCATGATGGGGCTCCTTGAAACCTTTGCGATATGTTACCGGTATGGATGAGTCGGCAACAGAAGGGCTTTCCAGCACGATCCTCGTGCTGGCCGCACACCCCAATTGGCGCGAGTCCCGCGTCAATAGCCGGATGCTGGCCGCGGCGCGGGCCATCGAACGCGTACAGGTGCGCGACTTATATAACCTCTACCCGGATTACGACATCGACGTTGGCGCCGAACAGGCGGCCGCCGCCGCCGCGACGCTGATCGTCCTCTTGCACCCCATACAGTGGTATTCGATGCCCGCGCTGCAAAAGCTCTGGCTGGATGAAGTGCTCACTTACGGTTGGGCATACGGCCACGCTGGCACCGCGCTCCAGGGTAAGGACCTGTTATTGGCCGCCACCACCGGCGGGCCGGAAAGTTCGTACCACCCGCAAAGCTACAACCGCTACTTCTTCGACGCCTTCCTGCCGCCTTATGAGCAGACGGCCGCCCTGTGCGGCCTGCGGTTCCTGCCGCCGCTGCTGCTGCACGGCGCCCATCGCGAACGCGACGAGGCCGTGGCGCAGCACGTGGCAGTATTCGCAGAGCGCCTGCGCAGCTATCCGCATTGGCCCGAGCTGGAAACGCTGGAGCAGTGCCCGGCCTGCGACGTGCCGCAAACCGATCGCCCCACCCATGGTTGAACACGCACCCGCCTGGCTGACCAACAGCCTCATCTACCTGGGCGCTGCGGTAATCGCGGTGCCCGTGTCGCGCGCGCTGGGCCTTGGATCCATCATCGGCTACCTTGCGGCCGGAATCGCAATCGGGCCGTGGGGCCTGGGGCTGGTGAGCAACGTGGAAGACATCCTGCATTTCGCCGAGTTCGGCGTGGTGCTGATGCTGTTCCTGGTGGGGCTCGAGCTCGAGCCGCGGCGCCTGTGGAGCTTGCGCAGGCCGATCTTCGGCTGGGGCAGCGCTCAGGTGCTCGGATGCGCCGCCCTGCTCTGCGCGGTGGGCATGGCCGCGGGCCTGACCTGGCGCGTCAGCCTCGTCGCCGCTCTCGGCCTTGCCTTGTCGTCCACGGCGATCGCGCTCCAGGTGATGGGTGAGCGCAATCTGCTCCCGACGTCCAGCGGGCGGGCGGGCTTTTCGATCCTGTTGTTCCAGGACGTCGCGGCCATCCCGATCCTCGCGCTCCTGCCGTTGTTGGGCGGCATGTCCGACGCGGCCGAGACCACGGCTGCGAGCCGGTGGCTCGAGGCCGCCAAGATTTTCGCCGTGGTCGGCGGCATCGTGCTGGGCGGCCGCCTCGCGGTGCGGCCGCTGCTGCGCTGGATTGCCAAGAGCAGGACGCCCGAGATCTTCACCGCGGCATCGTTACTGCTCGTGGTGGCCATTGCCGCACTGATGCAGCTGGTGGGCCTGTCGATGGCGCTCGGCGCCTTCCTGGCCGGCGTGCTGCTGGCCGAGAGCGAATACCGGCGCGAGCTGGAGACCGACATCGAGCCGTTCAAGGGTCTCCTCCTGGGCCTGTTCTTTATCGCAGTGGGAATGAGCATCGACTTCGGCGTGCTCGCTCGCTCGCCTCTGACCATGGCCGCGATCGTGCTGGGTTTCCTCGCGATCAAAGGCGCGGTGATCTACGCGCTGGGCAGGGCGATGGGCCTGCCCGTGCAGGAGCGGCCGGTGTTCACCTTGCTGCTGGCGCAGGGTGGCGAGTTTGCCTTCGTCGTCTTCCAGGCAGCTACGGCGTCGCGGGTGCTGGCGCCGGAGATGTCGTCACTGCTGATCGGCGCGGTGGCCGTGTCGATGCTGCTCAGCCCGTTGCTGCTGGTGGCTGTCGACAAGCTGCTCCTGCCGCGATGGGCCAACTGCAACACGCCGCGAATGGAGGAGATCAGCGAACAGCAGCACGCGCCCATCATCATCGCGGGCTTCGGTCGCTACGGGCAGATCATCGGCCGCCTGCTGAGCGCGCAGGGCATCTCGGCCACGGTGCTCGATCACGACGCGGACATGATCGAGGCCGCACGTACGGCCTTTGGCTACAAGGTGTTCTACGGCGACGCTACCCGGCTGGACCTCTTGCGCACCGCTGGCGCGGAAACGGCCAGGATCCTGGTGGTCGCCGTGGATGGCAAGGAACAGTCGCTCGCGATCGTCGACCTCGCGCGCGAGCATTTCCCGCACCTTGAACTGGTGGCCCGCGCCCGCGACGTCATCCACTGGAATGAGCTGCGCGACCGCGGTGTGATGCGGGTCGAGCGGGAGATGTTCGAGTCCAGCCTGCGCAGCGCCCGCACGGTGCTGGAGCTCCTGGGTTTTGCGCCGCATGAAGCTCGCACGCACGCGATGCGGTTTCGCAGGCACAACCTCGATTTGTTCGAGAGGATGTACCCGCACCACAACGACCGCGCGAAGGTCATCGCCGTCATCAAGCAGGGCCGCCAGCAGCTCGAAGAGCAGATGGCGCAGGAAAGGGCCGAGCGGGAGAAGCGGCTGCTCGAAGAGCGGGAGCGCCCGCCGGGCTGGGGTGCCTGAAAGGTCATTGAAAAAACCCGTCCCACACCAGCTTGCAGCCCGTGAGGAACATGCCGGCATACACCAGCCGGTAGAAGAGGATCGGCTTGATCCGGTGCGCGAGGCGCACGCCGACCACCACGCCGATCGGTGCGAACGGCAGTAGCGCGAGCGAGGTCGCCATGTTGCGCATGTCCAGCAGCCCCAGCCAGGCGTACGGAATCCACTTGCTCAAATTGATGATGAAGAAGAAGAACGCCATGGTCGCCGTGAACACCAGTGGCGGCAGGCGCATCGGGATCACGTAGGCGCCGATGGGCGGCCCGCCCGCGTGCGCGGTGAAGCTGGTGAAACCCGAAGTCGTGGTCAGGATGGCGCCCAGCCACTTCGGCGGGTGCGGGCTGTCAGGCCTGGGCGGGAACAGCAAGCGCTGCCCGAGGAAGAGCAGCGTGAATACGCCGACGATCCCGGCCACCAGGCGGGCATCCAACACCTTGAACAGCAGCGTGCCCAACACGGTGCCCAGCAGCCCGAACGGCAGCAGGAAGCGCAGCAGCTTCACATCGAAGTGCCGCCGGAACGCGGCGACGCTCATCAGGTCCATCAACAGAAGCACCGGCATCAGCATCGCCGCGGCCTGCGGCACCGTGACGGCCAGCGCCATCATCGGCACGGCGAGCGAGCCGAAACCCGCGCCAAAGCCGCTCTTGCTGATGCCCAGCAGCAGCACGGCGGGGATCGCGACGAGGTAGAAGAACGGGTCAGTGACCAGCGGCAGCGAGTTCACCGTTCGAGCGCGCCGCCTGCCAGCCAGCGCGCGCCGCGGCGATAGAGTTCCTCCACCTCGGGTCCTTTGAGCATCGGCATATCCATCTTGACTTTGTAGCCGATGCGCGTCTGGATGTACGCCAGGTGCCGGTAGCCCTCGGGCATCGTCGCTAGCAGGGCCGAATCCAGCGTCAACCGCGCCCCCGGATCGATCGGGTCGATGCGGTCCTTTTCATAGATCGGCTGGCGGTGCAGCAGCTTCCAGCGGCCCTCGTGCCGCACCACGAAGTCATAGAAGCGCCCCGTGCAGACGACGTCGCACGGCACCGGACCGCCTGCGCCTTCCACATCGCCGCGCTGCGAGATCGTCATCTTGGTCTGTGCGATGGCGCGGTCGCCGGCCACTTCGATTGCGCTGCCGCCCAGGAAGTGCAGGATGCTGACACCCTTGGTCCAGCCCTCCTGCGTGACACGGATGAAATCCGCGAACGGCCCCTGGAACCAGGTGGCCATCATCACGCCCTCGGGGTGCCACAAGGTGGCGAAGCGCTGCCAGTCACCCGCGTCGCGCCAGACCGCCCACTGCTCGACCATCTCGCGAATGAGCAGCTTGTCGTTCATCTCATCGTTCATCGGCTTTCCTTGTTGCCACGCCGCGCCTATTGTTGCCGCGTCGATTGGGACTTACAGTTGCGGCCGGACTTTGTCCCAACCCCTGAGGAGAAGACGCATGAAAACGGAACTGCTGTACCTGGCGCTGGTGAGCGCTTTCACCGGCCTTCTGTGGGTGCCCTACATCCTGGATCGGGTGATGGTCTGGGGCCTTCTGGATGCGGTCGGTTACCCGCCCAACCCCAAGCCCCAGACGCCATGGGCCGAACGCCTGAAGAAAGCGCACGGAAATGCCGTGGAGAACCTCGTAGTGTTCGCGGCGCTGGTGCTGACCGCCCATGCCCTGGGGCTGTCGGGAGGCGCGATCGCGACGGCCGCGATGGTTTACTTCTGGGCCCGGGTGGTCCACGCACTGGTGTATACGCTGGCCTTGCCGTGGCTTCGCACCCTCGCCTTCACCGTGGGCTTTCTCGCCCAGATGACGATCGCCTGGCAGATCCTGGCGCGCTGAGGACGCCAAGGCCCTCGCCGCAGGGCGCGGGGCCATCGGCTCACACCCGCTCGAGGATCACGGCAATTCCCTGCCCGACGCCGATGCACATAGTGCACAGCGCGTAGCGGCCGCCGGTCTTTTGCAGCTGGTTCACTGCGGTCGTCGCGAGGCGGGCGCCCGATGCGCCCAGCGGATGGCCGAGGGCGATGGCGCCGCCGTTCGGGTTGACGCGCGGGTCGTCGTCCTTCAGGCCGAGCAGGCGCAACACCGCGATGCCCTGCGCGGCGAACGCCTCGTTCAGCTCGATAACGTCGATCTGTTCGATGCTGATGCCCGTCAGCGCGAGGACTTTCTGCGTCGCCGGCGCGGGCCCGATGCCCATCACGCGCGGCGGCACGCCGGCCGTGGCCATGCCGACGACGCGCGCGCGAAGCGTCAGGCCGTGCTTCGCGGCCGTCGCTTCGTCCGCCAGCAGCAGTGCGCACGAGCCGTCGTTCACGCCGCTGGCATTGCCGGCCGTCACCGTGCCGTCGGGCCGCACTACACCCTTGAGCTTGGCGAGCGCCTCCAGACTGGTTTCGCGCGGGTGTTCGTCCTTCGCGACGACGACGGGGTCACCCTTCTTCTGTGGAATCGTGACCGGCGTGATCTCGGTGTCGAAGTAGCCCGCCTTCTGCGCCGCGACGGCCTTTTGCTGCGAGGCCAGCGCCATGCGGTCCTGCGCGTCACGCTCGATCTTGTAATCGGTCGCGACGTTCTCGGCGGTCTCGGGCATGGAGTCCACGCCGTGCATCTCCTTCATCAGTTTGTTGATGAAGCGCCAGCCGATGGTGGTGTCGTAGACGGCGTTGGCGCGCGAGAACGCGCTCTCGGCCTTGGGCATGACAAAGGGCGCGCGGCTCATGCTCTCGACCCCGCCGGCGATCACCAGGGAGGCTTCGCCGGCCTTGATCGCGCGGGCGGCCGTACCGACGGCGTCGAGGCCAGAGCCGCACAGGCGGTTGATCGTGGCGCCCGGCACTTCGACGGGCAGGCCCGCGAGCAGGCTGGCCATGTGGGCAACGTTGCGGTTGTCCTCGCCGGCCTGGTTGGCGCAGCCGTAGAGCACGTCGGTGAGGGCTTGCCAGTCCACCTTGGGGTTGCGCGCCATCAGTGCGCGGATCGGGATCGCGCCCAGGTCATCGGTGCGGATGGAAGAGAGAGCGCCGCCGTAGCGCCCGAAGGGTGTGCGGATGGCGTCACAGATAAAGGCTTGTCTGTTCATGGTGGGCTCCGGGGTTGGGTCGGGCGGCACGGCTAGGGTGCGATGGGCAGCCCGACGAGTTGTTCCAGTTCGGCATGCGCGAGGCCGTCGACCTTGTCGACGAGCTTGAGCCCCTGTGGCGTGCATTCGAGAGTGGCGAGGTCACTGTAGATGCGCTTGACGCAGCCGATGCCGGTCAGCGGATAACTGCAGCTTGAGACGATCTTGCTCTCACCCTTCTTGGTGAGCAGGTCCATCATCACCCAGGTCTGCTTCGCGCCGACGGCGAGGTCCATTGCGCCGCCGACGGCGGGGATGGCGTCCTGCTCGCCGGTGTGCCAGTTGGCCAGGTCGCCGGTGGCCGAGACCTGGAACGCTCCCAGCACGCAAATGTCCAGGTGTCCGCCGCGCATCATCGCGAAGCTGTCGGTGTGATGAAAGAACGCGCCGCCGGGCAGCAGCGTCACGGGCTGCTTGCCTGCGTTGATGAGGTCGTAGTCTTCCTGGCCGGGCGCGGGTGCCGGACCCATGCCGAGGATGCCGTTTTCGCTGTGCAGGATCACTTCGATGCCGGCTGGCAAGTGGTTGGCCACCTGTGTGGGCATGCCAATGCCCAGATTGACGTAGGCGCCGTCGTGAATATCCCGCGCCACGCGTTGGGCGAGCTGGTCTTTGGTGAGTCTCAGGTAAGTCATGGAAAGCTCTTACGCAGCCTGCTTGAAGCCGCCGGCCAGGGTGGCGATGCGCTCGACCTTCACGATCTTGCTGACGAAAATGCCCGGCGTCACGACGTTCTCCGGGTCCAGCGCCCCCAGCGGGACGATTTCATGCACGCTCGCAATTGTGCGTTTTGCCGCCATCGCCATCACTGGCCCGAAATTGCGCGCGGCCTTGCGATACGTGAGGTTGCCCCAGCGATCGCCGCGCTCGGCCTTGATGAGGGCCAGGTCGGCATGGATCGGGTACTCGAGGACGTACGGGCGGCCGCCAATCTCGCGGGTTTCCTTGCCTTTCGCGAGCTCTGTGCCGTAGCCGGTGGGCGTGAAGAAAGCGCCAATGCCCGCCCCCGCGGCGCGGATGCGCTCGGACAGATTGCCCTGCGGCACCAGTTCGAGCTCGATCTTTCCGGATCGGTACAGCGCGTCGAAGACGTGGCTGTCCGCCTGGCGGGGGAAGCTGCAGATGATCTTGCGCACACGGCCGGCCTTGAGCAGCGCGGCCAGGCCCTGCTCGGCGTTGCCCGCGTTGTTGTTGACGATGGTGAGGTCCCGAGCGCCCTGTTCGATGAGGCCGTCTACCAGTTCGTTGGGAATACCCGCAGTGCCGAAGCCGCCGATCATCACGGTGGCACCGTCGGCTACGCCCTGCAAGGCCTCGCTGACGGATGCGGCAATCTTGTCGATCATGGAGATGGACTTCCAAGGGTGCGCAGGCGGCGGCAGCGCAGGGTCGACCCGCTTGCCAAGAACTCGCCTGCTTGTTCTAATAACGAACAACTGTTCGCATGTTGAATTTTAAGGGCAAAGCTTTTTCATGGCAATTTCCGCGGCTCCGGCCCCCGACCCCAAACCCGGCGACAGTTACGTGCAGTCCTTCGCCCGCGGGCTGGAGGTGATCCGCTCTTTCAGCGCGCAAGCGCCGCGGCAGACCTTGACAGAAGTCGCCGGCCGCGCGGGCCTGACGCGCGCCGGTGCCCGCCGAATCCTCCTCACCCTGCAGACGCTCGGCTACGTCGAAAGCGACGGCAGGCTGTTCTCACTCACGCCGCGAATCCTGGACCTCGGCTTCGCCTACCTCTCCTCGATGCCGATCTGGAACCTGGCCGAGCCCGTGATGGAAGCACTGGTCGATGAGGTGAAGGAGTCCTGCTCGGCCGCCGCGCTGGATGGCACGGACATCGTGTATGTGCTGCGCGTGCCCACCCGCAAGATCATGAGCATTGGCCTCGGGGTGGGCTCTCGCCTGCCGGCTTATTGCACGTCAATGGGCCGCGTGCTGCTCGCAGGTTTGCCCGACGAGGAAGTCGCCACGCGGCTGCGTGCGTCCCGCCGCGAGTCGCTGACGCGGCACACCGTCACCGACGTCGATGCGCTGGCTGCCAAAGTCCGACAGGCGCGCAGCCAAGGTTGGTGCCTGGTGAACCAGGAGTTGGAAGAGGGTTTGGTATCCATCGCGGCGCCCATTTCCGGGCGCGGTGGGCGGATGGTGGCGGCGCTGAACATCAGCGGGCAAGCCAATCGGACGAGCCCCAAGGTGATGCAGGAAACGATGCTGCCCCCACTGCTGAAAGCAGCCCGGACGATATCGGGCCTGATCGGCGCGTGAACGCGCGTGGCCCTGTCAGCGTTTGAATCCCAGCACCAGCAGCACGCCGCCGACCAGCATCGCCCCCAGGCTCAGCCACTGGGGGACATTGACCGATTCCTTCTCCTGCACCTGGAGCTTGAGCGGCCCGAGCTCAGCCTTCGTCGTATTCTTCGTGAAGCTGAAGCCGCCGGTCAACAGGCCGGCCAGGCCCAGCACCAGCAGGATGATTCCGGCAATTCGCATCGGGTTCATGGCGTGTCTCCTCGCCGGGTAAACAGAAAGGGGCCGCTGGCTCCGGCAGCGCTCGCGCCGGCCCTTGACCCAGCGTAGCACGTGGATTCGAACTCGTCCGTAGGACAAGGCCGGTGCATGCTACGCTGCGCGCCATGTTCAATCCATCGCAAGAGGATGTGCGGCGTTTTTTTTGCGCCGTGGCCGCCAAGACCCATGAGAGCCAGCCACTCGACGCACTGGAAACGCTGGCCGGCCAATGGCTGCAGGAGCATCCAGAGTACGACGCCGAACTCGGCGATGTGGACGCCGCCCTGGCGAGAAAATACGACGGTCAGGACGGCCGGACCAACCCCTTCCTGCACCTGGCCATGCACCTGTCGATCAGCGAGCAATGTTCGATCGACCAACCCCGCGGCATTCGGCAAGCCGTGGAATTGCTCGCGGCGCGCCGCGATTCATTGCACGACGCGCACCACGAGGCCATGGAGTGCCTCGGCCAGATGTTGTGGGAAAGCCAGCGGTCGGGACAGCCGCCCGACGGAAACGCCTACGTCGCCTGCGTACAGCGGCGCGCGACGCGCGATTAGCGGAAGCGGTGCTCCGGCACCGTTTTCAGGTCGCCCTGCAGCGACGCGACGTACCCGGCCAACGCCTTGAGTTCCGCGTTCGAGTACTGCTTGGCGATCGCGCCCATGACGCCGTTCGTGCGGCCGACACTGGCGTTGTTCTCGACCTTGTAGGCCTTCAGCGCGACGAACAGATAGTCGGCATGCTGGCCGGCGATCTTCGGGTAGCTCGGGTCGATGGGCTTGGCGAAATTCGCGCCGTGGCACGAAACGCAGGCGGCCTTCTGCAGCAGCGCGGCGACCTGCGGGCTTGGCGTCTTGTCGGCGGCCTCCGGCAGCTTGGCAGCGGGGTCTTTGCCGAGGCCTTCGTAATAGGCGGCGATGTCGGCCATGTCCTGCTCGGAGAGCGAGTCGGCGACGCTGCGCATGGTGGGGTGCTTGCGGTCGCCCTGCTTGTACGCGAGGAGGGCCGCGGTGATGTACTTGGCGCTCTGGCCGGCGATCATCGGGACCTTGTACACCTCGGGGAAACTGGCCTGGTAGCCCTTGATGCCGTGGCAGCCCACGCACATGGCGACCTTGGCTTCGATCGACTTCGCGCCCGCGGCGGGCGTGGCCTGCGCCGGGGCCTTGGCCGAAGCCGGCGTTTGTGCAAGGGCAGTGCCGGTCACGGAAGCGACAGCCAGGACGAAGAGCGCGGACAACAACTTGTTCATTTTGCGAGCAAAATCGGGTGGTAAGGACAGTCTAAGCAACATTCAATTATATGCGGCGCTTCGCGCTGCCCCTTTCATTGCACACCCCATGAAGTTCCAAGGCTCACAGAATTACGTCGCCACGCAAGACCTGATGCTGGCGGTGAACGCGTCCATCACACTCAAGCGCCCGCTCCTCGTCAAGGGCGAGCCGGGCACGGGCAAGACCATGCTGGCCGAGGAAGTGGCCCAGGCGCTGGACGTGCCGCTGCTGCAGTGGCACATCAAGTCCACCACCAAGGCCCAGCAAGGGCTGTA
This sequence comes from Ramlibacter sp., assembly GCA_029237735.1. GTDB lineage: Bacteria > Pseudomonadota > Gammaproteobacteria > Burkholderiales > Burkholderiaceae_C > Ramlibacter. The sequence continues at coordinate 4,248 of JAQZBU010000062.1, read as the reverse complement.
CGAATACGACGCTGTGAGCCGCCTGCGCGACTCGCAGCTCGCGGACATCGATGGTGGTGCCCGCGTGAAGGACATCCACAACTACATCGTCAAGGGCGTGCTGTGGCAGGCCTTCACCGCCGACAAGCCCGTCGCCCTCCTGATCGACGAGATCGACAAGGCCGACATCGAATTTCCCAACGACCTGCTGCGCGAGCTGGATCGGATGGAGTTCTACGTATACGAGACGCGCGAACTGGTGAAGGCACGGCACCGTCCGCTGGTGTTCATCACGTCCAACAACGAGAAGGAACTGCCCGACGCGTTCCTTCGCCGCTGCTTCTTCCACTACATCAAGTTCCCCGACGCCGAGACGATGAAGCAGATCGTGGACGTGCACTTCCCGGGCCTCAAGAAAGAGCTGCTGACGGCCGCGATGAAGACGTTCTACGACGTGCGAAACCTCCCCGGCCTCAAGAAAAAGCCTTCCACCAGCGAGCTGCTCGACTGGCTCAAACTCCTCGTGGCCGAAGACATCCCGCTCGAAGCGCTGCAAAGCAAGGAAGACAAGGTCGCGGTGCCGCCCCTGGTGGGCGCGTTGCTGAAGAACGAGCAGGACGTTACCTTGTTCGAAAAGCTCGTGTTCATGCAGCGCCACAACCGCTGAACGCGGCCCACGAGGAGGCCCAAATGCTCAATCCCGAGCCCTGCACCCTCGCGACGCCGCAGGTGCGGCTGGAGCCGCTGGCCGCCGATCACGTAGACGGCCTCGAAGCCGCCGCGCGTGACGGCGAGCTCTGGAATCTGCGCGTCACCTCCGTTCCCGCGCCCGGCGAAGCGCAGACATATGTCGCCGCCGCGCTGAAGGGGCTCGAGCAGGGCCACATGCTGCCCTTCGTCGTGCGCGATGTTGCGAGCGGCAAGTTGATCGGCAGCACGCGCTACCACGACATCGTGGTAGCGATCGAACGGCTGGAGATCGGCTACACCTGGTACGGCAAGAGCTGGCAGCGCAGCCATGTCAACACCAGCTGCAAGCTGCTGCTCTTGACGCATGCGTTCGAAACGCTAGGCGCCCAGCTCGTGGGCTGGCGCACCGACAACTACAACTTCGCGAGCCAGCGCGCCATCGAGCGCCTGGGCGCGCGCAAGGACGGCGTGCTGCGCCACCATGCGCCGCGACGCGATGGCACCGTGCGCGACACGGTGATGTACAGCCTGGCCGCGGGCGAATGGCCCGAGGTGAAGGCGCACCTGCAATACCAGCTCGCGAAACCGCGTTGAACGCGACAAACGCCCCCGACACGCCCCCCGGCGGGGCGCCTGCCGCGCCGCGCTGGAAGCGCTGGCTCGTCTTGTCGCCGCTTGCGCGCATCGTCATTTTCGTGGCGATCATGGGGGCCATGATCTTCCTGCTGCGCGTTCTCTTCGTCACCATCGGCTGGGCGGGCAAGGCGGCGCCCGAGCGCTACATGGGCATGTTGGTGATGCAGTTGGTGCCGGCCCTGGGCGCTTACCTGTTCCTGGTCTACGCCGTCGAGCGCAGGCGGCCGGCCGAGCTTGCGTGGCGCAAGGTGGTGCCGGATGGCGCGCTGGGCTTTCTCGCAGGCGGGTTGCTGATCAGCGCCGTCGTGGGCGTTTTGTGGTTGTTCGGAAGCTACCAGGTCACCGGCTTCAATGCGGATCCGCACTGGGCCAGGCAACTCCTGATCGGCGGCCTGGGCGCCGCGGTGGCCGAGGAAATCATTACGCGCGGTGTCCTCTTCCGCATCACGGAGGAAGGCTTGGGGACCTGGGGCGCGCTGATGCTGTCGGCCGCGGTGTTCGGCTTTGGACACATCTTCAACCCGGGCGCCACGGTGTGGAGTTCCGTCGCGATCGCCGTGGAAGCAGGCTTGCTGTTCGGCCTGCTGTTCCATGTGACCCGCTCGTTGCCGCTTTGCATGGGCCTGCACATGGGATGGAATTTCACCCAGGGGACTGTCTGGGGCATCCCTGTGTCGGGTGGCAGCGACTCCGGCTGGCTGGTCTCCGATCGCCTCGGTCCCGACTGGCTGAGCGGCGGCGTTTTCGGCGCTGAAGCTTCAGTCATCGCCGTCGCAATTTGTTCCGTCGTAACGCTTTCCCTGCTCGTCCTGGCATTGCGTCGGGGCACCATCGTGCCGCCGTGGTTCGCCAGAGGGCGAACCGCTGCGGCTTCGCCGGCTCCGGCGGATAATGACATCGCGAAGGCGACGCCATCATGTTGATCGATTTCTTCTACACCTTGCGCAGCGCGAAGCTGCCTGTTTCCGTCAAGGAATATCTGACGCTCATCGAAGCTCTGAAGGAGGGCGTCGTCGGGCCCAACAGCGAAGACGGCTACAAGATCGATGACTTCTACTACCTGTCGCGTACCGCGCTGGTCAAGGACGAAAAGCACTACGACAAGTTCGACCGTGCCTTTGCCGCCTACTTCAAGGGGGTGGAGATGATCGCCGACTTCACCAAGGACATCCCCTTGGAGTGGCTACGCAAAAACCTGGAGCTCGAGCTCAGCCCCGAAGAAAAAGCCAAGATCGAGAAGATGGGCTGGGACGAGCTGATGGAGACGCTGAAAAAGCGCTTCGAGGAGCAGAAGGAACGCCACGAGGGCGGGAGCAAGATGATCGGCACGGGCGGCACCTCGCCCTTCGGGGCGTACGGGTTCAATCCGCAGGGCATTCGCATCGGGCAGGACAAGGGGCGCAACAAGAGCGCGGTGAAGGTCTGGGACCAGCGCGCGTACAAGGATTACGACGATTCGCAGGAACTCGGCACGCGCAACATCAAGATTGCATTGCGCCGCCTTCGCAAGTTCGCCCGCGAGGGCGCGGCCGACGAACTGGACCTGGACGACACGATCAAGTCCACGGCCGCGAACGCCGGCTGGCTGGACATCAAGATGGTGCCCGAGCGCCACAACAACGTGAAGATCCTGCTGCTGATGGACGTGGGCGGCACGATGGACGAGCATATCCACCGCGTGGAGGAAATGTTCTCCGCGGCCAAGGCGGAGTTCAAGCACCTGGAGTTCTATTACTTCCACAACTGCGTCTACGACTTCATGTGGAAGAACAACCGCCGCCGCTTCTCGGAGAAGTTCGCCACCTGGGACATCATCCGCAAGTACAACAAGGACTACAAACTCATCTTCGTGGGCGACGCGACGATGAGCCCCTACGAGATCCTGCAGCCCGGCGGGAGCGTGGAGTACAACAACGAGGAGGCTGGCGCCGAGTGGCTTCAGCGTCTGACCAACGCCTTCCCCAAGTTCGCGTGGATTAACCCCGAGCCGCAGGGCGTGTGGCAGTACCGCCAGAGCATCAGCGTGATACAGCAGCTGGTGAACCAGCGCATGTACCCGCTCACCATCAAAGGCCTCGAGGAGGCCATGCGCCTGCTGAGCAAATAGGCAGCTGCGGGCCGCGAACCGGCAGCCCTCTACAATCCCGGTCGCCGCTCCTCGTAGTTCAATGGATAGAACGGGCGCCTCCTAAGCGCCAGATACAGGTTCGATTCCTGTCGAGGGGACCAGCAGACCCGAAAAATCGCCGTCCTACATCTTTCATCAGCGGCGTCCTACAGACGAAGGCAGCTCATCCCTTAACCTGCTGCTACGCACCATTGCAAGCGGTTACGGCTGTCACGGCGAAATTGCAACACCGTCATGGCGATGTCAAACACCCCGCCTACTATGTATGTTGCGCAGCAGGTTCAAAACAGAGCGAGAGACAAGCAGCGAGGTTCACAGATGACGTCCGCAGATTTCCGCGTCGAAAGCAACCATCCCATCGCCGGCCGCTTCCTGCCGGTTTCAGGTTCCCAACAGTATTTCTTCAGCGACCGTTCGCTGGCCGTGGCCATGGCGGCCAAGAGCACGACCAAACCCTTGGGCCAGGAAATCCGCGTGGTGCATGTGCCCACCGGTGAAGTGGTCTTCCGCAAACCTGCCGCGCCGCGGCCGGAGTGGGCCGTCGAGGACGCCTGAGCCGCCCTTCGGTTTCCCTGGGTTGGTCAGGTTTTGCGCTCCCGCAGCGTGCGGCTCAGCAGCATCACTGGAATCAACCCGACCAGCACCAGCGCGAGCGACGGCAACGCGGCTTCGCCCAGCCTTTCGTCGCGGGCCAGCTGATAGGCCACCACGGCCAACGTGTCCGTGTCGAAGGGACGCAGCACCAGCGTGGCCGGCAGCTCCTTCATCACATCGACGAAGACGAGCAGCGCAGCGGCCGCGCTGGATCGCCGCAA
>JAQZBU010000061.1 GCA_029237735.1 Ramlibacter sp. | reverse complement strand
GGGCCCCAGACCATCGCCGCGCCCACCGCGGGCAACAACGACAGCAGCGCCATCAGCGCGCCCCACAGCAGCGGCCCGCTGATGCCCAGCACCCAGAAGGCAAGCCCGCCCAGCGTCCCCTGCACCAGCGCCACGACCACGTTGCCCTTGACGGTGGCGCGAACGACGGTGGCGAACTGCTTGAGCAGGCGCTCGGTGTGGCGCTTCTCCAGCGGCAGCGCGCGCGCCGCCTGTGCGGAGAGCGCTTTGCCGTCGCGAAGCAGGAAGAACAGCACGTAGAGCATCACGAAAAGGTTGACGACGAACTCCAGCGTGTTCTGCCCGATGGTCATGACGCGCGAGGTGAGGGCCTGGCTGCTGCGGCCGAGCGCCTCCACCAGCTTGCGCTGCACCTCGGACAGGTCGGCCAGGCCCAGGCGGTCCAGCCCGCCGCGGACCCATGAGGGCAGCGCGTCGATACCGCGCTGAAAATACTCGCTGAGCGAGATGTCGCCCGTCTTGAAGCGTTCATAGAAGGCCGCGGCTTCCTGGGTGATCGAGGCCGTAAGCAGCGCCGTCGGCAGCAGCACGCTGACGATAATCACCACCAGCGTACCGAAAGCGGCCCAGCCCCGGCGCCCGCGGCAGACATGCGCCGAGCGCTCTTGCAGCGGGGAGAATACGATCGCGATGAAGACCGCCCAGGACACGGCGCCCGAGAGCGGCCACAGCACCACCGCGAACAGGACCGTCACGATCATCAGCAGCCAGAGCAGGGCCTTGCTCTGCAGCAGCGGCGAGTTCAGGGGGTCGTTTTCAGGCATGGGTCGGTCTTTGGTTTGCCGATAGCGTATCACCCGTCGCAAACAAAAAAGCCGCCCGGATGGGCGGCTCTCAGGGATGGGCAGCGCCGGCCGCTTACTGACGCACGTAGTCCGACACCACCTTCCACTTGCCATCGGTGATCTGTGACAGGCGCGAGAACTCGTTGCCCAGGCGCTTCTTGGGGCCGAACTTCGCCTCGGGGCTGCCGAAAATGTCGGCCGGGAACGTCATCGTGTCCATCGTCTTGATGAAGCTTTCGGTGTTGAGGTTCGGCCCCGCCTTGCGCGCGGCGGCGGCGAACGAGTCGATCAGCTGGTAGCCGTACACGGAGAACACGGTCGGGTCCTCGTTGAACTTGGTCTTGTACTTGTTGGCCCAGAAGCGGATCGGCTGGGAGGCCTCGTCCAGGTAGGGGTGTTGCGCCGTGTGCGTGGCGTAGAAGCCGTCCATCGCCTTGCCCCCCAGCTTGTGGATCAGGTCGGTGTAGGCGGCGCTGGAGCCGATGAAGGTGGGGCTAAAGCCTGTCTTGCGGGCTTCGCCGATCGCGCCGATGGTTTCGACCTTCTTGGCGCCCTTGTCCTTCACCAGCTTGGGCACGGCCGTGCGCATCTGGTCGTAGTAGGTAGCTGCGAAGGAGTACTTCAGGCGATGCCACGGTTCATACATCTCGCGTGCGGCCGTCACCGGGAAGAAGTTGATCACGTTCTTCTCGAACTGCACAGGCATCGCGGCCATGTTCTGCGCCGTGCCGATGTGGCCGACCATGGCGAAGATCTTGTCCTGGTTGACCAGCTTCTGCGCCGCCAGTACGGCCTTCTTCGGGTCATACGCGGAATCTTCGACGATCAGCTTGACTTTGCGGCCGTTGATGCCGCCCTGCTCATTGATCTCCTCCACCCGCAACAGCATGCCCAGGCGGACCTGCTTGCCGAACCCGGCGATGGGGCCCGAAAGATCCTGGATGGAGCCCAGCGTGATTTCGTCCTTACTGACGCCCTGGTTCGAATTTTGCGCGGCGGCCAGGCTGGCACCCAAACCCAGTGCGGCGAGGGCGGCGGCGGTTTTCAGCTTCATCTTGCGTCTCCTGTACTTGGCGTGAATGTAACCGCCTGCATTCTTGCCGCCCTGCGGGGGGTGTCAAGCTGGCGTATTCACTTAGGCGGGCCTTCGTCGACCTTCCACGGCGGCAGGGCAATGCCTGCGTACACGGAAACGATGCGCAGGGCGGCAGCTGCCGTGGTCGCAGCGGCCAGCGCCAGCCACACCGGAGCGTCCAGCGCGTGGGCGCCCAGCAGAACCCACCCACCGGCGAATGCGCACAGCGCGTAAGGCTGGTGGTCGCTGAATGCGGACGGCACGTCGTTGCACAGCACGTCCCGCAAGACGCCGCCGAACACGGCCGTCACGACGCCCATCAGCACGCACACCAGGGCCGGCATGCCCAGGTCCAGCGCGATCTGCGCGCCGTTCGCCGTGAATAGCCCCATGCCGAGCGCGTCGGGCCACAGCAGCGCGCGCCGTGTCGGCGCGAGATGCCGCGCCCGAAGCACCAGCATCGCGGCTATGCACAGGCCCAGCACGATCCACAGCCAGCCGGCGCGCTCAACCCAGAAGAAGGGCCGCCGGTCCAGCAGCACATCGCGTAGCGTGCCGCCACCGAACGCCGTGATACCGGCAATCACGCACACGCCGACCGGGTCGAGCCGCTTGTTGGCGGCGACGATCAGGCCCGAAACGGCAAAGGCGAGGGTGCCGGCGACCTCGACGGCACCGAGTGCGGTCGATACGGCAGAGGCGGAACTGAGCATGACGACATTGTCGCTGGCCGGCGCCACTGCTCATCAGGACGGCGTGGCGTCCGATTGCACGGCGTCCCGGTTGGGCGTAGCGTGGATTGATACCCCACAGGAGCACAAACATGGTCAATCACAAGGTCGGCTACTTCGTCGGCAGCCTCTCGTCCACCTCTATCAACCGCCTGCTGGCCAAGGCGCTCGTGCGGCTGGCGCCCGCGGGCATGGACATGAAGGAAATTTCCATCAAGGAGCTGCCGCTCTACAGCGCGGACTACGACGCCGACTATCCCCCCGTCGCCCGTGCGTTCAAGCAGGCCATCGCCGATGTTGACGCGGTGCTGTTCGTCACCCCGGAGTACAACCGCTCGATCCCCGGCGGGCTGAAGAATGCCATCGACTGGGCGAGTCGGCCCTGGGGCCAGAACTCCTTCGCGCGCAAACCGTCGGGCGTTATCGGGACGTCTCCCGGCTCCATCGGCACGGCGGTGGCGCAGCAAAGCCTGCGCGGCGTGCTGTGCTTTTGCAATTCGCCGCTGATGAACACCGTGGAGGCGTACATCCAGTTCAAGCCCGGACTGATCACGACGGACGGCGAAGTGACCAACGAGGACACGGCCGAATTCCTGCGCAACTACATGACCGAGTTCCAGGGCTTCGTGACGAGGGTGTTGACGGTGCTGCCGCGGGAAGCATAAGAGCGTGCGCGCGGCACAAAGGTTGTCATGCCGAACGTGATCCGGCATCCATCGAGGAGAGTGGCGCGGTGCGATGGATCCCGGATCAAGTCCGGAATGACATCCCTCCTAGCCGTACATCGCCTCGATCTGCGGCGAATACTTCTTCTGCACCAGCTGGCGCTTGAGCTTCATCGTCGGCGTGAGCTCCTCGTCTTCCGCCGACAACTGCGTGTCGAGCAGGAAGAACTTCTTGATCTGCTCCACGCGGGCAAACTTTGCGTTGACGCGGTCGATCTCGGCCTGGATCAACTCCTGCACCTGCGGCGACCGGGTCAGGCTGGCGTAGTTGGAGAATGGCACGTCGTGATCCTGCGCGTACTTCTCGACGTTCTCCTGGTCGATCATGATGATCACGGTGAGGTAGGGCTTCTTGTCGCCGATCACCACTGCGTCCGTGATGTAGGGCGAGAACTTCAGCTCATTTTCCAATTCGCTGGGCGTGATGTTCTTGCCGCCGGCCGTGATGATGATGTCCTTCATCCGGTCGGTGATGCGGAAATACCCGTCGTCGTCGACGGTGCCGACGTCGCCGGTGTGCAGCCAGCCGTCGGCGTCGATGGTCTCGGCCGTCTTTTCCGGCTGGTTCAGATAACCCATGAAGACGTTGGGGCCGCGCACGCGGATTTCATGGGTGTCCGGGTCGATCCTCACTTCGTTGTAGGCCGCGGCGGGGCCGATGGACCCGGGCTTGATCCGCGTGGCCGGCACGCCGGTGGACGCGCCGCAGGTCTCGGTCATGCCCCAGACCTCCAACATCGGCACGCCCAGGGACAGGTACCACTTGATCAACTCCGGCGAGATCGGCGCGGCCCCGGTAAAGCAGACCCGCGCCCGGTGGATGCCGATGAGCTTTCGCACGTTGTTCAGCGCGATCCAGCGCGCCAGCGTGAACTTGAACTTCAGCACGCCGTCCACCGGTTGGCCGGCCATTACCTTATCGGCGATCTGCCCGCCGACCCGGATGCCCCACGCGTACGCGGCCTGTTGCAACGGGCTGGCTTCCTTCAGGGCGATCATCACGCCGGAGTAGAACTTCTCCCAGACCCGCGGCACGGCGGTGAACACCGTGGGCGCGATCTCACGCACGTTTTCCGGGACGGTCTCCGGGTTTTCGACGAAATTCAGGATGGAGCCGGTATAGAGCGCGAAGTATTCGCCACCGAGGCGTTCGGCGATGTGGCACAGAGGCAGGAAGCACATGCGCTCGTCGGTGGCGCATTGCGTGGCCAGCGTGTTGTAGCCGCGGCAGGTATAGACCAGGCCGCGGTGGCTGTGCATCGCGCCCTTCGGCTTGCCAGTGGTGCCCGAGGTGTAGACCAGGATGGCGAGGTCTTCGGGCTTGCGCCCCTTCACGCGCTCCATCAGCGCGTCGGGGTGCTTCGCGTTGTAGTCCCGGCCCAGGGCGCGCAGCTCTTGCAAGCCGATGACGCCGGGGTCATGCAGGTCGCGCAAACCCTCCATGTCGAAGACGACGATCTTCGTGAGCAACGGCAGCTGGCTACGCACTTCAAGTGCCTTGTCCAGCTGCTCGTCGTCTTCCACGAACAGGACCTTGGTTCGCGAGTCCTCGCAAAGGTACTGCACCTGTGACGCGGCGTCGGTGGGGTAGATGCCGCTGGAGACGCCGCCGCAGGACAGGACGGCCACGTCGGCCAGCACCCACTCGACGACAGTATTGGAGAGGATGGAAGCGGTTTCCCCCGGTGCCAGGCCCAGGCTCATCAGGCCGCCCGCGATCTCGCGCACGGCCTCGCCCGTCTGCTGCCACGTCCATGCGCGCCAGATGCCGAATTCCTTCTGGCGCATCCACACCTGCGCGCCGCGCTCGTTCACGCCGTTCCAGAACATCGCCGGGATGGTGTCGCCCTCCAGGACGACGCGCGTTTCGGGTTGAATGTGGGAGAGATCCCAGAGATTGCTCATCTCGTCATCTCCAGTTCTTCTTTTTCTTCCAGCGGCGCTCGCCGCGCACGCCGGCTTCCTTCATGCCCAGGTAGAACTCCTTGATGTCTTCCTTTTCGCGCAGGCGGGCGCAGGTGTCTTCCATCACGATGCGGCCGTTCTCCAGCACGTAGCCATAATCCGCCGCGTTGAGCGCCATGTTCGCGTTCTGCTCTACCAGGAGGATGGTGGTCCCGCGCTCGCGGTTGATGCGCACCACGATCTCGAAAATCTCGCGCGTGAGCTTGGGCGAGAGGCCCAGGCTCGGCTCATCGAGCAGGATCAAGTCGGGCGCGGCCATGATCGCACGCGAGATCGCCAGCATCTGCTGCTGGCCGCCCGATAGCAGGCCGGCGTCCTGCTGGGCCCGCTCCTGGAGGATGGGGAAGTAGCGATACACGGCTTCCATGTCGCGCGCAATGCCGTCGCGGTCGTTGCGGGTGTAGGCGCCCATGACGAGGTTGTCGTGATGCTGCCCTTGCGCGGGTCGATGATGCCGGAGATGGTCTTGAGGATGGTGGTCTTGCCCGCACCGTTGGAGCCGAGCACGGTGGCAATCTCGCCGCGGCGCACCTGCAGGCTCACGCCGCGGATCGCCTTGATCGGCCCGTACGCCGATTCGACGTTCAGCAATTTGAGCACAGGCGTCTCGCTAACGCCCGGAGGGTTCTGGCTCATATTCTTTCCCCCTCTCCCTCTGGGAGAGGGTAGGGGTGAGGGCCCCGCCGCAGCGACGACATATCATCGACCGACCCCAGGTAAGCCTCGATCACGCCAGGGTGGTTCTGCACCTCGCGCGGCGTGCCCATCGCCAGCACCTCGCCCATGTTCATCGCCAGCACGCGATCCGACACCTTGGAGACCAGCGTCATGTCGTGTTCGACCATCAGCACCGTGATGCCGAGGTCGTTCTTGATGTCCTGGATCCAGAACGCCATGTCGTCGGTCTCTTCCACGTTCAGGCCCGACGACGGCTCGTCGAGCAGCAGCAGTTTGGGCTCCGTGCACAGCGCGCGGGCCAGCTCGACGACCTTGCGCACCCCGTACGGCAAGCCGGCGACCATTGAATCGCGATAGTGCTGCAGGTCCAGGAAATCGATGATTCGCTCGGTCTTCTCTCGCGCCTCGATCTCGGCGCGGCGCGTTTTGGCGGTGAAGAATATGTCGCTCCACAGGCCGGTTCTGCGGTGCGTGTGACGGCCGATCAGCATGTTCTGCAGGACGGTGGCGTACTCGAACAGTTCGATGTTCTGAAACGTGCGCGCGATGCCCAGCGACGCGATCTGGTGCGCAGGCTGCTCGGTGAGTAACTTGCCTTCGAATTCGATGCTGCCGTTGGTAGGGGTGTAGATGCGGCTGATCAGGTTGAAAACTGTAGTCTTGCCCGCGCCGTTGGGGCCTATCAGCGTGAACACCTCGCCGCGCTGCACGTCGAAGCTCACGTTGTTGACGGCCAGCACTCCGCCGAAGCGCACGCTAAGGTTTTTCGCGGAGAGCAAAACGTTGGGTTGTCCGGTCTGGTTCGACTGGGGGTTCATTGGCGCTCCAAGCCAGCAGGCGCGGTGTGTGGGCGACGGGCCGTGGACGTCGGGTGGCCGATTCCGCTCGTGTCCCCCGCCGCCGGGAGGGCGGCTCCTCCTTGACCTCGCTGCATCAGCCACCCGCCATCCCCGGCCTTTGAGGAGGTATTGGCTCTTTCGACGCATCGAACAGCCACAACGTTGCCCTGATCCCCCCGGATGATGGTTGTCTTCATTTGAGCCGATCCGATTTCTGGAAGGATTTCTGCCGCTTGAACAGGCCCCTTCGGTAGAACGGGAAGAGCTGCAGATACGTGCGCACCTTCAGCCAGCGGCCATAAATGCCCATGGGCTCGAACATCACGAAGGCGATCAGCACGGCGCCGTAGACCAGCCCCTGCAGGCCGGGCGCCTGGCCGATGACGGGCGGCAGGTAGTCCTTGGTCAGGGCGATTACCTGGGGCATGGAGATCAGGAAGATCGCGCCCAGAAATGCGCCGTGCACCGAGCCCAGACCCCCGATCACCACCATCAGCAACAGGTCGATCGACTGCAGGATGTTGAACTGGTCGGGCGAGATGAACGACAGCTTGTGGGCATACAGCGCCCCGCCGATGCCGGCCAGCGCGGCCGAGAGCGCGAACGAGAGTGTCTTGTAGCGCGCGAGGTGGATGCCCATGCTCTGCGCGGAAATCTCGGAATCGCGAATGGCCACGAAGGCGCGGCCGGTCGGCGATCGCAGCAGGTTAAGGATGGCGAGCGTCGAGACCACGGCGATGACGAGGCACAGGAAGTAGAAGCCCGTGGCCGAATCGACCTTGTAGCCGAACAAGTCCGGCTGCTTGACATGGATGCCCGAGTTGCCCCCTGTGACCGACTCCCAGCGCGCCAGAACCTCCTCGACGATGAAGCCGAAAGACAGGGTGGCGATACCCAGGTAGATTCCTTTGACGCGCAACGCCGGCAGGCCGACGACCACACCGCCCATGTTGACGAACACCGCCTGGGTGTACGCGCCGACGCCGAGAAACGCCGCATGCCCGATGGAAAACAAACCCGTGAAGCCAGCAAGCAACATCAGGCCCAGGCCGACGATGGAGTAGATCAGCACGAAGGTCAGCTGGGCCAGGTAATACTCGGCGAAGAGCCAGGGCGCGGCCAGCAGCACCAGCATCAGCAGGCCATACCAGAAGACATGGCCGCCATGCTTGGCCAGCTTGATGTCCTGTCCGTAATCGGTCTTGAAGATGAAGCGCATGTTGTTGTTCTTCTGGTCAGACCTTTTTGCGGAGCTTCTCGCCGAACAGGCCGTTGGGCTTGACCATCAGCATGATGAGCACCACGATGTAGGCGGCGATGTCCTTGAAGCCCTGCGGCAGGTAGAAGCCTGAGAGCGATTCGACGATGCCGATGATCAGCCCGCCGACGATCGCGCCGGGCAGGCTGCCGAACCCGCCGACCACAGCGGCCGGGAATGCCTTCAGGCCGATGAAGCCCATGTTGGCGTGCACGAAGGTGATGGGTGCGAGCAGCAGGCCCGCCACCGCGGCGACGGATGCGGCGAGGCCCCACACCAGGCCATTGAGCCGCTTGACGGGGATGCCCATGTAGTAAGCGGCCAGCTGGTTCTGCGAGGACGCCTGCATGGCGATGCCGACCTTGCTGTACTTGAACACGGCGAACAGCATCGCGCACAGCACGGCCGTGGCTGCGATCACAACCAACTGCTCGGCGTTGAGCACCAGCGGGCCGGCGTTCCAGACCTGGTCCTTGTACGGCACGGGCAGGGCGTGCGTTTCGGTGCCGATGTTGGGAATCATCGTGATGAGGCCACGAGCCACGTAGCCGATGCCGATGGTGAGCATGACGATGGAGAACGCCGGCTGACCGAGGATCGGCCGGATGACGACTCGCTCCAGCAGCACGCCGAACAGCGCCATCGCGCCAATGGCGCTGATTACCGCGAGCCAGAAGGGGAAGCCCATGAAGGTCATGGATGCCAGGCCCAGGAAGGCGCCCAGCATCATGAGCTCACCCTGCGCAAAACTCACGGTCTCGGTGGCCTTGTAGATGAGCACGAAACCCAGGGCGATCAGGCCGTAGATGCACCCCTGCGAGATGCCGCTGATCACCAGTTGAACGAATTGCACCGTCTCTCCGATTATTCTGTGGAGGGCTCGGTTATAGCTGGGCGCAGGCCGCAGCATGTACAGGGTTGGCCCGAATCCGTGTCGCCAACTCGACCTACAGGCCCCTGGACCGCCTGGGGATGCCCCGGCCTCAGTCGTAGAGTGCCAGCAACTCGCGTGTGTACGCCTCGACATTCGCCGGGTTCGCCACGTCGAGCTGTGCCAGCAAAGCCTTGGCCTTCTCCCGATACGACGCCAATTCGGTGTCGTGCCGCTGGAACGCATCGAGCAGGACCTGACCGCCCTGCTGGGCCTCGAATTCCGGATAGTAGTAGCCGTAGTCCTTCAGCAAGGCGGAGTTGTGAACCAGCGGATAGCCGCCGTAGAGCGCCTCGTAATAGAGGTAGTTCTGCTCGTTTTCCCATTGATGGGACACAATGCAGTCGCCGTCGTGCGCCAGCTGGGCGTAGGTGGGCACGCGCCCCTCGAAAGAGGTGATTCCATGGCTGACGACGTCGAGGCTTCGAGCGAAGTGCAGGAAGGTCACGTGGTCCTTGATGTGCAAGGTGTTCATTACGCGCAGGTGCTCCAGGAATCCGGGCTGCGCCCGGTACGCTTCCTCGCACACCAGCATCGGTACGAAACTGGTCTTCACCATGCACATGTTCGGCTCGAAGATGGAGACCCGCCAGCGCCGGCGGCCCGGCTGGTACCCGAACGGCTGGTCTTTTGGCAGCCCGGCGATGCCACGGTCGAAGAAGTAAGGTGTCCACAGGTGGGGCAGGAACTTCACCGGCGCGCGAGTCGTGAGTGCGAAATAGTCGGCACAGCTGCGCACATACTGCACAAGCGTCCACACCGCGTCGTATTTCTTGTCGCTCACCAGGGAACCGGCAGGCTTGCCGAACATCGCGCGCTCGATGTCGATGACGTAATCGTTGCCCACGCGCATCCACGCGACTCGGCCGCCCCTGGAACGGAACGCGGCGACCCACTCGCCCGGCAGCAGCGAGCTCATCTCGATCACCACGTCCAGCGACTGAAGCGCTTCCGCCAGCGACAGCACCGCGATGCCGGAGCCCTGCAGCATGAGGCCGTCGGAGACCGCCGCGGAGTCTCCGCCGTTGACCAGAACGGCCCGCTTTACGGCCGGCGACTTGTTCAGCAACTGCACGAGGAAGGCGCAGTTCTGGAAAATGCCGTTCTCCCACATCGATTGCTCGCCCGATCGGACATGCAAGGTGACGCCGACTCGCAGCTTGCCTCTAGATGTCGCCAAGGCGGTCTCCCAGCAAGTGCTCGATGCGGTCGCAATACGCCTTTACGTTCGCAGGATTTTGCGGATCGAGGGTGGCGAGCCACGAGGCCGAGTGGGAGCGATAGTCGTCCCACCAACCCGCCTCGCGCGCCCACGCCTGCAGCAGCACACGCCCGCCTTCGACGGCCTCGAACCCTTCATAGTGCAGGCCCACACCCGCTTCTTGAAGATAGGGGGAGTTGTGCACGAGCGGATAGCCGCCGTAGAGGGCGTCGTAATAGGCGTAGTTCAGCCCGCACTCCCATTGGTGGGCCACCACCGCATCGATGCGTTGCTGCGTCATGCACTCCACGAAGGCCAACCGCGGCTCGTAGCTGGCCTTGTGCGCGCGGGTGAGGTCAAGGTGCGAAGCGAAGGCGTTGAAAGTGGCGTGCTCCTTCATATGGAAGGTGTTCATCACCATCATCAGTTCGATCGCGTCGTTGCGCTCGCGGAACGCCGACTCGCACGCAAGCATGGGAATGAAGCAGTTCTTCACGACCGAGATGTTGGGCTCGAAGATTCCGATGCGCCACGCCTTGCCCGGCTGCGGCTTGAAACCGAAGGGTTGACCGGTGACCCGGGCCGTATCGATTTGAGGTTGCAGGAACACGGGCGACCAGATGTGCGGCATGGCGACGACCGGAACGCGCGTGACAGTTCGCAGCAACGGGGCGCTCGTCTTCATGTGGTGCGGCAGGGTCCACACTTCATCCCAGGGTGTGCCGATGAAAATCGTGCCGCCAGTGCGCCCGAAGATCGGGTTGTGGGCCTGGTCCCCATAGGTGTGGCCGACGAGGAAAGCGGTCACGCGCGTGCCGAGCGCCTTCACATGGCGCACCCACTCCAGGGGCAAGCTCGCGCCGAATTCGATCACTAGGTCAAGTTCGTGGGTGAGATCCTGGGGTCGGGCCACCGGAAGGTCGAGGCCGGGCACCATCGCATGGGGCGGCAGCCTGTCGGCCGTGCCCACATTGAGCAGCACGACCCGGCTCACTGTGGGGCTTGCCGCGAGCAGCTGCGCGAGCAGCAGCAGGTTTTGATTCAACCCGCTGTTCCATATGCTGGTGTCCGCTTCGATGGCGATGGAGATTCCGACGCGTGCTTTCCTCATACGCGGCGATCAGATGACAGGTTGCTGCAACAGGCCATGGAGCAGCTCATCATATCGGCTCGTCACGCGCTCATTGGAAGGCTGGAAGCGTTCGATAAGTCGACGCTGGGCGTCCCGGTAACGATCCCAATTCGCGTCATGCGCCTGAAGGGCGTGCAGCAACTGGGACGCGCCCACATCGATGTCGTGGCCCGGGTAGTAGTAGCCAAGGTCGCTCACGAGGTGCGCGTTGTGCACGAGCGGGTATCCCTGCCAGCATACTTCCAGGTAGAAGTAGTTCAGCGGGTTTTCCCACTGGTGGGAAATCACCACGTCGGTCATCTCGGAGAGGAATTGCGGTGTCTCGAAGCGGCCGACGAACGAGGCCTTGTGCTGCTGGACGATGTCCAGCTTCGTCATGATCGCGACGAACTCCTTGCTCTGTTTCGCCAGATGCTCCGCATTCGTCACGTGCAGGAAGGAAACAAGCTCGGGCCGGCTGCGAAAAGCCAGTTCGGCGATGAAGACGGGATACAGGCAGAACTTGACAACGTTGATGTTCGGCTCCATCACCGTCAGCCGCCGCGGGCCCTCGCGCGGGCGATATTCGCCGCCCTGCAGATACTGCGCACAGCGCTCGGTGATGAACATCGGGTCCCAAACGAAGGGGACGACTTCGGCCGGCCGGCGCCGCAGCACGGTGAAGTAGCCTTGGCTGATATTGGCTACCTGAGGGATCATCCAGATCGCGTCAAAGCGCTGGTTGACGAAGAGATCCGAGCTGACGGCGCGCGTGCCGAATAGCACCGATTCCGTGGTGTGCACATACTCGGATCCGCAGCAGTACGACACCAGGCGCGTGCCTCGGGCCTTGATGTAGTCGGTTTGCTGCGAACTGATCTGCCCGCCCAGTTCGATGAGCACGTCGAGGTCGTCTTTCGCCTCCTCGAAAGACAGCGTGGGCCAACGCTCGCGATCCCACGGCAGGGCGGAGGTCAGCGGAATGTGGGTTGTGTTGACGAGGCACACCCGCCCCACGCCGGGACACCGCTTGAGCGCTTCGGCGAGAAACACCGCGTTCTGCTTGATGCCGTTGTTCCACAGCGTTTCGCCCTCGGACCCCAGGCCGATGGTAATGCCAATGCGGAGCCGGTCGCGCATCAGTGGGGCGGCACCATTGACTTCACCTTTGCGCGGGCCCCGAGCCGGGCTCATGCCAGCCGTACTGGACGTGTCGGCGAATGATCAGGCAGCCAGGCGGTGAATCGATCATGGAAACCGATGCGCCCGGGTCAGCCGAGGCCGTGTAGACGGTGAAGGTAGGCAATAGCCGCGTCACGGAATATCCCTTGAGTTCGACATTGGCAACGCTCTCGCACGTATAGGGGGCGATCGAAATGCGTTCGGCCGACACCGTGCAGCGGCCCTCGCCATGGGGTACCGCCGTGATTGTCGCCGCAAGCGACTGGTGCCCAAAGCTCACCCCCACCATGGAGAAGAACGGCCCGGCATCAGGTTGTGCGCGATCCCAATCGACCAGCACCTCGTGGGCGGCGGCGCCCGCGACGGCGAGGCTGGACAGGCGCTCGATCACCGGCAGGCATTGTTTCACGCCGACGCCTCGTGCTGCCTGGGCCAACAGGTTTTCGGCAGGGCGCGTAGGCGAAGACTGGGCAAACCCGTTGCCAGCCAACGCAAACGACAAGACGAAGAGGGCGCGCTTCATTGGGATGATTATTGACGGCACGTTCCGGATTTCCTCTAGGCCGGAAGACCTAGGCCCTGCGACAGATTGCCCAGCTACCTGCTTTGCCTGTGGAATGAGCCTGATGGGTTTCCCATTTTTCCGTTGAAGGCGCTCATGCATAAATCGACAAACAAGCCGAGCAAGAGAGTGTTTAAAAACTATCTGCTTGCGCGGATAGCCGTACCGCACAGGCTGGTACGTATGCGCAAGTTGCGTCTGGCCACCCGGCGGGGCCTGCTGTACAGCTTGATGAGCTCAATCGGAGTGTTCTGGGTGCCGGCTGCGACGTTTGTGGTGGGCATGCTGCCAACCGTCGGTACCTCGCAGGTTTTGGTGTACCCGTTCGTCCCGGACGCTAACGGGTGTCAACCCTTCCTGAACTCAGGTGATCCCGCTAGAACCCCGTACCTCGTCGACGTTACTAGCGCAGAGTTTTCGGAGTGGTGCGATGTCAGGCTGTCAACCACGACGTCCTCCTTGTCAAGTTCAGTCAGTTCGGTGAGCACGTCGACGTCTTCCCTGTCAACCGCGGTCAGTTCGGTGAGCACGTCGACGACTTCCCTGTCAACCGCGGTCAGTTCGGTGAGCACGTCGACGTCTTCCCTGTCAACCGCGGTCAGTTCGGTGAGCACGTCGACGTCTTCCCTGTCAACTGCGGTCAGTTCGGTCAGCACGTCGACGTCTTCCCTGTCAACTTCAGTCAGTTCGCTGAGCACGTCGACGAGTTCGCTTAGCACGTCCACGTCCACGGGCATCAGCTCCCTGTCGACCGCGATCGGCTCGGTCAAGCGGGACATCGTTTCGCTTTCCACGGCAACCAGCTCCTTGTCGACATCGACATCGACAGCGACGCAATCGCTTTCGACGTCGGCATCGACTGCTACCAGTTCGCTGTCGACCGCCACCGCGGCTTCAATCCAGTCGCTGTCCACGTCGACCTCGACGGGAATCAGTTCGCTGTCGACCGGACTCAGCACCACCAACGACAACTTGTACAGCCTGTCGACCACGCTGCGGCCGATCACGGGATCGGCCGAGGCGGCCAACGCGTCGGGCGCCACGGTCGCACCTACGACCGTGGGCGGCGGCACCCACGGCGTCGTTCAAACACGTGGCCCGAGCGGCAACGTAGTCTCGACGATCAGCACGCCGGGCAGCACCACCGTGACCGGCATGGACACGACGGCCAGCGGTGTGGGCGCCAGTGCCAACGGCGATGGGGCCAGCGCGTACGGCGCCTGGGCATCCACGCAGGGGGAAAACACCACGGCGGTCGGCTTCCGCGCCGTGGCGAAGTTCGCCGGCTCGGTCGCCATTGGCCACAACGCCCAAGCGATCGCCGACCCGGCCACGGCAGTCGGCGATAACTCTTTGGCCTCCGGCAACGATTCCGTAGCCTTGGGCGCCAGCGCGCAGGCAACAGGCAACCGCTCTGTCGCACTCGGCGCTTTCTCCGTGGCGAGCCAGCCCAACACGGTTTCAGTCGGCTCGCCCGGTGAAGAAAGGCGCATCACCAACGTCGCTGCGGGCGTTCAGGCTACGGATGCGGTTAACGTCTCGCAACTGCGTGACGTCAGCCGCACCGCGTATTCGGGCACGGCATTGAGCCTGGCAATGTCGGGCGCGGTGATGCCGCACCTGGCGAACGGCGAAGTCGGCGTCGCCCTGGGCGTTGGCACCTACAAGGGCTATTCCGCGATGTCGTTGCGGATCCAGGGCAGCAACCCAGACGGTCTGACGTGGGGCATTGGCGCGGCGTCGACCGGTAAGGAGTGGGGAATGCAAATGGGCGTGGGCATCAAGTGGAAGTAGCGCGCTGAGCATTGGAACGACGCCCGTTTAGGGTGTAATCCGATGGATGCAGACATCCGTCCATGTCGAAAAGCTCGGGCCCGTCACGGTCGTGACGCTCGACCGCCCCGAGGTGCGAAATGCCGTCGATGACGCGACCGCGCGCGCATTGCACCAAGCCTTCATCGCATTCGAAGCGGACGACGAGGCCAGCGTGGCCGTGTTCCACGGCGCCAACGGCCATTTCTGCGCCGGGTGGGATTTGCAGCGTGGCGCGGAGCTGGCGCGCCAGCCTGGCGGCGCGAACGTGCTGGCCGAACTCGATTTCTCGTCCGGTGACGCTCAGCCGTTGGGCCCGATGGGCCCGTCGCGCCTCGTGCTGTCCAAGCCGGTGATCGCGGCCGTCAGCGGCGCCGCCGTGGCGGGCGGCATGGAACTGGCGCTGTGGTGCGACATGCGCGTGATGGAAGAAGACGCTTACTTCGGCGTCTATTGCCGCCGCTTCGGCGTGCCCCTGATAGACGGCGGCACGGTGCGGCTGCCGCGTCTCATCGGCATGGGGCATGCCATGGACCTGATCCTTACCGGCCGCAAGGTGGAAGCGGCGGAGGCGTTGCAGATGGGCCTGGCCAATCGCATCGTGCCCAAGGGCGGCGCGCGCGACGCAGCGATCGAACTCGCCCTGCAACTCGCCAAATTTCCGCAGAAGACCATGCTCTCCGACCGCATGAACGCCTACGAACAATGGGACAAACCGCTGATAGAAGCATTGCATCTGGAGTGGGAGCGCAGCAAGCACCGCATCAGCGACGCCCTCGAGGGCGCGGCTCGCTTTGCCGGCGGCGAGGGACGCCACGGCAAGTTCTGATGCGGGACGCTCTCGCCGCGCGGCAAACCTAAGGTCGCCCGGTTGCGCGCTGGGGTGCCTGCATTTCGTTCGACGACCTCGCGGGCAAATTCGCGTGCGGGTAGGCTGTGCCGCGCGACGAGGCGCCGGCTTCGCCGGTAAACCTGCGATGAGCGGTTTTGCGGTCGCATCGCGCAACTCACTCCGCGCCCTGAGGCCGCTGCGTTCAAACAGGCGCGATGAGTCAGTTGACGTAGCGCTTCGCGCCGACCGCAAAACCGCTCATCGCAGGCGCCCCGTCTGATTGCGCGACACAGCCTACCCGCACGCGAATTTGCCGAGACAATGTGGGCACGCCACCGGTGGAATACCAACACTCCTCGCGGCGCGGCAGGCGATACCCGGCGGCGGCGATTTCTGTGGCGGCGAAGCGGCTTGGCCTGGGGGCGGGCGCGCGAAGACGCGCTTCGTAACTGACTCGCCGTACCTGTTTGAACGGAGAGCCCGAAGGGCGCGGAGTGAGTTGTACGGCGCCGTCCCCAGGCCGAGACGCTTCGCGAAGTCGTAGCGAAGCGAAGACCGCCACAGTATGAGCCGCTGCCGGGTACCGCCTGCCGCGCCGCGAGCGCCCGCCTCCCCGACTTTGCTCGCCAGGATGTCGAGTGAGAAAGGGCTGCTTACCGCCTGGTGATGGGCCGAGGCTTGCCGCCTTCATCGATCGCTACGTAGGTAAGCGAAGCCTCCGTCACCTTCACGTACTGCCCTTGCGCCCGGAAGCGCTCGGCATACACCTCCACCTCCACCGTGATCGACGTGTTGCCGATGCGCGTGACGGAGGCAAAGAACGACAGGATATCGCCTACCCGCACCGGCTGCTTGAAGATGAACTGGTTCACCGCGACGGTCGCCATGCGCCCGTCCACGTAGCGGGCCGGCACGACGGAGCCCGCCAGGTCGACCTGGGCCATGACCCAGCCGCCGAAGATGTCGCCATTGGCATTGCAGTCCGCCGGCATAGGGATCACCTTGAGAACCAGCTCCTTGTCCGAGGGCAACGGGGCGGCGGCAAGGCTTGAGTTCGCGGACATGGGCACAATCTCTCTTCAATAGACCAAACAGGATTGTCCCCGATGCGGCGTGCCGGCGATTTAGCCCGTTCTTCCATGGCCCTGCCACCCGGCGCCGTAGAGCCGCCGCGGGGCCACACCGACTGGGCCACGCTCAAGCGCCTCTTTCCGTACCTGTGGCAGTACAAGCTGCGGGTGCTGGGCGCGCTGGTGTTCATGATTGCGGCCAAGGTGGCGAATGTCGGCGTGCCGATGCTGCTCAAGACGCTGGTGGACGCGATGTCGTTCAAGCCCGGCGACGCCTCGGCTGTTCTGGTGGTGCCGGTGGGGCTGCTGCTGGCCTACGGCCTGCTGCGCCTGTCGACAACGCTGTTCACCGAGTTGCGGGAGTTCATCTTTTCCAAGGCGACGCAGGGCGCGGCGCGCAGCATCGCGCTGCAGACCTTCCAGCACCTGCACGCGCTCAGCCTGCGTTTCCATCTTGAGCGGCAGACCGGCGGCATGACGCGCGACATCGAGCGGGGCGTGCGCGGCATCGAATCGCTCATCTCCTATTCGCTGTTCAGCATCTTCCCGACGCTGATCGAGGTGGCGCTGGTGCTTACGATCCTGGGCGCGAAATTCGACATGTGGTTCGTCTGGATCACGCTCGGCGCACTGGCCCTGTACATCGTCTACACCGTCACGGTGACCGAGTGGCGCACCAAGTTCCGCAAGGAGGCCAACGAGTTCGATTCGGCCGCGCACACCAAGGCCGTCGATTCGCTGCTGAACTACGAGACGGTCAAGTACTTCAACAACGAGGAATTCGAGTCGCGTCGCTACGATGAGAGCCTGAAAAAGCTGCGCATCGCGCGCCTGAAAAGCCAGACCACGCTGTCGATGCTGAACACCGGGCAGCAGCTGATCATCGCCGTCGGCCTGGTGGCGATGCTCTGGCGTGCCACGCAGGGCGTCGTGGACGGCCGCATGACGCTGGGCGACCTGGTGATGGTCAACGCCTTCATGATCCAGCTGTACATCCCGCTGAACTTTCTTGGCGTGCTGTACCGCGAGATCAAGCAGAGCTTGACGGACCTGGACAAGATGTTCGTGCTGATGGAAAAGGAGCGCGAGGTGGCGGACAAAGCCGGGGCGCAGCCGTTGGCCATTGGCGGGGACGCCACCGTTCGTTTCGAAGACGTCAGCTTCGCGTACGAGCCTGCGCGCCCTATCCTGCACCACGTCAGCTTCGAGATCCCGGCGGGCAAGACGGTGGCCGTCGTCGGGCCCTCCGGCTCGGGCAAGTCGACACTGGCGCGGCTGCTCTACCGTTTCTATGACGTGCAGCACGGCCGTATCACCATCGCCGGGCAGGACATCCGCGAAGTAACGCAGTCCAGCGTGCGCCAGGCCATCGGCATCGTGCCGCAGGACACGGTGCTGTTCAACGACACGGTCGAATACAACATCGCTTACGGCCGCCCCGGCGCAAGCCGCGCCGAAGTGGAAGAGGCCGCCCGCGCCGCGCGCATCCACGGCTTCATCGAGTCCACACCCAAAGGCTACGGCACCATGGTGGGCGAGCGCGGGCTAAAGCTCTCCGGGGGTGAGAAGCAACGCGTGGCCATCGCGCGCACGCTGCTGAAGAACCCGCCGATCATGATCTTCGACGAGGCCACCTCAGCGCTCGATTCCGCTAACGAGCGCGCGATCCAGGCCGAGCTGAAGGGTGTGGCACAGAACAAGACCACGCTGGTCATCGCACACCGCCTGTCCACGGTTGTAGATGCTCACGAGATCCTGGTGCTGGAGGCGGGCCGCATCATTGAGCGCGGCACGCACAACGAGCTGCTGGCTCGCGGCGAGCGCTATGCCGAGATGTGGGCGCTGCAACAACAAAGCGGCGAGCGTTTCGAGGAGGCGATGGGGATGTAGCGTGGGGATCGCCCGCCCGTGGCTTACACTAAAGTTCAAGCTAAGGGGGGCGGGTGCGACGTGGGGGGCCTGATCAAGATAATCCTCTTTCTAGTTGCGCTAGGTTATGGCGCCCAGTTTGTGAAGGACCATTACATCGACGGCGTGGCCGAAACCAAGGGCCCGGGCGGTTTTGTGCCCGTGCCATCTGCGCAAGGCCTCAGGGCCGATGCGGTGACGATCGTTACCGCGCCCGGCGCCTCGGACGATGCCGTCGCCCGGGGCAACAAGATGGCCGCCGCGCTCAAGGAACAAGGCATCCCGGTACTGAGGACTCACCAGGTGAACTTCAGCGGCGGCGCCGATTCGGTGGCTGCAGCACGGGCCGTGCTCCTCCTGAGTGGCGAGCAACCCGTCGTGCTGGTGCGTGGCCGAGCCAAACCCAACCCGAAACTCGACGACGTGTTGCTGGAGTATCGGGCCCACTGATTCGCGCTCGCGGTTTAACATCCGCCTGAAGCCCGGATGCGGCCATAGGAGGCCTGCGCATGAATCCCCATCTCACCGTTCTCACGCTCGCCGTCGATGACCTCGAACGCGCAGTGGCGTTTTATCGCGACGGACTCGGCTGGCCCACCAAGGGCATCATCGGTACGGAGTTCGAGAACGGGGCTGTCGCCTTCTTTGACCTGCAGCCCGGGCTCAAGCTTGGGCTTTGGCCCCGCAAGAGCCTTGCAGCGGACGCGAACCTGCCGCTGCAGGCGCGCAGCGCGACCGAGTTCTCGATGGGCCAAAACGTCGGCTCAACACAAGAGGTCGATGCCTGCATGGCCCGGGCCGCGCGCGCCGGCGCCACCATCGTCAAAGGCGCGCAGCCCACGTTCTACGGCGGTTACGCAGGCCACTTCCAGGACCCGGACGGCCACGTCTGGGAGGTGGTGTTCAATCCCGGCCTGGCGTCGCTGTGATGGCCGTAACCTGGTCCGATTCGATCCACGGTTTCGACTGGAACGAACTGCAGGCGCTCTACCGCGCCGCGCCGCTGGGCAACAAGAGTGCAGCGGGCCTGGAGACGGTGTTTGCCAACAGCCGCTTCCGCGTCTTCGCGTTCGAGGACGGCAGGCTTGTGGGCGCGGGCAGGGCGCTGGCCGATGGCGCCGACTGCTCCTACATCTGCGACGTGGCGGTGCTGCCCACTCACCAGGGCACGGGCCTGGGCAAGGAAATCGTCTCGCGCCTTGTGGCGCTTTCCCGGGGCCACAAGAAGATCATCCTGTACTCAGTGCCCGGCAAGGAGGCGTTCTACCGGAAGTTCGGGTTCCGCCGCATGCTCACCGCGATGGCGATCTTCGAGAACCAGGCGCAGGCGCTCGAGTCGGGCTATGTTTCCGAAGACTGATTCCACAGGAGAACGCGTTGCCAATTGTGCACATTAGGAAGGTGATTGCGGCAGTAGCGATTGCGGCGGTTCTGTTCGGAGCCGTCACGATCTTGGCCGCAGCTCGCGTGCTTCTGGGTGCTGCCCCTGGCTATGTGGTGTACTTGCCGCTCCTGCGATTCAATTCCATCATGGGGGTCATCTATGTCGCGGTCGGTGTCATGGCCTGGCGCAATCTTCGGCTCGGTGTCTATGGCGCTGCCGCCATCTGTGTACTCAACCTGGCGGCACTCGGAGCCATCAGCTATCTCTACACACCCAATGGTGCTATCGCCGGCACGAGTGTTCAGGCCATGACGTTCCGGACGGTCGTCTGGCTCGCATTCTTTTTTGTATTGGCGTGGTCGAGCAGACGAATCGCTGCCGATGGCAAAAGCAACACAAGATAGGCAATACCATGCGCATGAGAGGAATCGTCGTCACCGACAACGGGGTCTACCACCCTAAGGCCCTGCTGCCTCGCCTGGTGCTCTACGCCCTCTGCCTGGCGGGCATCGCCGCAATGGCGCTCGTGGGCCGGGTGCCCCTGCAGACGGCCGGGCTGTATTTCGCCTTGCTCGCGTTGCCGGCCGGCTGGGCCTTCTACAACTGGCGCAAATACGGCAACCTGGGTCGCCCCAGCATCCTGCTTGCGAATGGCGAGCTGGTAATGGACCGCCCGCAGGGCATGGAGGTTCGGTTCGCGCTGGACAGCCTGCAGGAAGTGCACGTGCATGGCATGCGCGGCAAGCGCGCCTACCGCTTCACCAGCACTGGCGGAGCAGTCGAAGAGGTCTCGCCCCTCTGGGCGCGCCAGGTCGAAGCGGCGGTGATCCAGTTCCTGCAGCACCGGCTGCCACCGTCGGTCAAGGTGTCGGTGGACGAACCGACGACGCTGTTTGCCGCCTTTCGGGGCGGCAAGCCTTGAGCGCGCAATAATCCTGCCTATGGAAACCAAGTGGCTTGAAGACTTCGTGAGCCTTGCCGAAACGCGAAGCTTCAGCCGGTCCGCCCAGCTGCGCCACGTGACGCAACCGGCGTTCTCGCGCCGAATACAGGCGCTGGAAGCGTGGGCCGGCACCGACCTGGTGGACCGCAGCTCCTATCCCACGCGGCTAACGCCCGCCGGCGAAACCCTGTATGCGCAGTCGCTGGAAATGCTGCAGGCGCTGCAGAGCACGCGCGCCATGCTGCGCGGACATTCGGCGGCGGGACAGGACGTGATCGAGTTCGCGGTGCCGCACACGCTGGCGTTCACTTTCTTTCCGGCATGGGTGTCTTCGCTGCGCGAGAAGTTCGGTCCGATCAAGAGCCGCCTCATCGCCTTGAACGTGCACGACGCCGTTATGCGGCTGGTCGAGGGCGGGTGCGACATCTTCATCGGCTACCACCACCCTTCGCAGCCCTTCCAGCTCGACGCGGACCGCTATGAGATGGTGTCGCTCGGGCAGGAGGTGCTCGCGCCCTATTGCAAGGTCGATTCCAACGGCGAGCCGATGTTCAAGCTGCCGGGGCGCGCAGGGCAGCCACTGCCTTACCTGGGCTATGCGCCGGGCGCGTACCTGGGGCGCGTGACCGACCTGATCCTCAAGCAGTCCGCCACCGCGATCCACCTTGACCGGGTGTACGAAACGGACATGGCCGAAGGCCTGAAGGTGATGGCACTTGAAGGGCACGGCGTGGCGTTCCTGCCGTACAGCGCGGTGAAGAAGGAGCTGCGGTCCAAGCGTCTCGTCAGCGCCGCCCCGGCCGAAATCAAAGGGCTGGAGATGACGATGGACGTGCGGGCTTATCGGGAGAAACCCGTGGGCAAGGAGGCGCCCAAGGGCACGGCACAGGCTCTGTGGACCTACCTGGCCTCGCACAACAGCGCGAAATGACCCGTAGATCCGCGCCGCAACAGGGTTATAAATTTTTTGCATGAGGCCGCACACAAACAGCATTGGCGTTCCACAGCCCCTCCTTCTACAGTTCGCGCCACCCTGAAAATTCGGTTGTCGTGGAGGTAGTTCAGGGTATTCCCGAAAGCCCGAATCCCTAGAATTTCGTTGTCAGTTAACCCTAACGCTTCACCACAGGAGATTTGTATGAAGAAGCATTTATTGGCTTTCGCGGTTGCGGCCCTGGCCGCCGGCGGTGCCTTCGCGCAGGCGAACGACACCATTGCCAAGGTCAAGGCCTCGGGCGTCGTCACGATGGGCGTTCGCGACTCGTCGGGCGCGCTGTCATACACCCTGGGTGATGGCAAGTACGCGGGCTATCACGTCGAAATCTGCCAGCGCATCCTGGCCAACCTCGAAAAGACCGTGGGCAAGAAGCTCGAAGTGAAGTACCAGCCGGTCACTTCTCAGAACCGCATCCCCCTGGTGCAAAACGGCACCGTGGACATCGAGTGCGGCTCCACCACCAACAACGCCACCCGCCAGAAGGACGTCGCCTTTGCCCTGACCACTTATGTGGAAGAAGTGCGCATCGCCGTCAAGGTCAACTCGGGCATCGACTCGCTGGCCAAGCTCAACGGCAAGAACGTTGCCACTACCACTGGCACCACTTCAGTGCAACTGCTGCGCAAGCACGAGCGTGCCGCGGGCGTCGACTTCAAGGAAATCTTCGGCAAGGACCACTCCGACAGCTTCCTGCTGCTCGAGTCGGGCCGCGCCGACGCGTTCGTGATGGATGGCCAGATCCTGGCCGGCAACATCGCCACCGCCAAGAATCCCGCCGACTACAGGATCGTGGGGGAAACCATCAGCGTCGAGCCAATCGCCATCATGCTGCGCAAGGATGACCCGACCTTCAAGAAGCTCGCCGACGACACAATCCGCGACATGATGAAGTCCGGCGAAATTCAAAAGATCTACGACAAGTGGTTCGTCAATCCGATTCCGCCGAAGAACACCAAGGTGGGCCTGCCGGTCAGCGCCGCCACCAAAGCCGCCTGGGCCAACCCGAACGACAAGCCGCTTGAAGATTACCTGAAGAAGTAATAGCTGCCTGGCGAAACCCCGCCCCGCTATTGCCGAGGCGGGTGTTCTGCCCTAAGGTAAGGTGAGTTGAGGGCACGTGCAACGCGTGCCTCTTTCAAGCAACGACAACACGAGGGGCCCCGCGGGGACGACGTATGGCTTGGGACTGGCAGATTTTCTGCAAGACGACGGACGAGGGGACGGTGATGGCCAGCTGCCTTGGCAAGGCGGGCGACATCACCTACCTGGACTGGATGCTCCAGGCCTGGGGCTGGACGCTGTCCGTCGCCGGCTGCGCCTGGGTGATCGCGGTGTTCACAGGCTTCCTCGTCGGCACGCTGCGCACGCTGCCGAACAGCCCCTGGGTCGTAAGGCTGGCCAATGCATGGGTGGAGATATTTCGCAACATTCCCATCCTGGTGCAGTTGTTCATCTGGTATTTTGTGGTCCCCAAGGCTTTTCCCTTGTTCCAGCAGGTTCCGGGCTTCCTGCTGGTGATTTTCGCCCTCGGGTTTTTCACCTCGGCGCGGATCGCCGAGCAGGTGCGTGCCGGCATCCAGGCGCTGCCGCGCGGCCAGCGATACGCGGGCCTCGCCGTGGGCTTTACCACCGCGCAGACCTACCGTTACGTCATCCTGCCGATGGCCTTTCGCATCATCCTGCCGCCACTCACCAGCGAGTCCATGAACCTGCTGAAGAACTCCTCGGTGGCTTTCGCGGTGTCCATCGCCGAACTGACGATGTTCGCCATGCAAGCGCAGGAAGAAACCTCGCGCGGCATCGAGATCTACCTCGCCGTCACGGGGCTGTACGCGCTCTCGGCCTTCGCCGTGAACCGTGTCTTCGCCTTCATCGAGAAAAAGGTGCGCATCCCCGGCTTCATCGTCGCCGGTGGCATGGGCGGGGGACACTGACATGGGCAACCTCGACCTCACCTTCGTCAACTGGGACATCATCAGCAAGTTCGTCGTCAAGGGCTTCGCGTTCAGCGTGCAGCTGACCATCGTCGCGACGCTGGGCGGCATCCTTTTCGGCACCATCCTCGCGCTGCTGCGCCTGTCGGGCAAGCCGTGGCTGGTCTACCCCGCCACGTTCTACGTCAACGGCATGCGCTCCATTCCGCTGGTGATGGTGATCCTGTGGTTCTTCCTGCTGGTGCCGATCATCATCGGCCGGCCTGTCGGCGCCGAGTATTCGGCCAACATCACCTTCGTCGCGTTCGAGGCGGCGTATTTCAGCGAGATCATGCGGGCGGGCATCCAGTCGATCCCGCGCGGGCAGGTGCACGCCGGCCAGGCGCTTGGCATGACTTACGCCCAGAACATGCGCCTCGTCGTGCTGCCGCAGGCCTTCCGCAACATGCTGCCGGTGCTGCTCACGCAGACCATCATCCTGTTCCAGGACACATCGCTGGTGTATGCCATCGGCGCCTATGACCTGCTCAAGGGCTTTGTCACCGCCGGCAAGATCTACGGCCGGCCGGAAGAGGCCTACCTGCTGGCCGCCGTTGTCTATTTCGCCGTCTGCATGACCTTGTCGTATCTCGTCAAGCGCCTGCAGGCCAAGATCGCCATCATTCGCTGAATATGGCCCCCACGCTTGTCACTTCGTGTACTGCGCTGCCCCCCGAGTGGGCCGCAGTTGCCTTGGGGCGGCCCGGCGGCAACTGGAGAAACCATGATTGAAATCAAGAACGTCTCGAAGTGGTACGGCCCCGTGCAGGTGCTCACCGACTGCTCCGTCAACATCAACAAGGGTGACGTCGTCGTGGTTTGCGGCCCCTCGGGTTCGGGCAAGTCCACGCTCATCAAGACGGTGAATGCGCTCGAGCCCTTCCAGAAGGGCGAGATCTTCGTGGACGGCGTGGCCGTGCATGACCCGAAGACCGACCTACCCAAGCTGCGCAGCCGTGTCGGCATGGTGTTCCAGCACTTCGAGCTGTTCCCGCATTTGTCGGTGACTGAGAACCTCACCATCGCGCAGATCAAGGTGCTGAACCGCACGCCCGACGAGGCGATGGCTCGCGGCCTGAAGATGCTCGATCGCGTGGGCCTGATGGCGCACAAGGACAAATTTCCCGGCCAGCTCTCCGGTGGCCAGCAGCAGCGTGTGGCGATCGCACGCGCGCTGTCGATGGACCCGATCGTGATGCTGTTCGACGAGCCCACCTCCGCGCTCGATCCGGAAATGGTCGGCGAGGTGCTGGATGTGATGGTGAAGCTGGCCAAGGAAGGCATGACCATGATGGTGGTCACGCACGAGATGGGCTTCGCGCGCAAGGTGGCCAGCCGCGTGATCTTCATCGACGTAGGCGGCCGCATCCTGGAGGACTGCTCCACGGACGACTTTTTCGGCAATCCGGACGCGCGTCAGCCGCGGACCAAGGATTTTCTCAACAAGATCCTCGCGCACTGAGCATCCTGTCATGCCGGGCTTGACCCGGCATCCACTTCGCGCTCCACGGTGGATTGCGGATCAGGTCCGCAATGACAATGCAGAGTGCGCCGTCTGGGACAATGTTGCCCCATGACCCAGCAAATCACCATCACCCGCCCCGACGACTGGCACCTGCACGTGCGGGATGGGGAAGCCATGAAGGCCGTCGTGCCGCACACAGCCGCGCAGTTCGGCCGCGCGATCATCATGCCCAACCTGAAGCCGCCGGTGACAACGGCGGCGCAGGCCGTGGCGTACCGCGAGCGCATCCTGGCAGCCATGCCCGCGGGCGCCGGCTTCGAGCCGCTGATGACGCTCTACCTCACCGACAACCTGCCGCCCGGCGAGATCAAGCGCGCGAAAGATGCCGGCGTCGTGGCACTCAAGCTCTACCCCGCCGGCGCCACCACCAACAGCGACGCGGGCGTCACCGACATCCGCAAGACCTACAAGACACTCGAGGCCATGCAGCGGGAAGGCATGCCGCTGCTGGTGCATGGCGAGGTGACCTCGCCTGAGGTGGACCTGTTCGATCGCGAAGCCGTGTTCATCGACACGCAGTTGGTCCCGCTGCGCCGCGACTTGCCGGAGTTGAAAATCGTTGTCGAGCACATCACGACGAAGGACGCGGCCGAGTACGTTCGCGACGCGGACCGGTTCGTGGCCGCCACCCTCACGGCCCATCACCTCCTGTACAACCGCAACGCGATCTTCCTGGGGGGCATCCGGCCGCACTATTACTGCCTGCCGGTGCTCAAGCGGGAGGTCCATCGCGTGGCGCTTGTGGAAGCAGCCACCAGCGGCAACCCCAAGTTCTTCCTGGGCACCGACAGTGCCCCGCACGCCGCGCACTTGAAGGAACACGCCACGGGCTGCGCGGGGTGCTACACCGCGCATGCGGCGATTGAGATGTATGCGGAAGCCTTCGACAAGGCTGGAGCACTGGACAAGCTCGAGGGTTTTGCCAGCTTTCACGGCCCGGACTATTACGGCCTGCCGAGGAACAACGGCACGATCACGCTGCGGCGCGAGACCTGGACCGCGCCCGAAAGCTATCCCTTCGGCGAGGCACAGCTCAAACCACTGCGCGGCGGCGAGACACTGTCCTGGAGGCTCGCATGAACGACACCCGCCGCGTGATGCTGCTGATCGATGCCGACAACGTCTCCGGCGACGTGATCGAGCAGGCCGTGCAACGCACACTCACAGAGTACGGGGCCATTCACGTGCGCCGCGCGTATTGCAATGCCGAGACGGCCGTGAAGCAGCAGACCCTGTTCAAGCGCCTTTCGGTGCGGCCCATGGTCAACCTCTCCGCCGGCAAGAACAGCACGGACATCGCGCTTGCGGTCGATGCGATGGATCTCGCCATCAGCGAGCGCCCGGATGTCGCGGTGCTCGTTTCGTCCGACTCCGATTTCGCGCCGCTGGTGATCCGCCTGCGCGAAAAGGGATGCCGCGTCAGCGGCATCGGCCAGCAGGGCAAGACCGGCGAGGAAACGACGATGGTGTACGACGAGTTCACGGACCTTCGGCACCAGGCGGTGCGCGCGCCTGCCGCGCGGGCGCCTGTCGGACGAGAGCCCGCCGCGCGCGAGCCCGCCGCGCCCAAGCGCGCAGTGCGCGCACCGCGCGCTGGCCGGGCCGCAAAGGCGCCGCCCAGCCCGCCGCAACTGCCCGACGACGTCCTGGGCATCCTCGACGCCCTTCCCGAGCTGCGCTCCGGCGAGCGCATCGAGCTCAACCAAGCCGCCGAAGCCTTGCGGGCCGCGCAGCTGCTGGGCCGCAGCGCCAGTTCGCTCAAGCTGTTCAGGAAGCACCCCGACCTGTTCGCGCTGTCGCCCGAGGCCCGCCCCAGCAAGGTCCAGTACCTCGGGCCGCGCTTGAGGTGAACACACCGTCTTGGCGCGGCGCGCTTGCCGGGCTGGATGCCGGCGGGCCGTGGCTCGGTCCGTGGCGGGACGCAGGAAAGCGGGTGGCCCATGCGCTGGGCAGCGGGGCGACACTGCCGCAAGCCCTCAACCAGCAGGGGTCTGCGGCAATACAGTTCGTGCCGCCGGATGATCTCCCGGAAGGGGCCGCCTACGAGCAGCACATCTTCGACACGGGGCGCTGCCCCACCCGGGAGAGCCTGCACGATTTCTACAACGGCCTCGCCTGGTTGGTGCTACCGCTGTCCAAACGGCAGTTGAACCGGGTGCACATCGCGCAAATCGCGGTGAATGGCATCGGCGGGCAGCGCGGCCCGGTGCGCGACGCGGCGACGCTGTTCGATGAGAACGGCGCCGTGCTGAGCGCCCCCGAGCCCCTGTGGGCTGCGCTGGCGGAGCGTGACTGGCAACGGCTGTTCGTCGGGTTGCGGCCGCTCTGGTCGCAGGCCCGGCTCGTGGTTGTCGGGCATGCACTGCTGGAGAAACTGGCCGCGCCGCGCAAGAACCTCACCGCCCACGTCTGGGCGCAGCCCTGCCCGGGGGGCGCCATGGCCGAAGTGGACACTTGGCTGGCCGGACAGCTCACCGCCGGCCGCCTGGAGGCCAAGCCGTTCCTGCCGCTGCCGGTGCTGGGCATCCCGGGCTGGTGCCCCGCCAGCGAGGAGTTTTCCTTCTATGATGACCCCCTTGTTTTTCGCCCTTGATTTCGGGGCGCTCATCCACAACTGTGGCGCGGGGAGTGAACCCTCTTTCACGCTTCGAATCGGAGAAACATGAAACGTATTGTTCTGTTCGTCTTGACCAACCTGGCCGTCGTGGTGGTGCTGGGCAT
>JAQZBU010000195.1 GCA_029237735.1 Ramlibacter sp. | reverse complement strand
ATTGCGCAAGCCAGGCGGCCAGCGGGTTGCGCCTCACACGGCCCATTCCGCGACGCGCCGCTCCAGGGTCCGCCGGGAGATGCCGAGCAACTGCGCGGCACGGGTCTTGTCGCCCTGGACGGAATCGAGCACGGACAGGATGTGTGTTTTCTCCAGCGTCTGCAGGTCGGTCGCGAGCTGCGTCTGCGGCGCAGACGCCCGGCTCGCCGGCTGGACGTAGAGGGCCGACACGTTCAGCGTGCCGAGGATCAGCGAGCGCTCGACCAGGTTGCGCAACTCGCGGACATTTCCCGGCCAGTCGTATTGCATGAGGTAGGCCATTTCAGCTTCGCTGATGGCGAGCGGCTCCACTCCCAGCGAAGGTGCCAGTTCGTTCATGAAGTGCGTGACGAGGTCGGGGATGTCGACTTTGTGCTCACGCAACGCAGGCAACGTGAGTTCAACCACCTGCAGGCGGTAGTAAAGATCCTTGCGGAAACGGCCGGCCGCCACTTCACCGGCGAGGGACCGGTTGGTTGCCGCGACGATGCGCACGTTCACGGGCACGAGCTTCTGGCTGCCCACGGGGCGAATCTTCAGGTCTTCCAGCGCGCGCAGCAGGTTTGCCTGCAATGGCAAGGGCAGCTCCGCGACCTCGTCGAGGAACAGGGTGCCGCCCTGTGCATAGTAGAACAGGCCGTCGCGCGCCTGGCTGGCGCCGGTGAACGCGTCCTTCGCATGGCCGAACAACTCGCTTTCGATCAGTTCCGGCGGCAGTGACGCGCAGTTGACCGCGACGAAGGGCCCCTGCGAGCGCGCGCTCAGCTCGTGCAGCGCGCGTGCAACCATTTCCTTGCCGGTGCCCGACTCGCCTTGCAGCAGCACCGTGCTGTTCACGCCGGCAATGCGTCGTAGCGACTCGGACAGCTGCTCCATGACGGCGGAGCGCCCTACCAGCCCGCCGCGGCCGGCGAGGTCGGCCGGCAGGCTGCGCTTGAGCAGGTAATTCTCGCGGGCGAGCCGCGAGCGTTCGTAGCAGTGCTTGATCGCATTGAGGATCTGCGGGACGCGGAAGGGCTTGAGGATGAAATCGGAGGCGCCCGCGCGCAAGGCCTCGATGGCGGTGTCGAGATCGGCGAACGCCGTGATCAGGATGACTTCGCCGGTATAACCCTGCTCGCGAAGTTCCTTCAGCCACTCAACGCCGCTCTTGCCGGGTAGGGAGATGTCCAGGACGATAAGGTCGACCTGGTGGTCGCCCAGCAGCTGCGCGCCTTCCTCGGCGCTAGCCGCCTCCATCACCAGCTGGCAGCGCGGCATCAGCGTCTTCACCAGGAAATTGCGCATGCCCTGTTCGTCATCCACGACCAGGATCGACCAGAACGGCCAACCGTCGGCGGTCTTGTCGGGGGCGGGTTGCGAAGTGGTCACGAGGCGGCAATGAAGCGTGCGGCGATTCTACGGCGGGGCGGCCGCGACAATTTGTCGCGATGGCTGCGACAAATTGGCGTGTTCGGGGTGGGCAATCTGTCCGGCAAATATGCGCACTTGCGGCAGGGTGTTTTCCCAATGGAAATGGCATGCTTTCGGCTCAAGTGAATGCCCTGTGTTTGCATGCCTCCACGCGCGCTACATTCGAACGGGAAGGTATGTCCAGCCGTTCATCCGGCACAAGGAGACAAGCATGAGCCAGCCGAAGAGCAAGCTATCCCGCCGCACGTTGTTCGTGGGCGCCGGCACCGTGGGTGCGGTCGCGGCGGCGGCCACATTGCTGCCAGGGGCGGTGCAGCAAACAGCCGCAACTCCCGAAACGAAAGAGCCGCCCGCAAGGGGCGGCGGCTACCAGCTGACGGAACACGTCAAGCAGTACTACCGGACCACCCTCGTTTAACTCCTCTCCCAGGAGAACTCCATGTTGTTGACCAAGAAAACGGGTGGCGTCCAGGGCGCTGCGCGTTCGCCATTCCTTCACAGCCTGCAGCGGGGGATGTCCACCGCGCTGCCCACGATGGATCGCCGCGCGTTCCTGCGGCGTTCGGGCCTGGGTGTGGGTGTTGGCATCGCCGCCGGCAGCCTGACGCTGGTGAAGAAGGCGCGCGCCGCGGAAGGCAAGGCCACGGCCGTCGGCGAAGGCAAGGTGGAAGTCAAGCGCACGGTTTGCACTCACTGTTCGGTGGGCTGCGCGATCGACGCTGTCGTCGAGAACGGCGTGTGGGTGCGCCAGGAGCCGGTGTTCGATTCGCCGTTGAACCTCGGCGCGCACTGCGCGAAAGGCGCTGCGATCCGCGAACACGGCCACGGCGAGTTCCGCCTGCGCTATCCGATGAAGCTGGTCAACGGCAAGTACGAGCGCATCAGCTGGGACACGGCGCTCAATGAGATCAGCGCGAAGATGCTGGAGCTGCGCAAGGCCAGCGGCCCGGACGCGATGTACTGGGTTGGCTCCTCCAAGCACAGCAACGAGCAGTCGTACCTGCTGCGTAAGTTCGTGAGCTTCTGGGGCAGCAACAACTGCGACCACCAGGCGCGCATCTGCCACTCGACCACGGTGGCCGGCGTCGCCAACACATGGGGCTACGGCGCCATGACCAATTCGTACAACGACATGCAAAACAGCAAGTGCGCGTTGTACATCGGCTCCAACGCCGCCGAGGCGCACCCGGTCTCCATGCTGCACATGCTGCACGCCAAGGAGACCGGCACCAAGATGATCGTGGTGGACCCGCGCTTCACCCGCACCGCAGCCAAGGCCGATGAGTACGTGCGCATCCGCTCAGGCACCGACATCCCGTTCCTGTTCGGCATGCTGTATCACATCTTCAAGAACGGCTGGGAAGACAAGAAGTACATCAACGACCGTGTGTATGGCATGGAGGATGTCAAGAAGGACGTCATGGCCAAGTGGACGCCCGACAAGGTCGAAGAGGCCTGCGGCGTGCCCGAGGCGCAGATGGCGAAGGTCGCCGAGATGATGGCGAAGAACCGGCCATCGACGCTGGTGTGGTGCATGGGCCAGACCCAGCACTCGATCGGCAACGCGATGGTTCGCGCCTCCTGCATCGTGCAACTGGCGCTGGGCAACGTGGGCGTGTCCGGGGGCGGCGCGAACATCTTCCGCGGCCACGACAACGTTCAGGGCGCCACCGACATCGGGCCCAATCCCGATTCGCTGCCAGGCTACTACGGCATCGTGGAAGGCTCGTGGCGTCACTTCGCGAAAGTATGGGGCGTCGATTACGACTGGATCAAGGGGCGGTTCGAGACCCCGGCGATGATGTCCAAGCCCGGCATCACGGTGTCGCGCTGGATCGACGGCGTGATGGAAAAGAACGAGCTGATCGACCAGACGCCCAACTTGCGCGGCGTCGTGTTCTGGGGCCATGCGCCCAACTCGCAGTCGCGCGGCCTGGAAATGAAGCGGGCCATGGACAAGCTGGACCTGCTGGTCGTGATCGATCCTTATCCGTCCGCCACCGCGGCCATGGCAGCGATGCCTGGCAAGCCGGAAGACCTGAACCCGAATCGCGCCGTGTACCTCCTGCCGGCGGCGACGCAGTTCGAGACCAGCGGCTCGGTGACGGCGTCGAACCGTTCGCTGCAGTGGCGCGAGAAGGTGATCGACCCGCTGTGGGAAAGCCGCAGCGACCACATGATCATGCACCAGTTCGCCGAGAAGCTGGGTTTCGGCACTGAGCTGTCCAAGAACTTCAAGATGCAGAAGATCAAGGGCCTGGACGAGCCGCTGCCCGAGGACATCCTGCGCGAGGTGAACAAGAGCGTCTGGACGATCGGCTACACGGGCCAGAGCCCGGAGCGGCTGAAGGCGCACATGAAGAACATGGCCGCGTTCGACGTCAAGACGCTCAAGGCCAAGCCGGGCGTCAAGGACAAGGACACCGGGTACGACCTCACAGGCGACTACTTCGGCCTGCCGTGGCCCTGCTTCGGCACGCCGGAGCTCAAGCACCCTGGCTCGGCGAACCTGTACGACACGTCGCGGCACGTCATGGACGGCGGCGGCAACTTCCGCGCGAACTTCGGCGTCGAGCGCAATGGGGTCAACCTGCTCGCTGAAGACGGCTCCGCCTCGATGGGCGCTGACATCCAGACCGGCTATCCGGAATTCGACCATGTCCTGCTCAAGAAGCTGGGCTGGTGGGACGAGCTGACCGACGTCGAGAAGGCGGCAGCCGAGGGCAAGAACTGGAAGACGGATTCCTCGGGCGGCATCATCCGCGTGACCATGAAGAACCATGGCTGCCATGTGTTCGGCAACGCCAAGGCGCGCGCCGTGGTGTGGAACTTCCCGGACGCGATTCCGCAGCACCGAGAGCCGCTGTACAGCCCGCGCCCGGACCTGGTCGCCAAATACCCGACGCACGACGACAAGAAGGCGTTCTGGCGCCTGCCCACGCTGTACAAGACCATCCAGGACAAGAACGTCGCCGACAAGGTCGCGGAGAAATATCCGCTGATCCTGAGCTCGGGGCGCCTTACGGAATACGAGGGCGGTGGCGAGGAGACGCGCTCCAACCCGTGGCTGGCCGAACTGCAGCAGGAGGCATTCGTCGAGATCAACCCCCAGGCCGCCGCGGCACGGGGCATCCGCAACGGAGATCGCGTCTGGTTGATGACTCCCACCGGCGCCAGGCTGAACGTGCAAGCGCTCGTCACGGAGCGGGTCGGGCCCGACACGTGCTGGATGCCTTTCCACTTCTCGGGCCGCTGGCAGGGTGCCGACATGCTGGCCTACTACCCGGCCGGCGCGGCGCCCGTCGTGCGCGGCGAAGCGGTGAACACGGCCACCACGTATGGCTATGACAGCGTGACGATGATGCAGGAAACGAAGACGACGATCTGCAACGTCGAAAAAGCAGTCGCATAAAAGGAGCACACATGGCACGAATGAAATTTGTCTGCGACTCCGAGCGCTGCATCGAATGCAACAGCTGCGTCACGGCGTGCAAGAACGAGCATGAGGTGCCCTGGGGCGTGAACCGCCGCCGCGTGGTCACACTCAACGACGGCGTTCCCGGCGAACGCTCCATCTCCGTGGCGTGCATGCATTGCTCGGACGCACCCTGCATGGCGGTGTGCCCGGTCAACTGCTTCTACCGCACCGACGAGGGCGTGGTGCTGCACGACAAGGACGTGTGCATTGGCTGCGGCTACTGCAGCTATGCCTGCCCATTCGGCGCGCCGCAGTTCCCGGCGGCCGGCACGTTCGGCGTGCGCGGCAAGATGGACAAGTGCACGTTCTGCGCCGGAGGCCCCGAGGCCAACGGCTCGCAG
>JAQZBU010000060.1 GCA_029237735.1 Ramlibacter sp. | reverse complement strand
ATCAGCATCGAACGGCGGCACGTCGCGCCAGTCCAGAACGTCGAGCTCCATGCCGGCCGGCATGAGACTCCCGGCGAGCCGCAAGGCGCTGGTGTTGAAAGATTGCGCCCGCAGGCTGCCGGAGATTCCGAGGACACGCATGTTTTAAGGTACCAGGACGATCTTGCCGAGGCTCGCACCTGCATCGAGCAGTTCGTGCGCCTCGCGGATTGAATCGAGGGAAAGCACATGCGCTGGCGGCGCAGTGCACGCTCTGGAGGCCAGCAGGTCGATGGCCTCGAGCATCAGTGCGCGACGATCCTCACGCACTTCGTCGAACGTGTGCATAGAGAACGTTCGAAGTGCCAGGCTGCGCCCGAGCAGGGAGCGCATCTCAGCGAAGACGTCCGTGCTCGGCGGGCCGGTGACCACGTTGTAGGAAACGGCCATGCCCATCGGGGCGAGGCTGCGCAGGCAGGCGATCAGCGAGCTGCCGCCCAGATGATCGAACGCGAGATCCACGCCGCGTCCGCCCGTGAGCTCCTTCAATGCGTGCGGCAGGTTTTCCAGGTCGCGTCCTACGAGGTGGGAAACCCCGTTGGCACGCGCATAGGCTTGCTTCTGCGGCGTGGATGCGGACCCGATTACCTGCGCCCCGCGGGAGCGTGCCACCTGCGTCAAAGCGGACCCGACGCCGCCCGCGGCACCCGGCACGAATACGGATGACACCGGCATGCCGCCATTGCAGCGCATCAACGCAAGTGCGAGCTGGAAGTTGGGCAGGCTCACCGCGTCGATGGCTGCCACGTTCATGGGCAGTGAAAACACCGCCGCCTCGGGGACACAGATGAACTCCGCGTAACAACCGCCGCGCACCGCCAGCTCACGCGCGCTGACGAGCACCCGCTGGCCGATGGAAAAGACCTGCGCGCCCTCTCCCCGCGCATCGACGATTCCCACCATCTCGCTTCCCGGAATCGCGGGCAGCGCAGGCATCCACTTGTACATCCCCTTGCGGACCAGCACATCCGGACGGCCGACGCCGATAGCTTCTGCGCGAACCCGAACCTCGCCGGGTCCCGGTTGCGGTGTGGGAACCTCCGTTACCCGCAGAACCTCTGGGCCACCTGGCGTGGCCAACACAATCGCGCGCATGCGGGGCTCCGGTCTTTACTTCTGAGCCACGATCGGGTTGCGCAGGATGCCGATCGACTCGATCTCCACCTCGCAGACATCCCCCGCCTTCATATACCGCGGGGGCTTCCTCGCAAAGCCGACACCGGCAGGCGTGCCGGTGACGATGACGTCGCCGGGCGACAGCGTGGAGATCGTCGAGCAATAGCTGATCAGCCGCGCCGTGTTGAAGATCATGTGCCCGGTGTCGCTGGACTGCACGGTCTCGCCGTTCAGGCGCACCTCGAGCTTCAGGGGGCGGCCCGGCTCGATCTCGTCGGCAGTGACCATCCAGGGACCGAAGCCGCCGGTGGATTCGAAGTTCTTGCCGGAGGCGATCTGCTTCGCATGGAATTGCCACTCGCGCACGCTGCCCTCGTTGTAGCAGGCGTATCCGGCAATATGCTTGTACGCATCCGCCTCGGCAATGTCGCGGTCGCCCTTGCCGATGATGACGGCCAGCTCGCCTTCCCAGTCGAGCGTCTCGGACACGCGGGGCAGCACGATGGGCGCGTTGTGCGCGGTCTGCGAGCGCCAGGTGCGCAGGAAGAGCGGAGGGAAGTCGGAAAGCTCCCGTTGCAGGCCGGAGGCGAGGGCTTCCTGGTGATGGTCCATGTAGTTGCGCACCGCGCACCAGATCTTCTCCGGGCGCGGGATCACCGGCAGAAGCTCGACATCGTCAAAGGACGCGACAGGTTGCAGCCCGTTCAACAGGCTTTCTCGCGTCGCGAATGCATCGCTGCCCACGAATTCCGCGAGCGTTGCACAGCCTGATGCCGCCGCGAGTTCGATGACCTTGCCGTCGACGACCGCACCCCAGGTTTCGCGACCGGCTCGCTTGAAGGAAATGAGTTTCATGATTCTGTTCGATTGGTTGATTTGTTCAGGATTTCGGGATGCCGGCGTCTTTCACCACCTGCGTCCACTTCTTGAGCTCTTGCTCCACCATCTCCGTCATCTCGTTGGGCGAGCTGGCCTGCGCCTCACCGCCCATCTGTCGCAGCTGTGCGCGCACCTGCGGCGAGAGCAATGCCTGGCGGTTGGCTTCGTTCAGGCGCCGCACGACGCCTGCCGGTGTCTTTGCGGGAACCATCCATCCCGCCCACGAGCGCACGTCGTAGCCTGCCACGCCTTCTTCAGCCACAGTGGGCACCTCTGGCATCCCGAGCCAGCGGCTCGTGCCGGTCACCGCCAGCGCGCGGAGCTTGCCGCCCCGGATGTTCGCCTCGACTGCGGTTGCAGGTGCGATGGTGAAAGTCACCTGATTGCCGAGAAGCGCGGTGGTGGATGCAGCATCGCCGCGGAACGGCACATGGAGCAGTTTCAGCTTGCCCATCTTGCCGAGCAGCTCGCCGGCAAGATGATGAGTCGTGCCCACACCCGCCGTGCCGTAGGCCAGGCCCTCGCCTTGGCGGGCCGCGGCGAGCAGATCCTGGAAGTTGCGAAGCTTCGAATCCGCCGGCACGACAATCAGGAACGGGAAGAACGTGACGGTGGACACCATCTCGAAGCTCTTGACGGTGTCGTACGGCAGCTTGTCGTACAGCGCTCCTGCCACCGCGTGACCGCCCGTCGCGAGCAGGATCGTGTAGCCGTCCGGGGTGGCCCGCGCGACGGCGGCGGATCCGAGCGTCCCCCCCGCACCGGTGACAGCCTCGGCGACCACGGGCTGGTTCAGGGACTTGGCCATTTCAGTGCCCACGAGACGGGCAATGGTGTCTGCGTTACCGCCGACGGCAAAACCCTGCACGGCGCGGATGGGACGCTCAGGGTACTTCTGCGCCAGCGCCGACAGCGGCGAACCGGCAACGGCGGCAATGAGCGCCGCTGCTGCAAAGCGTCGGCTGATACGAGTACAAGCAATATCAAAATGGTTCATGGCGGTTTCCGGAATTCAGCGTTGGCCGTCGTTGACGGATACTTTGTCTTTGGTGAGCCCGCCGAGGCGGGAGTGGATGCGACCGCCGTCTCCCATGACGAGCGCGAACAGAATCTCATTGGGCCGAGGCGCATCCTGTATACCGACCTCTACCGTGTTGTAGTGACTGCGCACGTACGAGGCGTGGATGTAGTGAAGTGGCACCATCAGACGGAAACCCGTCGCGGCAACAGCCTTTGCGGCAGGCACCATCGCCTTCGGCTCGCCCAGCACCGCCCGCATCGCCCAGCCGCCGGCCTCGTGCCACACAGCCGCATGCTCCAGCTCGCCGTTGGCTCCGACGATCGCTGCCTTGCTGTAAACCTCGACATTGTCTTTGCCGATCACGGACACGAGTTCCTCCGCGAGCGTGGTTCCAAGGGACCGCAATTCGGCCATGAAGGGAAGCAGGTCGGGCTCATAGCGCCCCGCATAGGGATTGGCAATCACCGCGCACGCGACTGCGATGCGCAGCGGTTTGTCGGGCCGCGGCCCTCCTTCGTGGTAGGTGGTTTCGATGGCCAGGCTTCGCTTGCGGATGTCGATCAGGGGCATGGTTGCAGTTCGGGTGATGAGTTGGGAAATGTCACTTCGCAGGGGCTGAAGGGCTCCTGGCGCGGAACTCCGCCTGCCAGTCTTCCAGGAGCTTGAAGCTCGGATCGCTGCGGCAAACCGCTTCCGTCTCGCGCAGGATTTCCTCGTCAGACTTGGAAAGGTCGAGCGGGTCGCCATGCGGCTGCGAAACGTGGAAGGGCATGTCGATGTAGACCTCGACCGTATTGCCCTCGGGATCGAGCATGTAGATGGAGATGGCGTTGCCGTGGTTCAGCCCGCGGATCTGGGTGGCACCGCGCGCTTCGGCTTTTTGCCAGATGTCGCGCAGCGACTGGAGCTGCGGAACCACGAACGATATCTGCATCACCGTGCTGAACGTCGCCTCCGCGGGCCGCCCGGACGCGAGCACGAGCTGGTGGTGCTGGTCGGGGCTGGCGCTCGTGAAGACGAGCTCGTTCTTGAAGGTCCGGCCGACCCCGCGATCCGTGATCGTCAGGTCGAACACCTCCGTGTAGAAGGCGACCATTTTCGGCAGGTCGGTGCAGAAAATGCCGAAATGGGCAGGGGTCGGTCGGGTGACGTGGACCACGGAATTCTCCTGGTTGTGCGCGGAGCGCTGAAAAGAAGGATCGCAGTTTATGCATAAAATTGAGATTATGCAAGTTGATATCTGCAATGCATAGATTACACTTGCCGCATGGAACATTCAGAACGCTTGGCCGGCGACTCATCGATGCCACTGACCGAGCAGGCGTTCAGGCGCCTGCGCCAGGACGTGTTGACAGGGACGTTCGCCGCCGGAGAGAAATTGAAGCTCGATGTGCTGCAGGAGCACTACGGCTTTTCCAGCAGCCCCTTGCGGGAGGCACTCAGCCGCCTCAGCCAGGAAGGCCTCGTCCGCGCCGACGAGCGACGGGGCTTTCGTGTGTCACCCCTTTCCGTGGACGACATGGCGGACATCACGAGACTGCGGCTGATGCTCGATCCCGAGGCGCTGGCCGCTGCCATCGACGCCGGAGACGACGCCTGGGAGGCCGGCATCGTCGCTGCTTTCCACCGGCTCGAAAAGGTAGAGAAGCGCCTGAGTGACGGGCCCGTGGTGTTGGACGACGAATGGAGCGAGCTCCATCGGTCTTTCCATATGTCGTTGATTGCGGCCTGCCCGTCGGAAAGGCTCCGGATGTGGAGTGCCAGCCTGTTCGATCAGGCGGAACGCTACCGGCGCCTTTCGGCCCGCATGCGGCAGACCGCGCGCCGCAAGTCCAACGAACACCGACGGATCATGGATGCGACGCTTGGGCGCGACAAGCCGACGGCGAGCGCACTGCTGACGGAGCACATCCGCAGCACGCAGCGGGGGGTCGAAGCGACGCTGGGTAGCGGCAAGAGCAGATCGAACTGAACTCGCGAGAAGAGCCTGGAAAAATCATTGCCGGAACTGCCGGGCCGCGAAAGCCCACAGCAG
This sequence comes from Ramlibacter sp., assembly GCA_029237735.1. Lineage (GTDB taxonomy): Bacteria > Pseudomonadota > Gammaproteobacteria > Burkholderiales > Burkholderiaceae_C > Ramlibacter. Next base: position 46,544 of record JAQZBU010000060.1, on the reverse strand, counting down.
CCGTGATGCGTCGGGGCCCTGCGCGTCGCTGTAGGGCTGACCGGCCGCGCCGCCGCTCCAGGCATGGCCCAGCTGCGCCACTTCGATCAAAGTCGCCACCGTATCCCTGCTGAGCTTGTAGTCGGTCACGGTCATCGGATAGCGTTTGCCGCGCTGCACGCTGCGGCCATCGAGCACCCGCGCGCCCGCGGCCCCGGCCCAGACGCGGGCGGCGGCGTGCCCATTGCTGGACGACACGATACGGTCGGAAGCTCCATGCACCACCAGCAGCGGCGGCCACCCAGCCGCCATCGCCACCGGAGTGGCCGGCAAGGGACGGGCCGGCCGATGGCCGTGCATCGCACCAACCGCCGACAGCGGGGAATGAGCGGTGCCCGGCGGGATGCCCGAGTGCATCATGACGGCCTTGAAGCGCGCGGGATGGCGCGTGACCAGCAGCGCCGCCATGCTGGCGCCGGCGGAAAGCCCCGCCACCACGATGCGCGTGCGGTCCGCCAGGTACAGCAGGCACACCTGGTCGACGGCCCGCATGATCAGTTCGGCCTCGGCATAGGCGCGGCCGGAGCGCGTATCGAACCAGTTCCAGCAGCCCTGCGCGTTGGCAAGCCGGTCCTGCTCCGGGTAGAGCACCATGAAGCGCTCTCGCGCCGCGATGCGGTTCATGCGGGTGCTTTCGGCGAAGCTCTTGGCATCCTGGCCGCATCCGTGCAGCATCACCACCAGGGGGAGCCGCTCACCGAAGCGGACCTCCGGGGGGCGGTAGAGGCGATAACGCCGCATCCCCGTCGCGCCCACCGCCAGGCCCGCGATCCAGTCGCCCTTGCCCGCGGGCGCCTTGCGCTTCTCGGCTCCCAGCTTCAAGGTCAATTCGGCCGCACGTGCCCCGGTGCTGAGCGTCTGCCGCGTGAGTTGCGCGAAGCTGCGCTGGAAGGCCTTGGCCCATGCCGGTCTACGAACTCTTTTTGCCATCGACCGATTCTGGGGGATGGAGCGTGGAAACGGTGCGGCCGCGAACTCTGTAGCAATTCCGGTGGCGTGCCGGCGAGGTCGAGGTTGCGAGGTTGTATTGGTAGGGCGTGTTGGACTTGAACCAACGACCAAAGGATTATGAGTCCTCTGCTCTAACCAGCTGAGCTAACGCCCCCACCCGGTGATTGTAAGAGGCTACTGCTTGTGGCTCAGCGCGTTGCTGACCAGCTTGGAGGTGATGTCCACGATCTGGATCATCCGGTCATACGGCATTCGCGTGGGGCCGATCACGCCCAATGTGCCCACCACCTGCCCATCCACCTCATACGGCGCGCTGACGATCGACAACTCCTCGAACGGCACGACCTGGCTTTCCCCGCCGATGAAAATTCGCACGCCGGCGGCCTGGCTGGAAATGTCGAGCAGGCGCATCAGCTGGGTCTTTTGCTCGAACAGGTCGAATGCGCGCCGCAGGTGCGTCATGTCGCTGGAAAAGTCGCTGACGGCCAGCAGGTTCCGCTCGCCGGAGATCACCACCTCCTCCTGCTGGCTCATCGCCTCTGAGCTGGCCTGCACGGCCGTCTGCATCAGCGACGCAATCTCGCCCTGCAGTTTTTCGACCTCTGTTTTCAGGCGTTCGCGCACGTGCTCGATAGCCATGCCCGAATAGTTGGCATTCAGGAAGTTGGCGGCCTCGACCAGTTGAGTCTGCGTGTAGTCCTGTTCGGTGAAGACGACGCGGTTCTGCACATCTCCGTCGGGCGAGACGATGATGACGAGGTAGCGCCGCTCCGACAGCCGCAGGAACTCGATGTGGTGGAACACCGAGTTGCGCCGCGGCGCCATGACCACGCCCACGAATTGAGACAGGTCGGACAGCAAATGCGCGGCGTTCGCGATGACCTTCTGCGGCTGGTCGGCCGCAAGGCGGGGCGCGGGCAGCTCGTCGCGATTCACCGTCAGCATGGTGTCCACGAAAAGGCGGTAGCCGCGCGCTGTCGGGATGCGGCCGGCCGAGGTGTGCGGGCTGGCGATCAGCCCCAGCTCCTCCAGGTCGGACATGACGTTGCGGATGGTGGCGGGCGACAGCTCGAGCCCGGAGGCGCGCGAGAGGGTGCGCGAACCCACGGGCTGCCCCTCGGCGATGTAGCGCTCGACCAGGGCTTTCAGCAACAACTTGGCACGGTCATCGAGCATGATTGGCGGCTTTTCGGGATTTTAGCTACGGTGATAAACGAACGCTTTTTAGTGATGTAATTTGCCGATGAAATCCCAATTCCGCCAGGTCGCCCTGATCGGCAAATACCATGCCGCGGTTACGGGTGCGCAGGCGGGCTCCACTCGCACCGCGCTGGAAGACATCGCGCACTTCCTGTCTTCGCAGGGCTGCGAAGTGCTGTTCGAGCGCGAAACCGCTTCTACCGTCGGCATCACAGGGTACACCACCCTGGACGTTCCGGCCATCGGCGCGCAGTGCGATCTTGTCCTGGTGGTGGGCGGCGATGGCACGATGCTGGGCATTGGCCGGCAGCTGGCGCAGTACGGCGTGCCGCTGATCGGCGTCAACCAGGGCCGCCTGGGTTTCATTACCGACATTCCGCTGGACCACTACCGGGCCACGCTCACGCCCATGCTGCGGGGCGAGTACGACGAAGACTATCGCAGCCTGATGCACGCGCGCGTCGTGCGCGACGGCCATTGCGTGTTCGACGCGCTGGCGATGAACGACGTGGTGGTCAACCGCGGCGCCACTTCCGGCATGGTGGAACTGCGGGTGGAGGTGGACGGGCATTTCGTGGCCAACCAGCGCGCCGACGGCCTGATCATCGCGACGCCCACGGGCTCTACTGCCTATTCGCTGTCGGCCGGCGGTCCGCTGCTGCACCCCTCGACGCCGGGCTGGGTGCTGGTGCCGATCGCGCCGCACACCTTGTCCAACCGGCCGATCGTGCTGCCGGATTCGTGCGAGGTGGCAATCGAGGTCGTCGCCGGGCGGGACGCCAGCGCCAATTTCGACATGCAGTCGCTGGCCTCGCTTCTGCATGGCGACCGCATCAGCGTGCGCCGCTCGCAGCACCGCGTGCGCTTCCTTCACCCGCGCGGCTGGTCGTACTTCGACACTTTGCGCAAGAAGCTTCACTGGAACGAGGGTCATTAGATGGGTTTGAAACGCATCGCCTTGCGCGATTTCGTGATCGTGCGTGAGCTCGATCTCGAACTGGCCGACGGCTTTGGCGTGCTCACTGGGGAAACCGGAGCGGGCAAGTCCATCCTGATCGACGCGCTGCAACTCGCCCTGGGCGCTCGTGCCGAAGCCGGCGTGGTGCGCGAAGGCGCCCCACGCGCCGACATCAGCGCCGAGTTCGACCTTCCCGACAGCCTGGCCCCGTGGCTGGAAGAAGCAGGATACGAATCCGAAGACAGCCTTCTGCTGCGCCGCAGCATCGACAGCCAGGGCAAGAGCCGCGCCTGGATCAACGGCACGCCTGCCACCGCCACGCAGCTGCGCGAACTCGCAGACCAGCTGGTGGATATCCACGGCCAGCACGCGTGGCAAAGCCTGACCCGGCCCGACGCGGTGCGCGGGCTGCTCGACGCCTACGCGGGCGTGACGACCAACGCTCTGCAGCAGCTGTGGCAGCGATGGCGCGGCGCGCAGAAAACACTCGCCGACGCGCGGGCGGCACAGGACTCGCTACAGCGCGAACGCGAGCGGCTGGCCTGGCAGATCGGCGAAGTCGAAAAGCTCGCGCCGGGCGCGGACGAATGGGACGAGCTCAACACCAGTCACACGCGGCTTGCCAATGCGCAAGCCTTGCTTGAGGCCGCCGAGGGTGCGCTGCAGGCGCTGGAAGGCGAGGAAGCCGGGGCCACGCGCAGCCTGTCGCAGGCGCAATCGGTGCTGCAGGCGCAAGAGCACGTCGAGCCCATGTTCAGCGACCTCGTGCAGGTGCTGGCATCCAGCCTCGCGCAAGCCGAGGACGCAACGCACTCGCTGCACGCTTACCTGCGCAAGACTGAGCTGGATCCCCAGCGCCTGGCCGAGCTGGATGAACGGATGGCGCTGTGGATGTCGCTCTCGCGGCGCTACAAGCGCACACCGCCCGAGCTGCCGGGGCTCCTGGCTTCGTGGAAGCAAGAGCTCGCGCAGCTGGACGCGGCGGCAGACCTGGCTGCGCTGGAAGCCGCCGAGAAGAAAGAAGCCGAGGCCTTCCTGGCTGAAGCACGGGCGTTGTCCAAGGCCAGGACGAAAGCCGCGCCGCAACTGGCCAAGGCTGTTACACAGGCGATGCAGGGGTTGGGCATGCAGGGCGGGCGCTTCGAGGTGGCATTGCACAAGGCCGAGCAGCCTACGCAGGGCGGGCTGGAGGAAGTGTCCTTTCTCGTCGCGGGACATGCCGGCAGCACGCCGCGTCCGGTGGGCAAGGTCGCTTCGGGTGGCGAACTGTCGCGCATCGCGCTGGCCATCGCCGTTACCACCAGCAGGTTGGGCACGGCGCAGACGCTGATTTTCGACGAGGTGGATTCCGGCGTCGGCGGCGCCGTCGCGGAAAACGTGGGCAGGCTGATGAAGCAGCTCGGGCGCGATCGCCAGGTGCTCGCCGTCACCCATCTGCCGCAGGTCGCCGCCTGCGCGGACCATCATCTGGTCGTCGCCAAGCAGAGCGGCGCCGCCGGCGTTTCGAGCACCGTCTCGGCCGTACACGGCGAGCAGCGCGTTGCCGAGGTCGCACGCATGCTGGGGGGCGAGCACCTGTCCGGCACGACGGTGGCCCATGCCAAGGAAATGCTGGGCCACAACGGCGCGAAGGTAAACCCCTGAGGCCATGGCACTAGAGATCGTCCTCATCACCGGCATGTCGGGTTCCGGCAAATCGGTGGCTTTGCGGGCGCTGGAGGATGCCGGCTACTACTGCGTGGACAACCTGCCGCCCGAGCTGCTGCTGTCGTTCGTCGCGCTGGAGCAGCAGACCGGGGCGCAACGCGTTGCGATCGCGATGGACGTTCGCAGCGCGACATCGCTGCCGCAGGTGCCGGAGCAGTTGCGCCAGTTGCGTGCGCAGGGCGTCGTGATCCGCTCCCTGTTCCTGGACGCGACGACGGACACGCTGGTGCGGCGCTTCTCGGAAACACGGCGCCGCCATCCGCTCTCCAGCAACCGGCCCGGTGCGCAGACCAGCGAAGTGGCGCACGACCAGCAGCACGCCCTGGTGGACGCGATCGAGTTGGAACGCGAGCTGGTGGCGGACTTGCGCGAGCAGGCGCATGTGATCGACACGAGCGTGATCCGCCCGTCGCAGTTGCAGGCCCATGTCAAGTCGCTGCTGTCGGCGCCGATCAGCCAGCTCACGCTGGTGTTCGAGTCGTTCGCCTTCAAGCGCGGCATCCCGGTGGACGCCGACTATGTGTTCGACGTGCGGATGCTGCCCAACCCGCATTACGAGACGGCGCTGCGTGACCTTACCGGCAAGGACGAGCCGGTGATCACGTTCCTGAAGCAGCACGCCGATGTGGAGCGGATGTACAGCCATATCGAGCATTTCCTCAACCACTGGCTGGAACCGCTGGCGCGGGATCATCGCAGTTACGTCACCGTGGCGATCGGCTGTACGGGCGGACAACACCGCTCAGTCTTCCTGGTGGAGCAGCTCGCGGCGTCATTCAGCCCGCGCTGGATCACGCTGAAGCGGCACCGGGAGCTCGACCTGGGTTGAGGCCGCCAAGCTCATGCGGGCCGTCCGACAGGTAGCGGTCGACCCGCGGTTTCCAGACGGGCGGTGAGGATGGTTCCGTGGGTGGAATCGGTGCAGAACAGTGTCTTGCGATCTGGGCCGGCAAACGCCAGGTTCGTTACCGACGCTCCGCGTGGCCCCTTCAACACAAGCTCAGGCTCCGCAAACCGGTTCAGCACCCACACGTAGCCGAGGCCTGGATTAGCCACCAGCAAGCACCCTTCCTCGTCCATCGCAAGCCCATCCGGACCGCTCGGCCCGTAGGACGTGAAGAACTGACCGGCTTTCGACACACTGCCGTCCGCCAGCAGGGGCATCCGCCACACGCAGTTCCCGCGTGTGGCGGCGACATGCAGGAAGCGCTCGTCGTTGGACAGCACGATGCCATTGGGACTCGGCACGTTCGACAACAGCAGGTCCAGGCGGCCATCGGGCGCGAGCCGGTACACGCGCCCGGTGGGGTCGTGCATGCCCGTTTGTCCCTGGTCCGTGAAGTACAGGTTGCCGCGCGCGTCGAACACCAGGTCGTTGACCCCCTTGAAACGTTCGCTGTTACGCCTTTCCAGGAATGGCTTGACTTGACCGCTGCGAAGATCAAGCACCACCAGCCCGTTCTTGTAGTCTGCGACGAGCAGTTCGCTTGCCGACAGGAACTTCATGCCGTTCGGCTCGCCCTCCCATTCCCCGACGAGGGACCAGGCCCCTGTCGGAGTGATGCGGAACACGCGCCCGAAAGGGATGTCCGTCACGTACAGGTTGCCGACCGCGTCGACTACCGGGCCTTCAAGGAACGAGTCGGCAGCACGCCCCCCCTGGTTCACGTCCGCCCAGTGGCTGCGCACACCGGTGCGCCGGTATTCCGCCGGCATGGACGTGAACAGGTCCAGCTCGCGAACAAGGGGAGGATCGAGCAGGAACATGGCGCAGGCTACTGGCGCTCGAAGGCGGTGTTGGCCGCCACCTTGCCCCAGGTGTCCGTGCTTTCCTGACCTGCCGCGGCTCGGCTCCCATGCCTTCGGCGAAAGCTTTCATATCCGGCGTGGCCATCGCAGTGGCGATCTCCTTTTGCAGGCGCGCCAGGATGGGGCCGGGCGTGCCCTTGGGTGCCCACAGGCCGGTCCAGTTCAGGACGCCGTTCCATGGTACACCCGCTTCCCTGAACGTCGGAACGTCGGGCAACGCGGTCAGCCGCTTGTCGCCGCTCACCGCAAGCAAGCGCATCTTGCCGCCGCGAACATTGCCCATGAGACCGGTGGTGGAGGCGATCTGCATGTCGATGGTATTGGACAGCACAGCCTGCGTTGCCTCGGCCGCGCCCTTGAACGGCACGTGCATCAGGTTCGCGCCCGCTGCAATGCCGAGCGCCTCGGCGGCGAAGTGCGGGGTGGTTCCCGCACCGCCCGAACCGTAGGTCACCCTGTTGGGTTGCCCCTTCGCCTCCGCGACCAGATCGCCCAACGTCTTGAAGCGCGATTGCGCGTTGACCGCCAGCGCCATCGGTGCGAACACATAGGCGCCGACGGGCACCAGGTCATCGGCGTGGTCGAAGGGCAGCTTCTTGAAAATATGCGGCAGCAGCGAGTACGTGGTGTCGTTGGCCAGCAGCGTGTACCCGTCGGCATTCGACTTGACGACTTGCTGCGCGCCGATCGTTCCGGTTGCACCGGCCCGGTTCTCGACGAAGAAACTCTGGCCCGTCTGCTCGGTCAGCTTCTGCGCCATCTTGCGCGTGACGACATCGACCGCGCCGCCCGGCGCATAAGGAACGATGATGCGCACCGGCTTGGCAGGCCAGGTGTCCGCGATGGCGAGGGGAGACAGGAAGAGGCCACACGCCAAGGCCATCAGGCTGCGACGGGAAGGGGAAAGAAAAGTCATGATTGCTCCAGGTTGCTTGTAGCCAGTACGTCGAGTACGTTCTCCGCTGCGCCGACACCCATGTTCACGTACGCATCCTGCGTCACGCCGCCGATGTGCGGGCTGAGGATGAGGTTCGGTTCGCCGAGGAAGGGATGCGGGGCCCTCATCGGCTCACTGGCGAAACTGTCCAGGCCAGCCGCGGCCACCTGGCCGCTGCGAACGGCAGCCAGCAGTGCGGCTTCGTCGATGAGGCCGCCGCGCGCGGTGTTGACGAGCAACACGCCGCGCTTGCAGGCTTGAAGTGTGCCGGCATTCACGAGGTTACGATTTTCGGGCGTGAGGGGGCAATGCAGCGATATCGCGTCCGACTCGCGCCAGATCGTGCCCATGTCCACCTGGCGGATGCAGGCGGGCAGTTCCTTGGCGAAGGGGTCGAAGCCCAGCACCCGCATGCCCATGGCGTCGCACATGCGCGCGAAGCGCTGACCGATTGCACCGAGGCCCACCAGGCCGACCGTGCGGCCCTGCAGTTCGATGCTCTTGTGCGTCGCCTTGTCCCAATGACCGGCATGCATGCGAGCATTGAGTTGCGTGACCGACTTGGCGCAGGCGAGGAGCAACGCCAGCGCCTGTTCGGCGACTGCCGCCGCGTTGGCCCCGGCGGCGGCACGCACTTCGATGCCGCGGGCGCGCGCTGCGTCCTTGTCGATCGTGTCCGTCCCGCTTCCGTGCTTGGAGATCACGCGCAGCGACGGCGCGGCATCCATCACGGAGGCGCCAACCTTGCCGTAGCGCACGATGATCGCCACAGGGTCATGTCTGCGGCAAAGCTCTACCAGGTCCTGTTCCTGCGGCGTCTTGCCGGCGTAGACGATCTCGAAATCCGACAGAAGGGACAGCGCCTGCGGCGCGAGGTCGGCGCCCGTGATGACGATGGCACGCCGCACGTTCACAGGCTTTCTCCATCCTTCAGCACCCCGGCGGCGCGCAGGGCGCCCGCAAGCCACGGCGCGGCCGTATCACCCTGACCAATCTGGGCGATGCGGGCGGTCTCGTCGGCCACCTTCTTGTGCGCCAGCGGCAGCAGGCTTTCGGCGCGGTCACGCGGGACGACCATCACGCCATCGGCATCGGCGACGATGAGGTCGCCGGCGTGCACGGTCACGCCGCCGCAGCTGATCGGATGGCCGATGCGCCCTGCGACATTTTTCGTGGGACCGTTCGGATTCGTTCCCACCGAGAACACAGGGAAGTCCATCTCGTCGATCTCCAGGCTGTCGCGCACGGCGCCGTCGACGATCACGCCGGCGATGCCCAGCTTGCTGCACGCGGTCATCATGATGGTGCCCATCAGCGCCGCCGTCTGGTCGCCCTTCCCGTCGATGACGAGCACGTCACCCGGCTTGGCCAACGCGATGGCGGCGTGGATCATGAGGTTGTCGCCGGGCCGCACGTCCACAGTGAGCGCGGGGCCCGCGAGTTTCATGCGGGGGCGAAGCGCCGTGATGCGGCCATGCATGGCGCCGCGGCGGCCGTTCACGTCGGCGAGGATCGCGGCCTGGAATTCGGCCGCCTGGCGCACGAGGGCGGGGGACACGCGATCGAAATCGCGCTGGATGTCGTTGCTCATGGGATGTCTCGCAGTTATGGTGTTAGTCAACTTTCGCGCCCGATTCCCTGACGATCGCGCCCCAGCGGCCGATCTCGTCCTGAATGAGCTTGCCGAAGGCCTCCGGCGTGCTGCCGGCGACGTCGGCCCCCTGATCGCCCAGCTTCTTTTGCAGCTCGGGATCCTTCAGCGCCTTGTTGACGTCGGCGTTCAGCTTGGCCGTGATGTCCTTGGGCAGGTTGGCCGGTCCGAGGATGCCGAACCAGGTGACCGCCTCGAAGCCTTTGAAGCCGGACTCGGCAATCGTCGGGACCTGCGGCAGGTCGTCGGCGCGCTTGGCCGAGGTGACGGCGATGGGCCGCATCTTGCCGCTCTTGATGTGGCCGATGAGCGTGGGGATGGACGAGACGTACAGATGCACCTGCCCGCTGATCACGTCGGTGGCACCCTGCGCGGCGCCCTTGTAGGGGATGTGCGTGAGCTTGATGCCCGAGACCTTCTGGAACGACTCCGCCGCCAGATGGGCCACGGTGCCATTGCCCGAAGTCGCATAGTTGATGCTGGCGGGCTGTGCTTTCGCCGCCTTCACCACATCGTCGAGCGTCTTGAATTTGGAGTCCGCGCCGACCACGATGACCAGCGGCGCGCTCGCCACCATGCTCACGGGCGTCAGGTCCTTGAGGGGGTCATAGGGAAGCTTGGAGTACAGCGTCGGATTGATGGCCAGGTTGCTGGTCTGGCCCAGCACAAAGGTGTAGCCATCGGCAGGCGCCTTCGCCGCGGCGTCCACACCGAGGTTGCCGCCGGAACCGGGCCTGTTGTCGACGATGAAGTTGTAGCCCGACTTGGTCACTTTGTTGGCGAGCTCACGGGCGATCAGGTCCGTTCCACCACCGGCGGGGAACGGGACGACCAGGCGAACCGGCTTGTTCGGCCAGGCCTGGGCATGGACGGCACCGCCCAGCAAACTGGCGGCGGCGAAGGCAACGATGGAACGACGGTAAAGCAGCATGGGTTTGTCTCCTTGGAATGGGCAAACTGTAGATGCGCGTTGCGCACAGTACAATACCGTTTCATCAGACGGACCATGGTGCACAATGCGCAACTCATCCACGAGCCCTATCGTTGAGGACCGTGGCGGCGTGATTGCCGTCACCCGCGCACTCTCGCTCATGGAGGCGTTCGAGATCGGCGACGCGGGGCTGTCGCTGGCCGAGATCAGCCGGCGCGCGGGAATGCACAAGACCACGGCGCTGCGATTGGCGCGCACGCTAGCGCTATCGAGTTACATGGTGCAGACCGACGACGGGTTGTGGCGGCTGGGACCTGCCGCGGGATGGCTGGGTGCCCGCTACCAAGCCGGCTTCGACGTCAACAACGTCGTCGAACCCGCCCTGCACGAACTGGTGAAGACCACAGGCGAGAGTGCCTCGTTCTACGTGCGAGAAGGAAACATTCGCTCCTGTGTTGCCCGCGTGGAAGGCCCCCAATCCGTTCGCCACAACGTTCGCATCGGGGAGCGGCTGCCGCTGGACAAGGGCGCACCGGGCCGCGTCATCCTCGCCTTCAGCGGCGCCAAGGGCGAGCCTTATGAATCAATCCGCGAGCGCGGCTTTCATATTTCGATGGGCGAGCGCGAGTCGGAAGTGTCGAGCGTTGCTGCACCGGTCTTCTCGCTGAATTGGCGGCTGCTCGGGTCCATGTGCATCTCAGGGCCGACATCACGCCTCTCGAAGGGCATTCTGGAGAAGCACGCCAAGAGCGTCGTGCGGGCAGCCAATGAGTTGTCTTACGCATTGGCCGGAGGCAAATCGGCTTCGACGCCGAAAGCCGTGTCGAAGTGGCACCCTTAGCTCCCGCCCTGTCTCTAGTCCTTGAGTAACCTGCGAATGGGCGCAGGTAAACCCAACTGGTGCAGGTCGCATCCGGCAAACCAGGCACCGTCGGTTCGCAGCGCACTCGACGGCAATTCAACCGCCACCGGATGCAGGTGCAGATCCTTGTGCGTGAGCACGTGCAGAAAAGGTTCGCCATCGCGCAATCGGGACTGCGCCTTCACCGGCAAGGCAGCCTGCAGGGCTTCGCGGCTCTCGAAGACCGGAAGGCAATAGAGCCCAGCCCAGATGCCGGAGTTCGGCCGTTTTTCCAGCCAGGTCGATCCCTCGCCGTTGCGCGCCCGCAGCAGCCATAGCGCCTGCGAAGTCCGCTTGAGCTTGCGTGTCTTGACCGGATAGTCCTCGGGGTTGCCGGTGCGGCGCGCAACACACAGCTCGCTTGCGGGACACACGAGGCAACTGGGGTTGCGCGCAAGGCAGACCGTCGCGCCCAGATCCATCAAGCCCTGCGTGTAGCGTGGCATCGACTCTTCGAGAGAGCGGCGCGGCAGCAGTGCCTCAGCGTGTGCCCAAAGCTCGCGCTCGTTGCCCGCTTGCGCTAGGTCTGCGCCATAACCAAGCACACGCGTCAGCACCCGCTTGACGTTGCCGTCGAGGATGGCCACGCGCTCACCGAAACAGAAGGAGGCTATGGCCGCCGCCGTGGAACGGCCTATGCCGGGCAGTGTCTGCAACACGTCGGCCGTGCGGGGGAACTCGCCGCCGTGCAAGCTCACGACATCCTGAGCGCATCGATGCATGTTGCGCGCCCGGCTGTAATAGCCCAGCCCGCTCCATAGGGCCATTACCTCGTCCGGCTGTGCGGCGGCCAGCGTGCGGACGTTTGGGAAACGAGCGAGGAAGCGGGAGTAATAGTCCAGCACCGTCGTCACCTGCGTTTGCTGCAGCATGATTTCGGAAAGCCAGACGCGGTAGGGATCGCGCGTGTTCTGCCAGGGCAGGCTGTTGCGTCCGTGCGTGCGCTGCCAACGCACTACACGGCCGGCAAACCCAGCCGGCGTGTCGCTCATGCTCGCTTGAGCTGGGGTTCGTGGACTGCGCCGCTGATTTCCGGGATGTCCATCAGGTGGCCGGTGAGCTCGGCGAGCTTCGCGTCGAGCTGGTCGAGGGCGGCTTCCTGCGAATGGATCTCGGCGATGCGGTCGTCGAGACCCGATGCCGCTTGCTGGATGCGCTCTATCGCTTCGATGCGCCGGCCGAAGTTGCGGCGGCGCTCGCGCAACTGCGCGTCCAACTGCGCGGCCGCGGACTTGTTCCACAGCTCCACTTCGCCCAGCGCGGATTCGTAGACGACGCGCAGCCGGGTGGCCAGCGCGCGAACCAGCCGGTCGGCGAACTCCGGCTGCGCCAGCCGGAATGTATTGCCAACGCCCAGGTACTGGTTGTGGCTGCGCTCGACGAGGTCGAGGTCGCGCTCGTAGCGCGCGAGGTCGGGCTCGCGCGGGGCCTGAAGCGAGAAACCATATTCGGCGTTCAACTGCCGGAAGGTGCCGGTAAGCATCGTCTGGATCTCGGCGCTGGCCGCCTGCGCCGTGCGCAGCCCGGCGCGAAGCCGGTTGAACGTTGCGGAATAAGCCTTATTGACCCCGATCTTGATGCCCGGCTGCCGCAGCGCGGTGGTCAGCTCGGCCATCTCCTTCTTGAGCGTGCTGGTGCCCAGCAAGGCGAAGACGTCGCGCAACAACTTGAGGTGCACCGACCGCACGGCATGGATGCGCGCGCCGCTCACGTCGAAGTCACCCTGCTCCTGTTCGATGCGCGATCGCATGTGCTTGATGACGGAGGTGTTCTTGCCGCGCAAGCCCTTGAGCTCGAGCATTTGCTCGGCAAGGTCGCGGCGGCGGATCTGGATGGCGCGGCCCGCTTCGACGCGCAGCTCCGCGATGCCGCCCGATACCGCGGTGCGAAGGATCCTCTGGCGCTGGCCCATCACCCCCTGGCTGAGCGCGCGCTCGAGCACCGGCAGCTGGCTCGCCTGCAACAGTTCCTTGTCGTCGTTGACCTTGGCGACCAGGCCCTTCTGCGCCGAAACCGGGATGACCTGCTCGCGCGGCAAACCGAGGATCTCCGCGGACGTGGTGCGCTGCCGGTCGATCTGCGCTTGCACCTGCACGGGGGTGGAGAGCGAATCCCACATCGTGTCGATCTTGTTCAGCACCACCAGGCGTGAATCGATGTTGTCTTCCTCGGTGATCAGGTGATCGCGCCAGATGGACAGGTCGGATTTGGTGACGCCCGTGTCGGCGGCAAGGATGAACACCACCGCGTGGGCCTGCGGGATCAGGTTGACTGTCAGCTCGGGCTCCGCGCCAATCGCGTTCAGGCCCGGCGTGTCCAGGATCACGAGGCCTTGCTTGAGGAGGGGGTGTGCGATGTTGATCAGCGCATGGCGCCAGCGTGGCACTTCAACCTTGCCATCGGCGTTGACCAGCGGGTTGTCGTGGGGTGCGTCGTCGTGCCAGAAGCCCAGTGCCTCGGCTTCCTCCTTGGTCACGTGGCGAACCTCAGCCACTTTTTCGAAGGCTTTCGCGAGCTGCGCGGGGTCGTTCACGTCCAGGTCGACGCGCGTCCACTTTTCGGGCGCGCCGCGCCATTCCATCAGCGCTTGCGGCTTCAACCGCGTTTCAATGGGCAAGAGGCGCAGGCAGGGCGGCACATCGCTGTCGTAGCCCAGCTCGGTCGGGCACATGGTGGTGCGGCCGGCGCTCGCGGGCATGATGCGGCGCTTGTAGCCGGCAAAGAAGATAGCGTTGATCAGCTCTGATTTGCCGCGCGAGAACTCCGCGACAAAGGCAACCATGACCTTGTCCGAGCGCATCTGGGTTTCCAGACGGCGCAGGCGCTCTTCCACCGCCGCGTCCAGGAGTTCATGGTCCTTCAGCCATTCGGAGAGCAGTTTCAGGCGCAGGGCGAACTCACGCCGCCACGTGCCATGCTGGTCGAATTGTTCGTTGAAGGAAGTGCCCACTGAATCCCCGGAGTGCTTATGAATATAGCATCCGCCCCTCTCGGCCCCCTCAGGATTTCTGGCAGTTTGGGCAGAAATACGTCGCCCGCTGGCCCTGCCGGATGCTTTTCACGGCGGCGCCGCATACACGGCATGGCAGCCCCGCCCGGTCATAGACCATCGCCTCGAGCTGAAAGTATCCTGCCTGCCCGTCGGCGCTCGAAAAATCCCGCAAGGTACTTCCGCCCTTGGCGACCGCGCGGGCCAGCACATCGCGCACCGCGGAACGTAGTTTCTCGGCGCGCGGCCGGCTGATGCGCGACGCTCGCAAGGTCGGCCGGATTCCGGCGAGGAACAACGCCTCCGACGCGTAGATGTTGCCCACGCCCACGACCAGATCGCCCGCAAGCAGCACCTGCTTCACCGGGGCGTGCCGGCGCTTCAGGCCAGCATGGAATGCCGCGGGGTCGAATGCGTCGGTGAGCGGCTCGACGCCCAGGCGCCCAAGCAGCTTCGCGGCCTGCGCCGAATCCTCGCCGGGCGCGTACACCACGGCGCCGAAGCGGCGTGGATCGTTCAGCCTCAGGATGCCGCGATCGGTCAGCAGGTCGAAGTGGTCGTGAGCACCGGCGGGCGGTTGGCTCGCGGCGAAGTTCAGGCTGCCCGACATGCCGAGGTGTAACAGCAGCAGGCCATCGTCCAGGTCCATCAGAAGGTACTTGCCGCGGCGGCGGACGCCGCGTACCGTGCGGCCCACCAACGCCTCTGCGACAACCCCCAGCGGCCAGCGCAGGGGCTTGCCCAAGCGCACCGACTCGATCCTGGCGCCTGCGATGCGATCGGCAAGACTCAGGCGGGTAACCTCGACTTCGGGCAGTTCGGGCATGGACGTTTTGCGGCGGGGGTTGGATTATTATGGTTCGATGAAGCGATTTCCCTTTGTGGCCGGCGCCGTATTGCTGGCCTTGGCCCAGGCCGTGCCCGCGCAAACACGCCAAAGCGCCCCGCCCGATACCGAAGAAGCACCCGCCGTCCCCACCGCGCTGGACGCCGAGCTTTTCTATCAGCTCCTCCTCGGCGAAATCAATGCGCGCGGCGCGGAAAGCGCGGCAGGCTACTCACTCGTGCTGGACGCAGCGCGCAAGACGAATGATCCGGCGCTGTATCAGCGCGCGGTGGAGATCGCTTTCCAGGCCCGGTCCGGCGATGCGGCGCTGCAGGCCGCGCGGGCGTGGAGGCAGGCTCACCCTGAGTCGCGCGAGGCCAATCGATACGTGCTGCAGATCCTGGTGGCACTCAACCGCGTCGAAGACAGCGCGGATCCGCTGAAGACCGACCTGGCCCTTGCAGATCCCAAGGAGCGCAACGCGGTGTTGGCGGTGATTCCGCGCACCTATTCGCGCGTGAGCGACAAGAAGGCCGCCGCCACGGTGGTGGAGCAGGCCCTGGCCGACTACCTTGCCCAACCCGCGACGGCGGCGGCAGCCTGGACCACGGTGGGCCGCATGAGGATGGCCGCCGGCGACAACGCGGGGGCTCTCGACGCCGCCAGGCGCGGCCAGGACGCGGCACCCACGGCCGAGGGGCCGGTCCTGCTCGCGCTGGAATTGATGGATCCCAAGCTGCCGCAGGCCGAGCCCATCGTGCGCCGCTACATCGACGGCAAGCCGCTGCCCGAGTTGCGAATGGCGTACGCGCGGGCCCTACTCGATGGGCAGCGCTATGCCGAGGCCACCCAGCAGCTCCAGGTGGTCACCGCCGAGCAGGACAACAAAGACGCCGCCGCGGAGGCGTCGCTCAAGCGATACATCGAGCTGGTGCAAGCACAGCGCAGCGGCGAGGAGCGCAGCCGCGGGCTCGCTCAGGCCTATATGTCGTTGTCGCGCATCGCCGAGAAACGCAAGGACTTCGCGATGGCGGGGGCGTGGCTGGACCGAATCGACAACCCGCAGGACTTGATCGCCGCGCAGAGCCGGCGCGCCTCGATCCTGGCCCGCCAGGGCAAGCTCGAGGAAGGCCGCAAGCTTCTGCGCGCCTTGCCTGAACGCAGCCCGGACGATGCCCGCATGAAGATCTCGGCCGAAGTACAACTGCTGCGCGACAACAAGCAATACAAAGCCGCATACGACGTGCTGGCGCAGGCCAATGCCAAGCCGCCGATGGACTTCGACCGCTTGTACGACCAGGCCATGCTGGCCGAGAAGATGGGCAACCTTCCCGAGATGGAGCGCCTGCTGCGCCAGGTGATCGCATCCAAGCCCGACTACCACCACGCGTACAACGCGCTCGGGTATTCGTTGGCCGATCGCAACCTGCGCCTGCCGGAAGCCAAGGAGCTCATCCAGAAAGCATTGACTTACGCGCCGGACGACCCGTTCATCAGCGACAGCCTGGCCTGGGTGGAATTTCGCATGGGCAACAAGGCCGAGGCGCTGCGCATCCTGGACGCAGCCTACAAATCGCGCCCGGACGCCGAAATCGCCGCACACCTGGGCGAGGTGTTATGGAGCCTGGGCCAGCGTGAGCGCGCACAGGCGATCTGGAAGGAAGGACTGCTGCTCAACAGCGAAAGCGACACCCTGCAGGAAACGCTAAAGCGCCTGCGCGTCAAGCCATGAACCTGGCCAAAAGCCGCTGGGCGGCTTGCCTGCTGGCCGGGGCTGTGCTGCTTTCCGGCTGCGCGACAGCGCCAAAACCGGCGGTGACGCTCGATGCGCAAACCGGGCCCTGGAGCGGCCGGCTGGCGCTGCAGGTAGAGGACAACCAGAGCCAATCCTTTTCAGCCGGCTTCGAGCTCAAGGGCAACGCCAAGGCCGGCGAGCTGACGTTGTTCAACCCTTTGGGCGGCACGCTCGCGGCGCTCTCCTGGGGCTCGGGATTCGCCACGCTTCGCGGCAACGGACAGGCGCGGGAGTTCGATTCCGTCGACGCGCTGGTGGCGCACGCGACCGGCTCGGCGATCCCTGTCGCCGCCCTGTTCGACTGGCTGCGCGGCACCAACACACCTGTGCCCGGGTGGCAGGCAGACCTGTCGCAGTTGGGGGGCGGAAGGCTGCGGGCCCAGCGGACCCAGCCTCCGCCACCGGCCGACCTGCGCGTGGTGCTGGACCGCTAGCGGCGCCATGAAGGCCCTGTACGACATCCCGGCCCCGGCCAAGCTGAACCTGTTCCTGCATGTCACGGGTCGGCGTGCGGACGGGATGCACCTGCTCCAGTCCGTCTTCATGCTGATCGACTGGTGCGACACCCTGCATTTCGAATTGCGGGCCGGCGGCGCCCTGAGCCGGCAGGACCTGGAACGGCCCCTGCCGGCGGACGATCTCGTTCTCCGGGCGGCGCGCGCCCTGCAGGCCGCCTCGGGAACGGCCCATGGCGCGCATATTTCCATCGAAAAGCGATTGCCGGAGCAGGCCGGGATGGGCGGCGGCTCGTCCGATGCGGCTAGTTGCCTGCTTGCACTCAACCGACTCTGGGGAACCGGCCTTTCCCTGCCGGACCTCGCGGAAGTAGGCCTGCAGCTGGGGGCCGACGTGCCCTTTTTCCTCGCCGGGCGCAACGCCTGGGTGGAGGGAGTTGGGGAGCAACTGACCCCTGTTGCGCTGCCGCCGGCACGGTTTGTGGTCGTCAAACCGGCGGACGGACTCGGCACGGCGTCCATCTTTGGCGATCCACAGCTGAACCGAAGCAGCGACGCTGCTATAATTTCAGGCTTTGCTGCAAACCCGTACGGCTTTGGCCGCAATGATTTGCAACCTGTCGCCCAGAGGCATTGCGCCGGCGTCACCCAGGCCATCGAATGGCTGGGCTCGCAGGGTTTGACGGGACGGATGACGGGTTCGGGAAGCGCGGTTTTCGCGAGACTGCCGGAAGGGCATCGCGAAAATCAGGCGCTGCAGGCCGCTCCGGCGGGTTGGCAAGTGCGGATATGCGGTAATTTGGAGGCTCATCCTCTGGTGGGATGGGCACCCAGCGACGATTGATCGGTGGGCGGCTGGTTTCAGCCGTCAACCTGTGTAGGGGAGTCGCCAAGTTGGTTAAGGCACTGGATTTTGATTCCAGCATGCGAGGGTTCGAGTCCTTCCTCCCCTGCCAAATGTAAGCGGTAAGCGGCACGCGGCCACGTGCCGCGACGCTCGACGTACAGGCAAGTACTTTTTTCGCTGGGTTCTGCAATGCAGGTTGTTCAAACTCCCGACTTCATGGTGTTCACGGGTAACGCCAATCCCGCGCTGGCCGCGGAGATTGCCGGCCATCTGGGCATCTCGCTCGGCGCCGCCCAGGTGGGGCGTTTTTCCGATGGCGAAGTCACCGTCGAGATCAGCACCAACGTGCGCGCGCGCGACGTCTTCGTGGTTCAGTCGACCTGCGCGCCGACAAACGAGAATTTGATGGAACTGCTGATCATGGTCGATGCGCTCAAGCGCGCCTCGGCCGAGCGGATCAGCGCGGTGATCCCTTATTTCGGCTATGCCCGCCAGGACCGCCGGCCGCGCTCCACGCGCGTGCCAATTTCAGCCAAAGTGGTAGCCAACCTGCTGCAGACGGTGGGTGTGGCGCGGGTGCTGACGATGGACCTGCACGCCGACCAGATCCAGGGCTTCTTCGACATCCCGGTGGACAACATCTATGCGTCTCCCGTGCTGCTGGGGGACCTGCGCCACAAGAACTACGACGACCTGATCGTCGTCTCGCCCGATGTCGGCGGCGTGGTGCGCGCGCGGGCGCTGGCCAAGCAGGGACGACATGATCGACACCGCCGGCACGCTGGTGAAAGCCGCCGAAGTGCTCAAGGAGCGCGGCGCGAAAAAGGTTTACGCGTATTGCACGCACCCGATCTTCTCGGGGCCTGCCATCGAGCGCATCGCCAAGGGCTCGGCCCTGGACGAAGTGGTGGTGACCAACACCATCCCGCTGTCCGACGCCGCCCACGGCTGCACGAAAATCCGCCAACTCTCCGTGGCGCCGCTGATCGCCGAGACGATCCAGCGCATCGCCAAGGGTGAGTCGGTGATGAGTTTGTTCTCGGATCAGGAAAACCTGTTCTGAGGCATCGAGTGGGTTGCGCTATCCGCGCGGCCCTTTTTTTGACGGAATCACACTGGTCGCGGTGGATTCTTATTTGGAGTGAATTATGAAATTCGTCGCTTTTGAGCGCGCAAAGCAGGGCACGGGTGATGAAATTCGTCGCTTTTGAGCGCGCAAAGCAGGGCACGGGTGCGAGCCGCCGTCTCCGCAATACGGGCAAGACCCCGGGCATCGTCTATGGAGGCGAAGGCCAGCCGCAACTGATCGAGCTCGATCACAACGCGCTGTGGCATGCCCTGAAAAAGGAAGCCTTCCATTCCAGCATCATGGACATGGAAGTTGCCGGCAATACATCCAAGGTGCTGCTGCGCGACGTGCAGTTGCACCCGTACAAGCAGCAGGTTCTGCACATCGACTTCCAGCGCGTCGACGCCAAGACCAAACTGCACATGAAGTTGCCGATCCACTACGTGAAGGCCGAAGAGTCCCAGGCCGTCAAGTTCGAAAACTGCGTGGTCAACCACGTCATGTCCGAACTCGACATCTCCTGCCTGCCCGGCGACCTGCCGGAATTCATCGAGATCGACCTGTCGGGGATGAAAAAGGGCATGTCGCTGCACCTCAATGAGGTCACGCTACCCAAGGGCGTGACCGCCGTCACGCGCGGCAAGCCGAACCCGGTGCTGGTCTCCATGGTGGTAACGGGCGGCGAAGAAGCTGTCGAAGCAGGCGCCGAAGCCGCCGCAGCCGCGGGCGCAGCCCCGGCCGCCGAAGCCAAGGCCGCGCCGGCGAAGGATGCGAAGGCCGCCCCGGCCAAGGATGCCAAGGCGCCCGCCGCAAAGTCCGCAAAGAAGTAAATTCTTCACAGCGTCTTTCGGTAAACGGCCCACTTCGGTGGGCCGTTTCTTTTTTGGCGCCGGACCGATAATCCACCCTCATGATCAAACTGTTCGTCGGCCTGGGCAATCCCGGCACCGAGTACGAATCCACCCGGCACAACGTGGGCTTCTGGTGGGTGGAGGCGCTTGCGCGTGAGCTCAAGCTTTCCCTTTCCATGGACAAGGGCTACCACGGGCTGGTGGCTCGCACCTCGCTGCACGGGCAGACGATCTGGCTGCTGGAACCGCAGACCTTCATGAACCTGTCGGGCAAGTCGGTCGCGGCGCTCGCCCGTTTCTTCAAGATCGCTCCGGAGGAAATCCTGGTGATCCACGACGAGCTGGACATCACGCCCGGCCAGGCCAAGCTCAAGTTCGGCGGCAGCCACGCGGGCCACAATGGCCTGCGCGACATCCATGCGCAGATGGGCACGGACGACTACTGGCGCCTGCGCCTGGGCATCGGCCACCCGGGGGTGAAGTCCGAGGTCGTGAATTGGGTCCTGAAGAAACCCGCGCCCGAGCAGCGAACGGCCATCGAGGAGTGCATCGCGCGCACGCTCAAGGCAGTGCCGGCGCTGATGGGTGGCGAGATGGATAAGGCCACGTTACTGGTGCACACCAGCAAGCCGCCGCGGCCGAAGCCACCGCGCCCCGAAGGGCTGGGCTCCCTGCCCACAAGCACACCCACATCCACATCCACTCCCACCAGGGGAGAAGACAAGCCATGAAAAGAATTTTGACCGCAGCGCTGCTTTTCGCGGCGTTGACGGGGTGGGTGCCGCCTGCCGCCGCCCAGGCCATTTACCGTTGCGGCGACAGCTACAGCCAGCAGCCCTGCCCCGGCGGCAAGGTGGTGGCCGCCGATGACTCGCGCAGTGCCAGCCAGAAGTCGCAGACGGACCAGGCCGTGCGCCGCGATGCCAAGGCGGCAGAAGCGATGGAAAAGGCGCGCCTGAGTGACGAAGCCAAACCGGCGCAGGTGCTGCTGCCGCCGGCGAGACCGCAGGACACGTCCCTCAAGCCCGTGGCCGCGCCAACGCTGAAAAAACCGGAACAGTTCACTGCCGTCGCCCCGAAGAAGCCGGGCGAGGTGGACAAGAAGAAGAAAAAGAAGAAGGCGACGAAGAGGGCCGCCTGAACGGCAAACTCAGCCGCTAGTGCCGCTCGTGGCGGGCGGCGCACCCACCACAGCATCCTCGCGCGCCTGCGCTGTCAGGCGCTGGTATTTCTGCCAGAGCGACTCGCGGCTTTCGACATGCTGCGGGTTGACCGGGATGCACGACACGGGGCACACCTGCACACATTGCGGCTCATCGAAGTGTCCAACGCACTCGGTGCATTTCGAGGGGTCGATCTCGTAGATCTCCGGCCCCAGATAAATTGCCTGGTTCGGGCACTCGGGCTCGCACACATCGCAGTTAATGCACTCGTCGGTGATCATCAACGCCATGGTGGCCGCCCCTTCGCACAAAACTTCGCTGGCATAGTTCTGGCATTATCGGCGGCTTCATGAGCCTTTTCCTGTTCAAGCGCCTGATCACCCTGATTGCGACGCTGGTAGGCGCTTCGGTGGTCGTGTTCCTGGTGCTGGAAATCCTCCCCGGTAACGCCGCCCAGATCCTGATGGGGCCGGACGCAGCGCCGGAAGCCGTGCAGGCCCTCGCGGCCAAGCTCGGCATCGACCGGCCGCCCATCGAGCGCTACTGGAACTGGGTCAGCGGCATGCTCGTCGGTGACCTGGGCGTGAGCTATGCCTACAGCACGCCCGTGGCCGAACTCGTGCTGGAGCGGCTCGCCTTGACAGTGCCGCTCGCACTCATGGCGATGACCATCACCACCGTTCTTGCGCTAGTGGCCGGCATCTACGCCGCGGCCCGTCACAACAAGCTCGGCGACGTGGGCGTCATGGGGCTGTCGCAGATCGGCATCGCCATCCCCAACTTCTGGTTTGCGATCCTGCTGATCCTGCTGTTCTCCGTGCACCTCAAGTGGTTCTCGGCGGGCGGCTTCCCTGGCTGGGACGAGGGCATCCTGCAGGGCATCAAGGCGCTGCTGCTGCCGGCCATCTCGCTGGCCGTCGTGCAGTCCGCGATCCTGGCACGCATCACGCGCTCGGCGGTGCTGGAGGTATTGCGTGAGGATTTCGTGCGGACGGCCCGCGCCAAGGGCGTTTCGCGGCGCGGCACGATGTGGGGCCATGTCCTGCGCAACGCGATGATCCCGGTAATCACTGTCATGGGCCTGCAGTTCGCCGAACTGCTCGCCGGCACCATCGTGGTGGAAAACGTCTTCTATCTGCCCGGCCTGGGCCGCCTGATCTTCCAGTCGATCTCGAATCGAGACCTGATCGTGGTGCGCAATTGCGTCATGCTGCTTGCGACGATGGTCGTGGTGGTGAACTTCGTCGTCGACATGCTGTACGCCGTCATCGACCCGCGTGTGAAGGCGTCTGACATATGAGTAACGGGATCGACGCCGTCCCGGTCGCCGCGCCGCCCGTCTTGCACGCACCGGGGTTCTGGAAGCGTGCGTTCAGTCATCGCAGTTTCGTGATCGGCGCTGTGCTGAGCCTGTTGCTCGCGCTGGCCGCCCTGCTCTCCCTGTTCTGGACGCCCCACTCGCCCTATGAAGTCGACATGGCGGCCAAGCTGTTGCCACCAGGCGGTGGCCATTGGCTGGGCACCGACCCGTACGGCCGCGACATCGTGTCGCTGCTGCTGGTCGGCGCGCGCGCTTCCATCGTCGTGGGTGTCATCGCCGTGGGCATCGGCCTGGTCATCGGCACGGCCTTCGGGCTACTGGCGGCGGCGCGGCGCGGCTGGGTCGAAGAAGCAATCATGCGGCTGTCGGATTTCGGCTTCGCGTTTCCCGCCATCCTCTCGGCGATCATGCTCACGGCCGTGTTCGGCGCTGGCATGGTCAACGCCATCATTGCCATCGGGATCTACAACATTCCGACTTTCGCGCGCATCACGCGCGCATCGGCCAACGCGGTGTGGTCGCGTGAGTTCGTGCTGGCTGCTCGCGCCTGCGGCAAGGGCGCTTTCAGCATCACGATGGAGCATGTGCTGCCCAATATCATGTCGGTGCTGATCGTGCAAGCCACCATCCGCTTCGCCATCGCCATCCTTGCCGAGGCGGCGCTGTCGTACCTCGGCCTGGGCACGCAGCCGCCACAGCCATCGTGGGGCCGCATGCTGAGCGAAGCGCAGACGCTTCTGTTCCAGGCGCCGCTGCTCGCGGTGTTTCCCGGCGTGGCGATCGCACTGGCGGTGCTGGGCCTGAACCTGCTGGGCGACGGCCTGCGCGACCTGTTCGATCCCCGCCTGGCCAGAAAGCGCTAGATGCTCGAAGTCAACAACCTGCACGTGAAGCTGCAAACGCACCGCGGCCCCGCGTATGCCGTGCGTGACGTGAGCTTCTCGCTCGAGCGCGGCGACACGCTGGGCCTGGTCGGCGAATCAGGCTGCGGCAAGTCGATCACGGTGATGGCGCTCATGGGCCTGCTGCCGGATAACGCCGAGATCACGGGCAGCATCCGCTTCAACGGCGAGGAGCTCACGACCAAGAGCGATGCGCAGATGTGCGACATCCGCGGCAACCGCATCGGCATGATCTTCCAGGAACCGATGACGGCCCTCAATCCCGTCCACAGCATCGGCCGCCAGGTGGCCGAGCCACTGCGCCTGCACCGCGGTCTGTCGACCGACGACGCGCGCAAGGAAGCGATCGCGTTGCTGGACCGTGTGGGGATCCCGGACGCCGCGCGCCGCATCGACGCGTACCCGCACCAGTTCTCAGGTGGCCAGCGCCAGCGCGTCACGATCGCGATGGCCCTGGCCTGCGGTCCCGACCTGCTGATTGCCGACGAGCCCACCACTGCCCTGGACGTCACCATCCAGCGGCAGATCCTGGACCTGATCAGCGAGCTCGTCGCCGAGCGCGGCATGGCGCTGATGCTGATCTCGCACGATCTCGGCGTGATCGCGCAGAACGTTGCGCGCATGATGGTGATGTACGGCGGCAGCGTCGTCGAGAGCGGGCCGACCGATGCAGTGTTCGAGCACCGGATGCACCCCTACACGCTGGGCCTGTTCGCGGCGCGGCCGGGGCTGAAGTCGCGCAAGGGCCAGCGGCTGGCGACGATCGCAGGCACTGTGCCGGAGCTGGTGGATCTTCCGCCGGGCTGCCCCTTCGCAGGCCGCTGCAAGTTCACGATCCCGGAGTGCCACGTCACACCACCGCCGCCGGTCGAGTTCGAACCGGGACATCAGGCGCGGTGCATCCGGCTGGATGCCGTGGCCGCGGAGAAGGCTGCCCTCGCCCCAGCCCTCTCCCAGCGGGAGAGGGAGGAACAGCCGTGACGGCCCCGTTGCTGCAAGTCGAGAACCTCGTGCGTGAGTACGCGATGCCGCGCGAGAAGCTGTTCGAGCCGCCGCCCAAGGTGCATGCGCTCAACGGCGTGAGTTTCACGATCGAGGCTGGCCGGAGCATGGGCATCGTCGGCGAATCGGGCTCCGGCAAGTCCACGCTCGCGCGTCTGGTGATGGCGCTGGACAAGCCGACTGCCGGAAGCGTCAGGCTGCTCGGCCGTGATCTGCACGCGCTGCCGGCTGAAGAATTGCGGCAGGCCCGCCGCGACATCCAGATGGTCTTCCAGGACCCGTACGGCTCGCTGGACCCGCGCCAGACCGTCGAGCGCATCATCACCGAACCGCTCGCCGCTCAGGGAGACACGAGCCGCGAGGAACGCCATCAGCGCGCCGCCGACACGCTCGCCTCGGTGGGCCTGCGCGCCAACGACCTGGGCAAGTACCCGCACGAGTTCTCCGGCGGCCAACGCCAGCGCATCGCGATCGCGCGCGCTCTCATTACGCGGCCGCGTCTGATCGTCGCCGACGAGCCTGTCAGCGCGCTCGACGTATCCGTGCAGGCCCAGGTGCTCAACCTGATGCAGGACCTGCAGGCCGAGTTCGGCATCACGTACATGCTGATCAGCCACGACCTGGCCGTGGTTCACCACCTGTGCGATGACGTGGCCGTGCTCTGGCAGGGCCGGATCG
Organism: Ramlibacter sp.; assembly: GCA_029237735.1. GTDB lineage: Bacteria > Pseudomonadota > Gammaproteobacteria > Burkholderiales > Burkholderiaceae_C > Ramlibacter. The sequence goes on along the minus strand of JAQZBU010000060.1, from coordinate 21,562 downwards.
TGGAACAAGGGCCGCCCGAGCGGCTGTTCACCGCGGCCGAACACCCCTACACGCGCGCCTTGCTGGAAGCGGTCCCACAGGCCGAACCCGCGCGGCGAACACGGCCCGCGCGGGCCGAGCAAACCCCTCTTGCCACGTCCGGCCAATCTCGGGGATGATGGCAAACGCGCCCCCTGCAGGGCCTTTCGAACTTTCGTTGTGGTTCAAGCCTGGAGAAGAAAATCATGTTGAAGCGTCGCACCGTTCTCACGCACTCGGCCTCCGTGGCCGCATGGGCCAGCGTGCCCCTGGCCGTCTCGCAAGGGGCGCTGGCCCAGGGCCGCAAGGACTCCATCGTGCTCGCGATGGCGCTCGAGCCGCCGGGCCTGGACCCCACGGCCGGTGCCGCGTCGGCGATCGCGGAGATCACGCAGTACAACATCTATGAAACGCTGACCAAGATCAACTCCGACGGCACGGTCAGTCCGTTGCTTGCCGAGAGCTGGGAGGTTTCGCCCGATTTGCGCACCTACACCTTCAGGCTGCGCAAGGGCGTGAAGTTCCAGAACGGCGAGCCGTTCAACGCGCAGGCCGTCAAGTTCTCCTTCACGCGAGCGGGCGCGGAGAAGAGCACCAACAAGGACAAGCGCACCTTCGCCAGCATGGAAGCCGTGCAGGCGGTGGACGACTACACCGTCGTCGTGATCAACAAGGAGCTCGACCCCGACTTCCTCTTCCTCATGGGACAGGCGACGGCCATCATCGTGGAACCCAAAAGCGCGGACACCAACGCGACCAAGCCCGTGGGCACGGGCCCCTACAAGCTGGACAGCTGGGCCAAGGGTTCGTCCGTGACCTTGTCCAAGTGGGATGGCTACCGCAATCCCGGGGCGGCCAAGATCAAGAAGGTGACCTTCCGCTTCATTTCGGACCCGGCCGCGCAGGTGGCTGCGCTACTCGCGGGCGACGTGGACGCCTTCCCGCGAGTGACGCCTCGCAGCGTGCCGCAGTTCAAGGACAACCCGAAGTTCCAGGTGCGTGATCCAGGGGGCCGGCGACGGTTACGGCGCGCCGATCGGCAGCCATTACGTGCCGGGCGCCTTCGGCTACGTCGACACCACGGCCGTCAACCCCTACAACCCGGAAAAGGCCAAGGCCCTGCTGAAGGAAGCCGGCGTCACCACACCGCTGGAGCTCACTCTCACACTGCCGCCACCTCCTTACGCGCGCCAGGGCGGCGAGGTGATCGCCTCGCAGCTGGCCAAGGTTGGCATCACCGCCAAGCTGCAAAACGTCGAGTGGGCGCAGTGGCTTTCGGGCACCTATGGCGCCAAGAACTACGACCTGACCATCGTCTCGCACGTGGAGCCGTTCGACCTGGGCAACTTCGCAAAGCCGGACTATTACTGGAACTACCAGTCGACGAAGTTCAACGACCTGTACAACAAGTACAAGACGTCGCCGCGCGCGGCCGACCGGGCGAAGCTCGTCGGCGAAATCCAGCGCCTTCTCGCCGAGGACAGCGTGCACGCCTTCCTGTATCAGCCGCAATGGGTGACGGTCGCCAACAAGAACCTCAAGGGCCTCTGGAAGGACATGCCGGTATTCGTGAACGACCTCTCGGCCTTGTCGTGGGCCTGATCGGTTGACTGCATGTCAGAGAAGTACCGGTGTGCATTGCATGAGCTGTCGGCGCCTACGCTGATCGAGGCCTACGGCCGGCGCGAGATATCGCCGGTGGAAGTAACTCAGTCGGTGCTGGGCCACATCGAGCGCTGGGAGCACCACCTCCATGCGCTCTACCTCCTTCGGCCGGAGCTTGCGCTGCAGCAGGCCCGCGCCAGCGAGGCCCGCTGGATGCGCGGCGCGCAGCTCGGCCCGCTGGACGGCGTGCCGCTCACCCTCAAGGACAACATCGCAACACAAGGCGACCCGTTGCCGCTGGGGACGGCTGCCACCGAGCTGGCACCCCTGCTTGCCGATGCCCCGCCTGCAGCCCGCGTGCGGGAGGCCGGCGGCATCCTCCTCGCCAAGACGACGATGCCCGACTACGGCATGCTCTCGTCCGGGCTGTCGAGCTTCCACAAGCTGGCTCGGAATCCGTGGAACCTCGGTCGAACGCCAGGCGGCTCCAGCGCCGGCGCCGGAGCGGCCGCCGCGGCGGGCTATGGACCGCTGCACCTCGGCACCGATATCGGCGGGTCGCTGCGTCTTCCGGCAGGCTGGTGCGGCATCTTCACGCTCAAGCCCAGCCTGGGCCGCATCCCCATCGATCCGCCGTACACCGGCCGCGCCGCCGGGCCGATGACGCGCAGCGTTGCGGACTCGGCGTGGTTCATGCAGGTGCTCTCGCGGCCCGACGCGCGGGACAGCATGAGCCTGCCGTTCCAGGACATCGCGTGGAACAAGTTCGATGCCGGCGTTGAAAAGCTCAAGGGCTTGCGCATCGGCCTGATGCTGGAAGCGGGCTGTGGGCTGGCGGTGGAGCCCGAGGTTCGTGCCGCGGTCGAGCATGCGGCCCGGCTCTTCGAGCGCGCCGGCGCCGTGGTGGCGCCCATGCAGCCTTTCATGACGCAGACCATGCTCGATGGCATGGACCATTTCTGGCGCATGCGCTCGTACGTGGACATGAAGGCGCTGTCTCCGGAACGCAAGGCCATGGTGCTGCCCTACATCCAACAGTGGGGCGACAGCGCGGCGGGCATGTCGGGAGAGGCGGTGTTCAAGGCCGCAAGCCAGTTTCACGCGACCCGCGTCGCCGCGGTGAGCGCCTGCCGCGGCTTCGACTACGTCATCTCGCCCACCTCGCCGGTGCCGGCGTTCGCCGCGGCGCTGCCGTCGCCCACCAACGATCCGCTGCGCCCGCTGGAACACATCGGCTTCACGGTGCCGTTCAACATGTCCGAGCAACCCGCGGCATCGATCAATTGCGGCTACACCGCCGACGGCCTGCCGATCGGCCTGCAGATCGCGGGCCAGCGCTTCGACGACCTGGGTGTGCTGCAGGTCGCGCGCGCATTCGAGATCATCCGCGATCCGCAACGACCCTGGCCGCAGCCGCCCTCCGAGGCGCTGCACCATGTGGACTGACAGTCTGGGAAACGTCGCGACGCTGGAAGGCGATGCCAGCGTCGCGGCGCTCAACGACTTCGTGGAGGGCTTCATCGCCAGCGAGGCGCGCGCGGTCAACATTCTCGTGGCGGCGACGCATGATCCGAGTCCCATCGTGCAGGCCTGCGCGGCGGCGGTCCACATGTTCGCGGAGTCGGCCGATGCACCGGCCAATGCGCGCCCCTTCCTGGATCGCGCGATCGCGGAAGTAGGCCGCTGCACCCCGCGCGAGCGCCGCTTCATGTACGCGGTGGCCGCATGGGTGCAAGGCGACATTCCCCGGGCAATTGCCTTGCACGAGGAGCAGGCGCACGAGTTTCCGCGCGATCTCGCGTCACTCAAGCTCGGCCACTACCACCTCTTCAACCGCGGCGATTCGCCCGGCATGTTGCGCATCGCGCTGGCCGCGCTGCCAGCCGCCGGCGACGTGCCCTATCTTCACGGCATGCTCGCCTTCGCGTGGGAGCAGTGCCACCTGCTTGCGGAGGCGGAAGCAGCCGCGACAAAGGCGATCACGATGACACGCAGGGAGCCCTGGTCCCACCATGCGCTCGCGCACGTGATGCTCACGCAGGGACGCATTCGCGAAGGCCACGCGTTCCTGCAGGACGTGAGCGACACGTGGACAGGGCTTAACTCCTTCATGGTGACGCACAACTGGTGGCACCAGGCACTGTTCGCGCTCGAGTTGGAGGACCACGCGGAAGTGCTCGAACTCTACGACCGGCGTGTGTGGGGCGTGGCCAAGGAGTACTCGCAGGACCAGGTCAATGCCGTCTCGCTGCTGGCGCGGCTGGAGCTGGCGGGCGTCGACATCGGCGAGCGATGGCAGGACGTCGCCTCCTACCTCGCATCAAGGTTGCAGGACCACGTGATGCCATTCCTGGACATGCAGTATCTCTATGGACTGGCTCGCGCCGGCCGGCCCGAGGCAGACACGCTGATGCGCAACATCGAGTCCCATGCCGCAACAGCCCCGGAGCATTCGCGCGCGGCCTGGCAGCGCGTGTGTGTTCCCGCGAGCCGCGGGCTGCTTGCGCATGCGCGCGGCGACTACGCCCGTGCCATCGACGGACTCGGCCAGGCCCTGCCGCGCCTCCTGGAAATCGGGGGCAGCCACGCGCAGCGCGACCTGTTCGCGCAGGTCTGGCTCGATTCGATGATCCGCGCGGGGCAGTTCGTGGGCGCTCAGAACGTGCTGGCGCAGCAGGTGCTCAGCCAGCCGGAGTCGGCTCGCCTTAAGCGCCAGTCCGCGCAGGTCTATGCGGCCCTGGGGCTGGACTCGGTCTTCGCCAAGAGCTTGCGCTGGTCGTAGACCGGCTGGGGCGGCAGGTCGGCCAGGTGCTGCACGTCGGCCCAGGCCAGGATGTCGATCCCGCCTTCGTGCACGCGCACACGGTTCAAACCCGCGTTGGGGATTTCGCTTTGCCGCGGGCCGCTCAAGCCGAGCGCGCGCGCCGTGCGATAGATCATGTCCAGAACGCCGCCGTGCGTGACGACCACCAGCGTCTGGCCGCGATGCGCCGCGACGATGCGCTGGACTGCGTCCATCACGCGCGCATGGAACTGGCGAGTCGTTTCGCCCTCGGGCATGCAATAGTCTTCCTGGAACTGGAGCCAGTCTTCCCAGGCCTGCGGGTACTGCACCTTGATGTCGTCCACGCGCATGCCGTCGACGCGGCCGAAGCTTTGCTCGCGCAGCGCGGCATCGCTCACCGTGGCCAGGCCCAGTTGGCGTGAGACGGGGTCTGCCGTCTGCCGAGCCCGCAGCAAGTCGCTCGCGTAGATGTGGTGCGCGGTCTCGCCGGCCAGCCGCTGCGCGAGCCGTCGCGCCTGCTCCAGCCCGATGGCATTCAGGCTCACGTCGACGTGCCCCTGGAAGCGCAGCTCGCGGTTCCAGTCGGTCTCGCCGTGGCGCAGCAGGATCAGTTCGGTCATCGTCCAATTATCCCCGTGCACCCCCCGGTGACAAAATAGGCGCTTACCCATCATTAGCACGATGAATGCCCGATTGATCCTGTTGCCCGGCCTTGCGGCCGACGAAACCATGTGGAAAGCCCAGTGCGCCGCGCTGGCAGCGTGGAAGCCCCTCGTGACCGACGTTCACATGCAGGATCATGAAACGGTAGAAGCCATGGCCGCGGCGCTGCTGGCCGGGCACGACGGGGATCTGCTGCTGTGCGGCGCGTCCATGGGCGGGATGATCGCGATGGAAGCTGCCCGCCAGGCGCCCGCACGTGTCGCCGGCCTCGCTTTGCTGGGAACCACGGCGCGTCCTGAAACACCCGAGATGCGGCAAGTGCGAGAAACCGCGATCGAATTGTTTAGGCAGGGGCGCGCGATGGAGTTGATCGAAGCGAACGCCGGCTTTGCCTTCCACCCTGACCACGCCCGCAACGCGGTGCTGGTGCGCTCCTACCTTGACTTCGTCGATCGGGCGGGGGCCGGGCAATTGATTCGGCAGAACCGTGCTGTGATGTCCCGCCCAGATGCGCGCACGCACCTGTCCGCGGTTCGCTGCCCGACACTGGTGATGTGCGGCGACAGCGACCAGCTGACGCCGCCGGAATGTTCGGCCGAAATCGCGGAACTGGTGCCCGGAGCCGAATTGGAGACAGTCGCGCGCTGCGGCCACATGCTGACGATGGAGCAGCCGGCAGCGGTCAACGCGATATTGAAGGCCTGGCTGGAACGGTTGGCTCGCGGCGCCTGACGCCTATTCACGGCCCAGGCTGCGCACTTTCTCCATCAGCCGTTCCTGCACGGCTGGCGATACGAATTTATCCACTTCACCCCCCAGCACCGCAATTTCGCGAACGAATGTGCTGCTGATGAACTGGTACTTGTCGCTCGGGGTAAGGAACACCGTCTCCACTTCCGGCATCAGGCTGCGGTTCATGCCGGCCAGCTGGAACTCGTAATCGAAGTCGGTCACGGCGCGCAGGCCGCGCACCATGGCCTTGCCGCCACGCGCGACCACGAAGTCGCGCAGCAAGCCGGAAAAGCTCGCCACCTCCACCTGCGGGTAGTTCACGACGACTTCGCGCGCCATCTCGATGCGCTCCTGGAGCGTGAACATCGCCTTCTTGTGGTGCCCCGCGGCCACGGCCACGATGACACGGTCGAACAGCTGGGTGGCCCGGCGTATGACGTCCTCATGGCCCAGGGTCATGGGATCGAAAGTCCCGGGATAGACGGCAATCACGTTATGGACCATGGTGTCTCCTCAACGGGCGGGCTTTCCGCCCTTTGCTGCAGTGCATTATGCAGCCCGGCGCAACAGGTGCGCATGCACGGCCCCTGCCTTGACATGGCGCAGCACGACCAGCCCGTAAGCGGCAAGCGTGGCATCGGTCCACGCCGAGGGTGCCTCGAGGTACACGAGGCCATCGGCCGCCAGCGCCGCACAGGACGCTGCCAGCGCCTTCTCATAGAGGTTGGCGTCGAAGGGGGGGTCAAGGAACACCAGGTCCAGCGCGCCCGCGGGTGACCGCGCAAGAACGGTGAGCCCGTTGGCCCGCTCGACCTTCACCGCCCTGGCGTCCAGCTTGGCCTGGATCGCCCGCAACTGGGCCACCAGCTGCGGATCCTGCTCGACCAGCAGAACGTCGGAGGCGCCGCGCGATGCCGCCTCCAGGCCCAAGGCGCCGGTGCCGGCGAACGCATCCAGGCAACGCCATCCCGTCAGGTCCTGCCCAAGCCAGTTGAACAGCGTTTCCCGCACGCGGTCGGGCGTGGGCCGCAGGCCCGGCTTGTCTGAGACCGGAAGCTTGGTGCGTTTCCACTGCCCGCCGATGATTCGCACCTCTTGGGCGGGGCGGCGGGCGTGTGATGGGGAAGGAGGGGCGCGTCGGACCATGGAGCGCCATGATACGGACACGCCGGGAACGGCGCGCCGCGGCCTGCGACCGCGGCGCGCGTCCGAAACCCTCTTCTACTCGTGCCTCCCTGTTGGCACCTTCGCGTGACAGCGATGACGCAATTCTGGCAACGGGAAATTTTCTGTGTTGCACACCCCTGTCAACATTGACAGGGGGTGGGCGCAGATAGATGGAATTACTGTTGGCGCGCCGCCACGGCGCCCACCGTGACAGTGACCATGCGTTGCGGCTGCAGCTTGCGGGCGAAAGCCGCCTTGATGTCCGCCGCGGTGATCCGCTCCACCTGGCGCGTCCATGTATCCAGGTAGTCCAGTGGCAGGTTGTGCCAGGCGATGTTGGCGACGTTATCCAGCAGCTTGCGGTTGCTGTCGATCAGCAGAGGGAACCCGCCGATCATGTAATCCTTGGCGGCCTTGAGCTCCTGGGGCGTCGGGCCATCGGCGACGAACCGCGCCAGCACGTCGCGTGACACTTGCACCGCCTGGGCCGTCTGGTCGGGCCGGGTCTGCAGGCCGACAGTGAACGCACCGCTGTGCAGTCCCGGCGCGAAATAGCTATAGACGCTGTAGCTCAGGCCACGCTTTTCGCGCACTTCCTCGGTCAGCCGCGAGACGAAGCCCCCACCGCCCAACGTGTAGTTGCCCACCAGCAGCGCGAAATGGTCCGGGTCGCTGCGCTTGTAGCCGGGCTGGCCCATCAGGACATGGGCCTGGGCCGATGCGAAGGGAATCTCGCGCACCAGCGGGGCCGCGAGCGGCTGCACCTCCGCCACAGGCGCAAGCGGCTCGCAACGGCCTGTGGCCGCCGCGGGCAACCGCGAGAGCAGCGTGGTCACCATCGCATCGGCCTGCGCGCGCGTTACGGCGCCGACGATGCTGATCTTCGCGCGGCACGGCTCGACCTGCTGACGCAAGGCCTTTTGCATGTCCTGCACCGTAATGCGCGCCAGCGTCGCTTCGGTCGTCTCATAGCCGTAGGGGTGGGCGCCATAGACCGCCGCGGCATACGCTTTGCCCGCGATGGTCGCCGGCTTGGTGTTGGCCTCGCGGATCGAGGCCGACAGGCGCTGCCGCTCACGCTGCCAGATGTTGTCGGGAAAGGCCGGGTCCGCCAGCTGCCGGGCACCCAGTTGCACGGCCTTGGCCAGCAGATCGGGGTAGTTCAGAGAGCGCAGCGAAAAGCTCATGCGATCGTTGCCGGCGCTCGCGCTGAAGCTCGCGCCAAGGTCGGCCCACGCCTCGCCCAGCTGGTTCTCGTCGAGCGCGACGTCATAGGGGCCCGAGCCAGGCGTTCGCGCAGCCGTGATGCCCTTGGAGGTCATTCCCGCGGTGACCCCCGCCAAGCCCGCCTTGTCGGCCGGGTCCCTTCGGCTGCCCGCGTCGAAATCCATCTGGACGTCGACCATGGGGATGGAGGGGCTTTCCACCAGGTAGACCTTGGCGCCGCTCGGCTGCGTCCAGTGCTGGATCGGAATGGCGGCCATCGCCTGGGCGGCGCCCAGCAGGAGGGTTGCGCAGACGGAGCGCAGCGCCATCCTCATTTTCTTTTTCGTTGCGAGCATGGTTTGCAAGCCCTTTTCAATGACGCATGCCTGCGGGCGGCGTGCGGGGTTTGCGATTGGGGTCCACCGGCTGGGGCCTGAGGGTGCCGACGGTGAGCTGGTCGTCTCCGAAATATCGCGCGGCGACCGATTTGACCTGCTCGGCCGTCACGCCGCGCAGGCGCTGGATCAGACGTTCCCCGGCATCGAGCGGCAGGCCCTGGACCCAGAACATGCCGAGTTCACGTGCCTGGTTCATGACCGAATCAAGCTTGTACACCTCGCCGGCGATCCACTGCGTCTTGACGCGAGTGAGTTCCGCGTCGTTCACGCCCTCGCGCGCCACCTTGGCGACCTCGGCGCGCAGGGCGGCCTCGACCTGCTCGGGCGTCTTGCCCTTCGCCGGGACACCGTCCAGCGTGAACAGCTGTGGCCCCCGGCCCCAGAGCCCGTTGCCCGCGCCGACACTGTCCGCAACGCGGTCGCTGCCCTGCGTCAACGCGCGATCCAGCCGGGCGCCACTGTAGCCGTCGAGCACCGCCGCGAGCACGGTAAGCGCAAGCGCATCGTCATTGGCGGGTCCGGGCTCGAATGACGTGAGCTGCGGCACCTTGAACGCCAGCGCCACGTAGGACTGCTCGGCGGGCGCCTTGAATTCGATCCGGCGCACACCCGCCTGCTCGGGCTCGTCGCGAGGCTTGCGCGGCGGCACCGGCCGGACGGGGATGCGCCCGTAATATTTTTCGGCCAGGCGCAGCACCTGCTGCGGGTCCACGTCCCCGGCCACGACGACAGTGGCGTTGCCCGGCACGTACCAGTGCTTGTAGAAGTCGCGAGCGTCTTGCGCCGTCATCGCCTCCAGATCGCTCATCCAGCCCACGATGGGGCGCCGGTAAGGCGAAGCCTGGTACACGGTCGCGTTCAACGTCTCCCACATGAGCGCGCGGGGCTGGTCCTCGGTGCGCAGGCGCCGCTCTTCCTTGACCACCTCAAGTTCGCGCTTGAATTCGTCGTCCGGCCATCGGTTGTTCGCGAAGCGGTCGGCTTCGAGTTTCATGACGTCCTCGAGCTTGCCGGCGGGAATCTGCTGGAAGTAGCCGGTAGCGTCGCGCATGGTGAACGCGTTTTCGCGCCCGCCGAGCGCGGCGACGCGGCGCGAGAACTCACCGGCTTTGAGCTCAGCCGTGCCCTTGAAAAGCATGTGCTCCAGAACGTGCGCAACTCCGCTCACGCCATCCACCTCATCCATGGCGCCGACCCGCACCCACACCATATGGACGGCCGTGGGCGCCCTTCGGTCGGGCTTGACGATCACCGTCATTCCGTTGCCGAGCTTGTATTGTTCAGTGCGGGGAGTGGCTGCTTGTGCCAGCGCCGGAGGGAGGAACCCGAGAAGTGAAAGACTGCATAAGGCGAGGCGTAGGAGCTGTTTCATAGAATCGTTGATTCTAAGAACCCCCGTAATGTTCAGTTTCTTTAAGAAAAAACCCGCCGCCACCACCGCGCCTGTGCCGGCGCCTGTGCCCACGACAGCGCCTGCGCAGGGGCGCAGCCTGATCGGCAGCGCACTGGTGCAGCCGATCGAAATCCCCGTTCCGGCCCCCGTGGCACCGGAGCGGCAGCGCTGGATCGACAAGCTCAGCTCGGGCTTGCGCAAGACCGGCTCCAGCATTTCGCAGGTCTTCACCGGCGCGCAGATCGACGACCACCTCTACGAGGAACTGGAGTCGGCGCTGCTGATGGCCGACACCGGCGTCAAGGCCACACAACATCTGCTGGATGAAGTGAAGCGCCGCGTGCAGGCGAGCGGGGCGACGCGGCCGGTGCAGGTCAAGAATATTCTCATCGACTCGCTCACGCAGCTGTTGCGGCCACTCGAGAAGCCACTGGTGATCGGCGAATTCCGGCCGACGGTGATCATGGTGGCGGGCGTCAATGGCGCAGGCAAGACGACCTCCATTGGCAAGCTCACCAAGCACCTGGCCAACGAAGGCGTCTCCGTGCTGCTGGCCGCGGCGGACACGTTCCGCGCCGCGGCTCGCGAACAGCTCTCGATCTGGGCCGACCGCAACATGGTGGAGATCGTGAGCCAGGAAGGCGGCGACCCGGCAGCCGTGACTTTCGATGCTGTCACCGCCGGCCGGGCACGGGGCAAGGACGTCGTGCTGGTGGACACCGCCGGCCGGCTGCCGACACAGTTGCACCTCATGGAAGAACTGAAGAAGATCAAGCGCGTGGTGCAGAAGGCCGATGCCACGGCGCCCCATGAAGTACTTCTTGTGATCGACGGCAACACGGGGCAGAACGCGCTGACGCAGGTCAGGGCCTTCGACGATGCGCTCGGACTCACGGGCCTCGTCGTCACCAAACTGGACGGCACGGCCAAGGGCGGCGTGCTCGCGGCGATCGCGCAGGAGCGACCGGTGCCGGTGTACTTCATCGGCGTCGGCGAGAAACTTGAAGACCTTGAAACCTTCGATGCGCGCGAGTTCGCGCTGGCCTTGCTCTCATGAATACGCTGCCGAAAAGTTTTGACCCTCAGGCGGGTGGCGGCGCCGTCTCCAAGCGGGCCCATGCCCCGTAGGCCTCGCTCGCCCGCATCCGCACCACCAGGAATTGCGGCACGTCGTAGGGGTGATGGCCGGCGAAGAACTTCTGCAGCGAGTCTTCGCCGCCCGGCACGGTCTTGATCACCAGCCGCACCTCGGCCGACTCGCATAGCTCGCCCTGCCATCTGTAGAACGAGATCAGCCCCTGCTCCAACTGCACGCACGCCGCAAGCCGCTGTTCGATGATTTGCCGGGCGAGCGCTTGCCCATCGGCCAGGGAACCCACCGTCGTCGTGATGCTCAGAATGTCAAGTTCGCTGGAATCTTGCATGGTGCGTGCCTTCCAGAATTTTCCGCCAATTACTACATTTGTTTCCACAATGTCAGCCCGGAACGAGGCAGTGACCGTCATAACCAACCATGTCCGACAGCGGGAATTACCCCGAAACTGTATGCTGAAGGGTGAACTTCTGCTTTGGCACTCCCTCCAAGAGAGTGCTAACATAACGCATATATGAAATTCAAAGGAGCCCCCGGTATGTCCGACACTACGGCAACCCCTGGCACGGCATTGGCAATGGCCAACCCGTGGGCGGTGGTCCCTTCGCTGGGCAATCTGGATGCCTACATTTCGGCTGTGAACCGCCTGCCCATGCTCACTCTCCAGCAGGAGCAGGAGTTCGCGCGCAAATTCAAGGAACAAAACGATCTGGAAGCGGCCGGGAAGCTGGTGCTGTCGCACCTTCGGCTGGTGGTTTCGGTGTCCCGCAAATACCTGGGCTACGGCCTGCCGCACGGCGACCTGATCCAGGAGGGCAACATCGGCCTCATGAAGGCGGTGAAGCGTTTCGACCCCGACCAGGGCGTGCGCCTGGTGAGCTATGCGCTGCACTGGATCAAGGCCGAAATTCACGAATACATCCTGAAGAACTGGCGCATGGTGAAGGTGGCAACCACGAAGGCCCAGCGCAAGCTGTTCTTCAACCTGCGCTCTATGAAGCAGGGCTTCAAGGACGACGCGGATGCCCAGACCCACCGCGACAGCCTGACCGACGCGCAGATCGACGTCATGGCGCGCGAACTGAACGTCAAGCGCGAGGAAGTGATCGAGATGGAAGCGCGCATGGCTGGTGGCGACGTGCTGCTGGACCCTGCTCCGAGCGACGACGGCGAGGAAGCCTTCGGGCCGATCGCCTACCTGGCCGATGCAAACCACGAACCCACGGCCGTGATGGAATCGCGGCAGCGCGACTCGATGGCCACCGATGGCATCGCCGCCGCGCTGGAGCAGCTCGATCCGCGCAGCCGGCGCATCGTGGAGGAGCGCTGGCTGAAGGTCAACGATGACGGCTCGGGCGGCCTGACGCTGCACGATCTTGCGTCGGAGTACGGCGTCAGCGCGGAGCGTATCCGCCAAATCGAGTCGGCGGCGATGAAGAAGATGAAGAAGGCACTCTCCGCCTACGTGTGACGCTTCCCGGCCCACTTGAGTGGGCGCCAAGCAAAAAGCCCGGAATTCCGGGCTTTTTGCGTTGGAGATTTGAAACGCACGGGGTTTTCAGGCGCTCGGTCTGACGCAAATCCGCGTAAATCCTGTAACAATCATTGAGTGAGGGCAATCAATTACGCACTTGCAGTAGGGATGGTGATGTGGCTGTTAGGCCCCGGCGCTGCCCTGGCGCAAAACGCACCGTCCCAAGACGCACCGTCTGGCGCAGCACTGCAGGCCGAGCCGGCCCCAGCCGCCATCGTCTTGTCGGACGACCGCACGACGCATGCCCTGGAAAGGCGCAGTCGCTACTGGATCGACCCGATAGGGAATCGTACGGCCAGCCAGGTCGAGGCGACGGCAGATACGCTGCCCTGGAACCTGCGCGAAGCTGGTAGCAGTTACAACATCGACGGCAAGGCGCTCTGGCTGCAGTTCGATGCAGTCAACCCTGGAAGCCGGCGATGGTTCCTCCAGCTCGCCTCGTCAGGCATCGACCAGGCGCAGCTTTTTTACCGCGGCCCGGACGGCAAATGGGTCGAGCAGGAAGCGGGTGACAGCCAGCCCGTTTCCCATTGGCCGCTTCCCGGCCGGTTCCCCACGTTTGAACTCTCGCCGCAGGATGGCAAGCCGGTGCGCTACTGGCTTCGGGTGGAACACGCTCGCGTGGACTTCGCGAGCCCCATCGCCATTCTTGAGCGTTCGAACCTGCTCGCCTCGCGCGAGCGCGAGCAATTCCTGCTGGGTGCCTACTTCGGCCTGGCGGCATTGATCGCGCTCGTGGCGGCGGCCAATGCCGTGGCCTACCGGGATCGCAACTTCGGCGCTTACGCGGTATATGTCGCGACACTGGCCGCCGGGCAACTCGCGTATCTTGGGGTCGGCGCGCAGCACCTGTGGGACCACTGGCTGAAGTGGAACGAAGTCGCGACTTTCCTGCTGCCGGGGGTCTCGGCGGCCGCGGCGCTCTGGTTCACCCGCACTGTCACCGAGCCCGCGCGTTATTCGCGGGCGCTTGACCTTTCCGTCTGGAGCCTGATCGCCGCGCTGCTCTCCGCCGTTGCGCTGGACACCTTCCTCACATCGCGCATGTCAATCACCCTCGTCATGGTCTTCATCGCCATGGGGATGGTGGTCGTGGTGGGCCTCATCGTGCTGGCCTGGACGCACGGTGACGACCCCCACATCCGGCTGATCGCGCTCGGCTTCGTCCCGGTGCTGGTGATGGCCATCTTCCCCGTCGCGCGGGGCCTGAACCTGATTCCCGCCGGGTGGCTGACGCGCTACGGCGTTTCGATCGGCGCGGCCATAGAGATGCCGATCCTGTTTTACGCGCTCAGCCTGCGCGGGAACCGGCGGCGCGAGGCGCAGGTACGCGCCGCCGCCCTGTCATACAACGATCCGCTCACGGGCTTGGCGCATACGCGGTCGCTACTCCAGCGCCTTGAAAGCGCAATCCTGCGTGCCCGAGGCCTGAAACACGCTTGCGTCCTCATGGCGGTCAAGATTTCGAATTTCGATTCGATCGCTTCAGAGTTCGGCCGCGATACAGCCGACCGCGCCCTGATCGTCGCCGCGTCCGTGCTGCGCCGCGCGATTACCGACATCGACCTGGCCGCGCGCGTCGGCGAACATGAATTCGCCCTGCTGCTCGAGGGCCCGACGACGACCGAGAACGCACTCAGCCGAGCCCAGCAGGTGGTGGCCGGGGGACTGCGCTCGGCCCCGGCCCTTCCGCCGGGAACCACGCTCAAATTCTTCGTCACTGTCGCCGTGCTGCCCGACCGCGACCTGGACGCCACCGGCAGCCTGAAATGGGTGCAAGACAGTGTGAACGCAATGCCTGCGGACTCTCGCAAGCTGATCCGGCCTCTGAATTTCTAGGGGTTGCCGGAGGCGGGCGTCGGACGTGAGATAGCATTGCAGGTTTAGCTCCGGTCGGGGCCCCACAAGGACTAGAAGATGACTCGTCACCCCGTGCGCCGCACCGTTCTCGCGCTCGCGCTGGCTACCGCCGCTTCCGGCGCATTCGCGCAAAAGCCGGCCCCCGCCGGAAAAGGCCCGGCGGCGCCCTGGCCCACCAAGACCGTGCGCATCATGGTCGGTTTTCCCGGCGGCTCGACGCCCGACCTCGTCGCGCGGACTATCGCCGAGCCCCTGTCGAAGGCATTGGGACAGCCGGTCATCGTGGAAAACCGGCCGGGCGCCGGCGGCAACATCGCCGCCGACGTGGTGGCCAAGTCCAGCGACAACCACACGATTGGCGTGATGATCAACGGCAACATGACCATCGCGAAGCTGCTCAATCCGGCGACGCCCTTCGATCCGCTAAAGGACCTTGCGCCCATCAGCCTGATCGGCACTGCCCCCCTGCTGCTTACCGCGCCCGCGAACGCACCCGGCAACACGGCGCAGGAGTTCTTCCTGGCTGCGCGGAACGCAGGCGACAAATGGAGCTACGGGACACCGGGCGTCGGCACCGTTGGCCATATTGGCATGGAGCTGCTGAAAACCAAGACCAACATTGACCCGGTGCATGTGCCCTACCCCGGCAACCCGCAGGTCATCGCAGCGATGATCGGCGGGCAAATTCACCTGTCGTTGCTGCCTCCGGGGCTGGCCGCCGCTCAGATTCGTGCGGGCAAGCTCAAGGCGATCGGTGTCACGTCGACGGGCCGCAGTTCCCTCGTGCCGGAATACCCAAGCCTCGACGAAGGCGGCGTGACGCGTGGCTTCCAGCTGGAGATCTGGACGGCCGCCGCGGCACCGCAGTCGATGCCCAAGCCGATCGTGGCGAAACTGTCGGCGCTCATCAGCGAAATCGCGCGCACTCCGGAAGTGCGGCAGAAACTGTTCCAGCAGGGCTGGCAAGTTGCCGGCACGTCCTCGGAGGGACTGGCCAACCGCATCAAGGCCGACACAGCTCTTCTCGGCGGCGTCATTGCGATGCGCAACATCAAAGCTCAGTGACTAGGACAGGCTCCTGCACGCGCGGCGCACGATGTAGGCGGTCTCTACGGCGCTTGACTCACCGCTCCAACGGCGGCACAGCGAGTCCACCCACTCGGGCTGCGTCTTGCTCGCGTCGTTGAGCCAGTTCGCAACCGAGTTCTGCACGTAGCGGCTGGGGTCCGCCCTCAGCGGCTCGATCAAGGGCAGCGCGCGCCACGGCTGCGCCTTGAGCACCTCGATCTGTGCGCACCAAACCCCGCGCGGCCGGGTGGCTTCGCTCGCGAAGCGGCGGATGTTGGCATCCGCGTCCAGCGCCCAGGGTTGCAGCAGCGCGACCGCCTCGTCCACCGAGCCTGCGATTTCATCGCGCACCGCCATCCACGACATCTCGCGCACGCCGAAGTGCGCGTCGGCGGCAAACCGGCGTGCCGACGCCAGCTTGGCGGGCAAGGACATGCCGGAGAAGGCGATCCACTGCGAGGCCCACGACCGCGCCACGTCGCTGGTATGGGTGGCCAGTGCATGCGCAATCGAATCGCGGTCGGGCCGCACCTCGGCCAGGTCGTACAGTGCACGGGCGACGTGCTCATGGCGCTTGACCGGCCTGAAGGCGCCCAGCATCGCCAGTGTGTCCGCGATGCGCTCGTGCGACGGGTCGAGTCCGATGTGGATCGCCACGTTGCGTGCGAGCCGCGGCAGGTCCAGCGCCAGGAATTCGTTGAGGTTGACTGTGGGGACCAGGCCTTCGTTGAGGGCGTCCAGCACCTCGGGCGGGATCAGCGCGATGCGCGCCGCGCCCCTGCGCCCGAGCAGGTGCTGGGACATGCACTCAGTCGGCGCCGGGCCGCCCCAAGGCGACTGAGACCCCCTCGGGGGGGACGGGCCGCAGCGCAATGCCTCGGAACGTGCATAGCGTAGGCACGTCGTCGGCTCGCTGCGCTGCACAGCTGCGCGCACGGCCGCTCCGCGAGCCGGCAGTACACGAAGTGACAAGCGTGGGGGCCATGTTCAGCCTTGCTGCCCGAGTAACAGCTTCAGGTCCGACGCCAATGCTTGCGCGCCGCTGCCATAGCGCGTGTACAACCGCAGACGGCCCTCGGTATCGTAGACGTAGCTGGCCGCCGAATGGTCCATGGTGTAGCTCGTCGGCGTCTTGCCCTCCGCCTTCTTGTAGTACACCTTGTACTCCTTGGCCATCTCCGCAAGCTGCTCCGGAGTGCCGCGCAGGGCAAGGAACGTGGGATCGAAATTGGCCATGTACGCCTTGAGCACGTCGGGCGTGTCGCGATCCGGGTCCACGGTGACGAACAATCCCTGCAGCTTGTTGCCGTCGGCGCCCAGCAGCTTCTTCGCCTCGGACAGTTCCGCCATCGAGGTCGGGCACACGTCGGGGCATTGCGTGTAGCCGAAAAACAGCACCACCAGCTTGCCGCGGAAATCCTTCAAGGTACGCGGCTGGCCGTTGTGGTCGGTGAGCTGGAAGTCGCGGGCGTAGTCGGCGCCCGTGAGGTCGATCGCCTTGTACTGGGGCTTGGATTCGGAACACGCAGCCAGCAGTCCCGCGGCGCCGGGCGCCAGGGTCCAGCAGGCGATCGACTTCAAGACGTTTCGGCGGTTCATGGTTTTGCGATCAAAAAAGATAATGGTCCACCAGCAGGGCCGCGAACAGCGCGCTGAGGTGGATGAGCGAGAAGCGGAAGGTCTTGCGCGCGAGCGCATCCGAATACTCGCGCCACAGCCACCACCCATGCAGGCAGAAGCCCCATCCCAGAAGCACGGCCGCGGCCAGGTACAGCCATGAACTCATGCCGTACACGAAGGGCATCAGGCAGGCGGCAAACAGCACCAGGGTATAGAGAAAGACCTGCAGGCGCGTGAACTCGTTGCCGTGCGTGACGGGCAGCATCGGCAACCCGGATTTGCGATAGTCATCCACGCGATACAG
Source organism: Ramlibacter sp. (assembly GCA_029237735.1). Lineage (GTDB taxonomy): Bacteria > Pseudomonadota > Gammaproteobacteria > Burkholderiales > Burkholderiaceae_C > Ramlibacter. The sequence continues at coordinate 4,116 of JAQZBU010000060.1, read as the reverse complement.
CGCCAGCGCCCAGAAGTGTGGAGGCGTCCAGAGGAAGATGATGAGAAACAGGATCAGCGCCTCCGGGCCCACGTCGCCCGTCATCGCGGCCCAGCCCAGCACCGGGGGCATCGCGCCTGAGGCGCCCCCGATCACGATGTTTTGCGGCGTGAGGGGCTTGAGGATCACCGTGTAGATCACTGCGTAACCGACGAACGTGGCGAACGTCAGCCACATGGTCAGCGGGTTGACCCACTGGTAGAGCAGCCAGGAACCGAGCGCGCAGAGGACGGCGGCGAACAGCAGTGTCTGCCAGTCGCTCAGCTCGCCCTTGGCCGTGGCGCGCCAGGCAGTGCGCCGCATCTTGGCGTCGATCCCCTTTTCAACGAGGCAATTGAAGACAGCTGCAGCACCCGCCACCAACCAGATGCCCAGGCAGGCCAGCAGGGCGAGCTTCACGTTGGCCCAGCTCGGGAGGCCGGGCACGGCCAGCACCATGCCGATCAAGGCGCAGAACACGATGAGCTGGATCACGCGCGGCTTGGTCAGCGCGTGGAACTGGCGCAGGCGCGACGTCATGCCGAAAGGCCCCGCGGTTGCGGCTGCGCGGCCTCCGGCGCCGGCGCTACGCGGCTCTCACACAGCGCCCATGTCAGCACGACGACCAGCGCCGCGGCGCCGCCGGTGTGTCCCACCGCGGCGGCGATAGGCCAGCCTAGGACGATGTTCGACAGGCCCGTGCCCAGTTGCCACAAGGCCAGGGCTGCGATCCAGCGGCCCTGCCTTGCCAGCGCGCCGCTGCGATGCAGTTGCCACGCCGTCAAGGCCAGGGCCGGCAGCACGGCGTACGCCATCAGCCGGTGCACGTAATGAATCGCGGTGAGGGCCGCGAAGTCCAGATGTTCGCCCGCCGCGGTCATGCCCAGGTCGCGCCACAGCTCGAAGCCCTGGCGCAGGTGCATGTCGGGCCACCAGCTGCCCTGGCAGGTTGGGAAGTCGGTGCATGCCAGCACGGCGTAGTTGGTGCTGACCCAGCCGCCGAGCGCGCTTTGCAGCCATACCAGCGCGACAGCAGCAAACAACCAGGCTCGCATCCCTGCGGTAACGGGCACACGGGCCCTGCCGCGTTGCGCGTGCTCATAGACCACGGCTTGTCGGCACAACAAGGCCAGCAGCACGAGGCCGCCCAGCAGGTGCAAGGTGACGATCGCCGGGAACAGCTTCATCGTCACCGTCCAGGCGCCGAAAGCACCTTGCAGGCAGACCCACGCAAGCGTCGCGGCGGGCCACCAGGGGTCCACGTTCGAGCCGCGCTTGCGCTGCAGCCAGGTCGCGGCGGCCAGTGTCACGATCAGCACTCCGACCGCGGTGGCGAGGTAGCGGTGGATCATCTCGATCCAGGCCTTGCTCTGCGTCACTGGACCCGTGGGCATGGCGGCCTCGGCCTTGCCGATCTCGGCGTGCGCCCCAATCGGACTGGCATTGCCATAGCAGCCGGGCCAGTCGGGGCAACCCAGGCCGGAGTCGGTCAGCCGCGTGAACGCGCCGAACATGACCAGATCGAAGGTGAGAAAGAGCGTGAGCAGAGTCAAAGCCTGCAGACGGCGCTCCGAGCCGGCCTGCTTGTTGCGCAGCCACACCCACGCGAGCGGCCCGAGCGCGACGACCAACCCCATCAGCATGATGTGCAGGACTGGGGAGTAGTCGTAGAGGGGTTGGACGTCCATGGCGGCTCGCTCAGGGCTGGCGGCCCGGCAGATCCCAGGATGCCGAGGCGCGCAACACGCGTTCGATGTCGCGCTTGGTCTTGGCGGCGGCGGCGGTGTCGATGCCCTTCAGGACACCCGCCGCAGGCTGCGCATCATCCCCGGGCTGGGGCTGCGTCACCGCAGGGAAACGCATCATCCAGTTGCCCATGGGGTCGACCAGGTACAGGTGCTCGGACAACCGTCGCCCCGGCGAGGGCGCCAGCCACTGCGCGAGCTGGGCCGGGTCGACTCGTAGCACCGTCGCCTGCGACAGCGCCGGTTGCAGCGACTCGCGCACGGGCCGCGCATCGTCGACCAGCCACACCCAGTCGACTCGCTCCTTGTCCTTGCCCAGGCCTTCACGCAACTGGCGCTGGATGAATAGCTGCTGCTCGCATGCTGCGTCGCAGGCTCCGCCCGCCACGCTGACCAGCAGCCACTGACCCTTCAGCGACGGCAGCATCACGGGTTGACCCTCCAGCGCCGTCGCGGGGATTGCGGGCAGGGGCCGCTGAGGCTCGATCAACTCGCCATGGTTACGCCGTCCTTCCGGGCGGATGACGTAATAGGTGAAGTAGGACGCGATGACCGGCGCCGCGCACACCAGCAGCACGGCGAGCATCCGCAAACGCCCCCGCGCGGTGCGCTGGGCGTCGCTGGCCAGAACCTCCTGCGGGGCCGGCAGCGAGTGCACGGTCAAGCCGAGAGGCTCGTCAGGCACGTACAGCCTTTCGGCGCGGGACGATGAATTGGAACCAGACATAAAGGATTGCGATCAGGGCGCACAGGGCCCACCACTGGAAGGCATAGCCGTAATTTTTCGAGGCGCTGCCGGCGATCTCCGGCCAATCTCGCTGCAGGCCCTCCGAGGGGGCCCCGGTCTGCTGCACGGCGACATCCAGCAGGGCCAGGCCGGACTCCGCCCGGAACTGCACCAAGTCGAGATTTTGCCGTATGGGGCCGGACCCCGCCCCGTCGAACTCGTATAGCTTGGCAGGAGGCGGGGCCAAACGGCCGTGCACCTCGATCACACCCGATGGCGTTTCCACCGCCGGCAGCCTCTCCCGATCCACGAAATTGCGCGGGGCCCAGCCGCGCTCCACCAATACCGCGGCATCGCCGCCCTGCAGCTTCAGGGGCGTGACGACATAGAAACCGGGGCGGCCCTGCATCTGCCGGTTGTCCAGAAACACAGTGCGCCCGGCAACCCACTGCCCGCGCAGCACGACAGGGCGATGCACCAGGTCAGCCGGCGCACGCGCGGCGAGCAGCGCGCGCTCGTCCAGCGGCGCCAGGGCCTTGCGCTGTTCGATCGCGGCGTGCAGCGCAAGCTTTTCGTGCGCCCGGCCCCACTGCCAGATGCCCAGCGCGAGCGTCACCGCGCAGCCGGCGAGCGCGGCGGCGGTGATGACCCAGAACCGCGCCCGGTATAGGGTCGTCACGGGATAATCCCCGTCATGAAATACCTCGTAGTGCTTGCCTTCATCGCCATCATCGCAAGCCTGGGCTCGGCGCTGTACTTCATGATGCGCGACGGCCAGGACGGCAAGCCCAAGACCAGCAACATGGCCCGCGCGCTGGCGTTCCGCGTCGGCTTCTCGATACTTCTGTTCGTGTGCATCCTGCTGGCCTGGAAGTTCGGCTATATCCAGCCGACGGGCATACCCGTGGGCAGGTGACCGCCCCCGCCACAACACAAATCACAAAACAAAAAGCGCCTTGCGGCGCTTTTTTCGTGGGCCTTTGCCGGGCTCACAACCAATACACCAAGGTGTACAGGCCGAGCCACACGACGTCCACGAAGTGCCAGTACCAGGCAGCGCCTTCGAAGCCGAAATGGCGGTCGGGCGTGAAGTGACCCTTCATCAGGCGCAGCGTGATGAACAGCAGCATCAGCATGCCGACCAGCACGTGGAAGCCGTGGAAGCCCGTCAGCATGAAGAACGTCGACCCGTACGCGCCCGAGGTGAGCTTGAGGTTCATGCCCGTGTAGGCATGGTAGTACTCGTAGCCCTGCACGCCGACGAAGGTCGCGCCGAGCGCGACTGTGATCCACATCCAGAGAATGGTGGGGCCGCGTTTGTTTTCACGTAGCAGATGGTGGGCGATGGTGAGCGTGACACCCGACGACAGCAGCAGCGCGGTGTTGATGGTCGGCAACCAGAACGGTGTCATCACCTCGAAAGGCTCGATGATGCCCCCCGGCGACGCGGTGCTACCCGGCGCCTGGGTGGGCCACACGGCCTTGAAATCGGGCCACAGCAGGGAGTTCTCGATCCCGCCGAGCTCCGGCACGGAATGCGCGCGCATCCACCACAGGGCCGTAAAGAAGGCGCCGAAGAACATCACCTCGGAGAAGATGAACCAGCTCATGCTCCAGCGGTAGGAG
>JAQZBU010000253.1 GCA_029237735.1 Ramlibacter sp. | reverse complement strand
ACTGCACGCTGCGCGAGGGCGACGCGGTCTTCACCTTTCAACCAATCACAGGAGGCTGATCGTGTCTTTCCACATCGGCGACATCGAACTGCAAAGCCGTTTCTTCCTGGGCACAGCGGGATATCCCTCGCCGCAGGTGCTGCAGCAGGCCATCGCGGCTTCGGGCGCGCAAGTCGTCACCGTGGGTCTCAAGCGCCAGCTCGCGCAGGGCGGCGCGCCGGGCGACTTCTATCGCCTGATCCAGCAAAGCGGCGCTCGCCTGCTTCCCAACACGGCCGGCTGCCGGACGGCCCGCGAGGCCGTCACCCTGGCGAAGATGGCGCGCGAGCTGTTCGCGACGAACTGGATCAAGCTCGAAGTCGTCGGCGACGAATACACCTTGCAGCCCGACCCTTTCGAGCTGGTGCAGGCCGCTGCCGAGCTGGTGCGCGAAGGCTTCGAGGTCTTCCCCTATTGCACCGATGACCTGGTGAGCTGCCAGCGCCTGCTCGACGCGGGCTGCCGCATCCTCATGCCCTGGGGCGCGCCGATCGGATCGGGCCGGGGCCTGCTCAACCCGCACGCGCTGCGCCTACTCCGCGCGCGGCTGCCCGATGTGCCGCTGGTCGTCGACGCGGGCATCGGATCGCCGCGCGACGCGGTGCAGGCGATGGAACTGGGCTTCGATGCAGTGCTGCTCAATTCGGCGGTGGCGCAGGCGCATGACCCGGTCGCGATGGCACGGGCGTTCAAGCTCGGCATCGAGGCCGGCCGCATCGCGTGGGAGGCGGGCATCATGGTGCCGCAGGACCTGGCCGTGGCAACCACGCCGGTGACGGGAAGGCCCTTCGTCCTATGAACGGCACGCCCCCGATCGTCTGGACCGTGGCCGGCTCCGACAGCGGCGGCGGCGCCGGCCTGCAAGCGGACCTGCGTGCGATCGACGCCTTCGACGTGCACGGCTGCAGCGCAGTGGCCGCGGTCACGGCGCAGAACTCCGTGTCCGTGCAGCGGATCGACGCGGTGTCACCCGATCTGCTGGACGCGCAGCTGACCGCGCTGGCCGCCGACATGCCGCCGGCCGCCATCAAGACAGGCTTGCTGGGCAGCGCAGCCAACCTGCGCGTGCTGGTAGCGTGGATCGATCGCCTGCGCCGGCACAACCCCGCGCTGGCCGTGGTGGTGGACCCGGTGCTGCGTTCGAGCACGGGCACTTCGTTCGCCGACGAAGAACTGCTGCTGGCATACCGGCACGAGTTATTGCCCCGCGCGACCCTGGCGACGCCCAATCGTGCCGAAGCGGCCGCGCTGCTGGGGGTTGCCGCCCTGCCCGGCCGCGAGAACATTGAGAAGGCCGCGAAGGCCTTGCGCGAAATGGGCTGCGGCGCGGTTGCGATCACCGGCGGCGACGCAAGCGGCGACCGCAGCGACGACTACGCCGACACACCGCACCGCACAGCCATGGCACGGGTTGCGTATTCGCTTCCAGCGCCGCCGCGGCCATGGCCCGAGGCTTTGTCGCGATGGAAGCCTTGATCCTTGCGAAGATGGCGACAACGCATTCACTGCGCCACGGCTACGCAGCCGGCGCGGGCGCCGGGCCGGTGCGCGCGCGAGCCGGCTTCGCCCTGGACAGCGAGAACCTCCCCACCTTCAGAATCCCGGGCCCGGCCGGCGCGCCCGGCTTCGCGCCCCAGTTCGCGTCGCTATCGCACGCCCAGCTCGGCCTCTACGCCGTCGTCGACAGCGCCGCGTGGGTGCGCCGCGTACTGGACGCCGGTGTGCGCACGGTGCAATTGCGCATCAAGGATCCGAACCATCCGCAACTGCGCAGGGAAATTGGCGACAGTGTGGTCGCGGCTCGCACTGCGGGCGCCCAGCTTTTCATCAACGACCACTGGCAAGCCGCCATCGAGGAAGGCGCCTATGGCGTGCACCTGGGCCAGGAAGACCTCGCCACCGCCGATCTCGCGGCGATCGCCCGCGCCGGGTTGCGGCTGGGCGTGAGCACGCATGCGTACTGGGAAGTCTGCCGCGCCTGGACCCTGAAGCCGAGCTACATCGCCTGTGGCCCCATCCACGCGACGAAGGCCAAGGCAATGCCCTGGGTCCCGCAGGGCAACGGCAACCTCGCTTATTGGTGCGCGATGCTGCCCTTGCCCGTGGTTGCGATTGCAGGGATGGACGCCGCACGCGCGACCCAGGCAGCGCAGTGCGGCGCCGCCGGTGTGGCGGTGATCAGCGCGATTACCGCCGCCGGCTTTCCTGAAACCGCCATCGCGTCGTTAAAAGAAGCCATTGACCGACCGGTCGGAAGAACGCGCAAGTACCAGCATGTTGCACTGCCACAATCCACGCTCTCGTTGTTGTCAGATGAGGTTCGTCCATGTTCCGCACCCTGCTGAAATCCAAGATCCATCGCGTCGCCGTCACCGACTGCGAACTGCACTACGAAGGCTCCTGCGCCATCGATGAAGACCTGCTGGCAGCTGCCAACATCGCCGAGAACGAGCAGGTGCACATCTGGAACATCAACAACGGCGAGCGCTTCATCACCTATGCGATCAGGGGGCAGCGCGGCAGCGGCATGATCTCGGTGAACGGGTCGGCCGCGCGGCGCGCCGCCGTCGGCGACCTGATCATCATCGCGTCGTTCGCACAGGTGCATGAGGAGCAGGTGGCAGCGTTCCAGCCGAAGCTGGTGTTCGTCGACCAGAACAACCGCATCAAGGAGCAGCGTTCGCACGTGCCCGTGCAGGCGGTGTGCGCGTGAGCGCGCCCCTGCAACGCAAGCCGCTGACC
>JAQZBU010000003.1 GCA_029237735.1 Ramlibacter sp. | reverse complement strand
CTGGCGCAGGAAGCAGAGTTGCACGCGCGCGCCCTCGACGTGAAAAGCGTGCGGGCTGAGTTCTTCCCCAAACTGTCCATCACCGGCGTGCTCGGCTTCCTGGCGGGCTCCGTCACCGGGCTGGGTGCCGCGTCGAGCGTCTCCTGGCTGAGCGCGCCCTCGCTGATGGCGCCCCTCTTCGACCGGCCCCGCATCGAAGCGCGGCTGGCAGTGGCCAAAGCCGACCAGAAGGAGGCCCTTGCGGCGTACAGGCAGCGCATCCTCTTGGCCACGGAAGAGGTGGAAAATGCGCTGGCCCATTACACCGCCGGCCAGCAGCAATTCAATGCCTTGCAACGGCGGGCGCAGCACGCGGCCCAGGCGGAGCGCCTGGCGCGGGTGCGCTACGAAGCCGGCGCGGCCGAGCTGCTGGAACTGCTCGACGCGCAGCGCTCGTCGCAGCAATCACAGTCAGCGCTGGCGCAGACACTGATGCAGCAACGGCAGAACCTGGTCGCGGTGTTCAAGGGGATTGGAGGCGGCTCTGCAGCCTGAGCGGACGTGGTTGGCAGGAAACGTTGGAAACACGTCATTGCCGCCACGCCGATCACGCACCAGACTTAACCCCGAGTCTGCAACCTACGTGAAGGAATCGGCACCATGGACTACCTGAACATCGGACAGGCCGCCACTGCGGCAGGCGTCACGCCAAAGATGATTCGCCACTACGAGTCTCTCGGGCTGATCCCTCTGGTGCAGCGCACCGACGCCGGCTACCGCCTCTACAGCCCGCGCGAAGTCGGGATGCTGCGCTTTATCCGTCAGTCGCGCACCCTGGGTTTTTCCATCCCGCAGATCGACTCGTTGCTGGCGCTATGGCGCGACGAGCGTCGCGAAAGCCGCGCGGTGAAGGACCTTGCCCGCCGGCAACTCGCCGAACTCGACGCGCGCCAGCGCGAACTCGACGAAATGCGTGGAACGCTGGCCGGGCTTATTGAAAACTGCGCCGGGGATGAAGGTGCCTCCTGCCCCATCCTGCAGCGGCTGGAAGCTGCCCAACCGATGGACCGCCGTGCACCCGACACACGCAAAGCCAGCACGCTCAAGCAGGTAAAAGCCGGCTCCTCGGCGCCGCGCGCAGCTCGGCAGAAACGTTCGACCGCGGTCCCTCGGGACGCCATGGGCCATTCCGGGCTGGTCGCCTGGAGCCGTTCCTTCTCCGCCCCTGGCGTCAATTCGGTCACACGACATGTGCTTGCGTCCTGAGTCAGCTGAGTGATGGTTCCACGCACGGAGTTTTGGATGCCGGCTCGCACAAGAGGAATCCGCCGCCGGCCAACATTGCCTGGGCATCTTATGCAGCAACACCGTCTACAAGTATTCGTTCGGCAAGCAGGGAAGCGACGTCGGCGCGGTGACTATCAAGAACCCCGGCGTCTATCACCTGGGCTCGTACAAGCTGAAAGAAGTAAAGACCGAGTTGACGTGCCACGCGGCGCGGCGGCCGTCTACGTCGGCACGCTGCGTTACTTCTGCGATGACTTCAACACCATCACCAGGGTCGAAGTGATGGATGAGCGCAAGGACATCTCTTCGGTTCTGAAGGCGACGGGAGCTTCGCCTTCGGATGTGCGGCCATCGCTGCTGAAAAGAGTCCGCTAGGGCTCCTGCGCGATTCTTCGCCATACCTGGTAGGGACTCACCCCCCACAGGAACTGCGGCCCGACGATCCAGGCGGCGCGCATGAACATCAGAAGGCCCGTCTGCATGAGCGCATAAGGCAAGAGAAAGACCAGCAGCCATAAGCCCGTGGCAGTCGGCTGAGCTGGATCGAAGCTGAACGGGAAGTATTGCAACAGCCCGTAGAAACTCGTGCCTACGACGATTCCGACCAGGTAGCAAATGGTGGCCTGCATCGACCGTTCCGCCGCAAACAAAGTTCGAAATTGCGCCCGCCCTCTCGCCAAGGACCGCCCCCGGATGTAGAGCAGCGACGTGAACGTAAAGAAGACAGCCAGCATAGGAATGCACAGCGCGGCCAGGGGCTTGAAGTCAAGTGTGTAGACGTGATGGGATACGGCCCCAAAGAACACGGCAGCGACGCTGGCCTGGAGCAACCGGAGCGCCAGGCGGCTGACAACTCGCTTGTTCATGATGGATCGTGTGGCACGCATGGAAGAAATATCCGCGTTGACACGATGTCAACGTCAAGCACTGCGGCGGCTTTGGGAAGCAGGGGCCTGCCTTGGCCGCTCAGCTACCGCTCGCGTCGTCCGCGTATTTCCGATGGCGCTCGAGCAGCGGCCGCGACAGCGGGCAGCAGCCCCATGAGCCCAGGAAGCCGGCGAGCGCCATCAGCCAGAAGCCAAGTCGTGGCTCTTGCATGCACACCCCGATTGCGATGCCGATGAGCATCGCTGCCGCGAGAAGCAGGACCACACGCAACACCATCCGAGGCTCCCTTGAACGCATCGGCACGTCCCGCGATTTTCCAGCCGCGGGCTTACGAGGTGTGTGACGGAATCCTGCAGGTGCTTCGAGCTGCGTGCGCGAAGCAAAGAAACTCCAGCTCAAGCATCTGGTTTCGCCGGGCGTCGTCGCGGGTCTTCAGGTCGTTGAACACTTCATCCAGAACTTCGCGCCCTCGGTGTGTTGCGCACCACGGCGTCTTCTTTGATCTTCACGCGCAGCGCGTCGAAAAACACCACCGGGTACTTCGGCTCCAGCGGCCTCGCCTGGCAGGCGGTGACTTCGACCATCACGGCCTCGGTGCTTCTTTGTCACCCATGCGTAGTTGCGATGCGGCAAAACGCCATGTCAAAACCGCATGGCTGAATTGCGCGCATCCTCCTAGCAGCGTGGCTGCAGCTGCTCCACACTGCGGGAAATTCAAGGAGACAAGCATGCCGATCCTTACCAGCCGCCGCCGGCTCCTCACCATGGCTGCCGCCGCAGTCTGCCCCGTCCCAGCCGCGCTGGCGCAAACCTATCCGGCCAAGCCGATCCGGATCCTTGTTGGCTTCGCCCCCGGCGGCTCCACAGACATCGTGGCCAGGTTGATTGCGCAGGAGCTCGGCACTGATCTTGCCAAGCCGGTCGTCGTCGACAACAAGGCGGGGGCCGGCGGCCGCATCGCTGCCGAAGCGGCCGCCGCGTCGGCACCGGATGGCTACACCCTCTTGCTGGGCACTGCGGGCAGCGTGGTCCAGCTGGCGACGGGTGAGAAAGCATCCTTCGACCTGATGAAAGACTTGACACCCATCGTGCTGCTTGCCGACAACCCGCATGTGCTGGTTGTTCACCCATCGGTGCAGGCCAAAACGGTGCAGGAGTTCGCCGTGTTCGCCAAGAGCCGGGGCGACGTGGCTTACGCTTCGGCGGGCGAATACACATCACTGCACGTTGCCGGCGCGTTGTTCGGAGCGGTAGCGGGGGCGAAGATGCTGCACGTGCCGTACAAGAGTGGCGGTGCCGCCTTGACCGACCTGCTCAGCGGTCGCGTGCCGATGATGTTCGCCGATCTGCCAACCATCCTGCCCCAGGTCAAAAGCGGTGCGCTGCGCGCGATCGCCGTGACCGGGCAAAAGCGGTCGCCGTTGCTGCCCGAGGTGCCAACCATGGCCGAAGGCGGCTTCGGTTCCGTGGATACCAGCTCCTGGTTCGGCCTGATGGCGCCCGCCGGAACACCGGCCGCCGTGCTTGACCTGCTCAATGCTCGTGTCAACGCCATCCTTCCTCGCAACGCCGTGCGGGCAAGGTTCACCGATCTGGGACTCACGCCCATCGGCGGCACGCCGGCCCAGTACTCCGCCTTCCTGCGCTCCAACGTCGACTTCTGGAAGAAGGCCGTCGCGCTGACCGGCACCAGGCTTCAATGACGCATCACCTCGAGGATTCCCTACCCATGACCAAGACTTCATTTGCCCCGTCCGATATCCGCGGAATCATCCCGCCGCTTGTCACGCCTTTCGATGCCGACGAGGAGGTGGACGAAGCCGCGCTGCGACAGCAGGTCCGGTACATGCTTGGGCAGGGCGTGCATGGTTTCGTGCCCGGCGGCAGCACGGGTGAGGGCTTCACGTTCTCGCGAGAAGACTTGTGCCGTGTGGTCGCCGTGACGGCCGAAGAGGTGAATGGCCGCGTCCCGGTGATCCCGGGCATCATCGTCAACAGCACGCGCGAAGCCATCGCCCGCGCGCGGTCGCTGGCACAGTTCGCGCCGGCCGCTCTCCAGATCACGCCGGCGCACTACATCTTCAAGACCGATGACGATTCCATGGTGCAGCACTACCGCGAGATCCATGAGGCGGTCGGCATCCCGATCCTCATCTACAACGTCGTCCCCTGGAACTACCTGTCGCCGCAGCTGCTGCAGCGGGTCATGCGCGAGGTGCCCGGGGTGATCGGGGTCAAGCAAAGCGCGGGCGACCTGAAGTTGCTGGCGGACCTGATCGCCGATGCCCGCCCGCAAGAGCGCATCCTGTCGGGCATCGATTCACTGCTGTATCCGGCGTTCGCGCTCGGCGTCCATGGCGTTATCTCGCAGCTGCTGGCGGCCGTGCCTGGCCCCGCGGTCGAGCTATGGAATCTCGTCCAGGCCGGCGACCATGTCGCGGCACGCGGCCTGCACGAGCGGATGCTGCGGCTGTGGAACGCAATCTATTCCGACAACCGGGTGGCTGTCACCAAGTACACGCTGTCCCTGCAGGGCGTGCCGGTCGGTCGGCCGCGCAGGCCGCTGCTCGCTCCCACGCCCGGGCAGCAAGCCGCTGTGCGAAAGCATATCGGTGCGCTCTTGCCTGCCGAACAACTGGCGCGCGAAAGCTGACCCCGACTCATTCCATGGACGCAAGACATGAATCACCGCACAACCGATCTCGAAATTTCCCCGCAGACTGAAGGCGCTTCCGGAATGCACCACCTGGTCAAGCTGGTGGCCGACTACACCATGGGACTGAACAACAAAGCCTTCAAGAATTGGGAATTCGCCCCTGTCATCAATGGCTTGATCGCTCTCGGCGAGCCGCGCCAGCTCGAAGCGGCAAGGCGCATCGTCGATCTGGGCATCGCACTGCAGAACAAGGAGGGACAGCTCGCCTTTGGGCTGAACATCGTCCAGGGCGATCCGGGCAACGCTGTCGAGCGGTGGACCGGCGCCAAAACAATCACGGGCACGCTCCACTCGTCTTCCTATGGGCCGGGCACCCTGCATTTCGCCCGGGCCACTGGAAACGGCAGGTACCTCGAAGCCGCGCGGCGCCAGCGTGCTTACGTTCAGACGGTGCGGCGCACCCGCGACGGAGCCTTCGTCCACCGCGAGGAGACGACAGAGTTGTGGGTGGACACGGTGTATTTCACTGCGCCCTTCCTGGCTCAGTACGGCGCAATCACGGGGGATGCCACCGCAATGGACGAGGCGGTGCTGCAGATCCGTTTACATGCGGACCGGCTGTGCGATCCCCGCAGTAAGTTGTTCCGCCACATCTGGTCGGAGGCGCCCGACTACTTTCCGCAGAGCACGTACTGGGCACGAGGCCAGGGCTGGATCACGGCCAGCCTGGTGGACGTCTATGAGGCGCTGCCTGAAGACCATCCAGGCCGGACCGAACTTTCGGAGCTTCTCGATGACATGGTGTCGGCCCTCCTGCCTTTGCAGGACACCAGCGGCTTCTGGCACAACGTCGTGGACGATCCGCGCGCGGCCCTCGAGTCGTCCGGCACATCGCTGTTCGCTTACTCCATTCGCAAGGGACTCGACTTGGGAATGTTGGTGGGCGACGACCGGGCCGCGGCGGCGCGGCGCGGGTTCGAAGCGGTCCTCCAGGCCGTGCACGACGATGGCGCGGTCGGCATGACCAGTCTTCCGCCGGGAGGACCCAACGCCAGGTTCGGCAGCGCGCCCTACGGGCAAGGGGCTTTCCTTCTTGCCGCCAGCCGCTTCGTCTAGCGCGGCGGGGCCTGCACGTCCGGGACGGCTGGCATTTTTTCGACCAGCTGCCTGATCAGCAGCGCCACTTCGCGGGCCCCCAGGGTCAAGGGGTGCTGCTTGGTGGTGCTGAGCGCCAACGTGCGCTCGATTGCGGGCGACGTGATCCGGGCGGCCTGCAATCTTCCGTCGCGCACTTCACGGTGGACGGCCTGGATAGCCAGCACGGTGTGGGCGCCACCCCCCGCGACAACGTCTTTCTGGACGCTCAGGGAATCCGCTTCCATCGCGATGTTCAAGGAAATCCGCTTGCGTTGTGCCAGCTGCTCCAGTACCGCGCGCAGCCCGCTGCGCGCTCCGGGAAGAACCAGTGCAATTCCGTCGAGCTTGGCGAAACTCACTGTTGCCGGCTTGGTCAATGCATCCCCGGCCGAGCCGACCAGATACATGGACACCTGACGCAGCGACGCTGCGTCGTCTCGCGGCATACCCGATGCCCGAAACAAGACCGCCATGTCCACGGTCCCGCTGGCGACCCATTCGGCAAGCTGGCCCCCGGAGCCCTCATGGATGCGCAGACGCAGGCCCGGGAAACGCTCGCGGACAACGCGATAAAGCTGGCTTACGAGAGGATGCGACATCGATGGCAGCACACCGACCCGCACGTCTCCCGCAGGCACACCCGCGGCGCCGCGGATCTCGGAGCCGAGCTGGTCAGCCTGCTGGACCAGCGAGCGCAGGCCGGGAAAGACCCTTTCGCCAAGTTCGGTCAGCGTGACGCCTCGTCCCGTCCGGTGAAAGAGCGGCGCACCGAAGTCGCGTTCGAACGAGGTGATCGCCCGGCTGACCACCGACTGCTGGGTGTCCAGATGAACCGCAGCGCGCGAGAGGCTGCCTGAAGCCGCCACCTGCAAGAAAATCCTTGCCTTGTTGAGATCCATGAGTCCCTAGTGGAACACGAGTTTTTGCTTCCCAAATTAGGTGATTCCTCGTTTCCGAGGAAGATCCTTACAACCGGTAGATCCGCTGGGCGTTGTCGTGCAGCAGCTGCCGCCGTTCGGCATCCGGCCGGTCGGCGATGGCAGCCACGAAACCCGCGAGTATGGTCTCGTAGTTCGCCACCAGGCTGTCGACCGGGAAGTTACTGGCGAACATGCAGCGGTCGGAGCCGAAGATCGCGATGGTGTCGCGGATCACCGGCACGTTTGCCTCCGGCGTCCAGGGCAGTCCTCGCTGGCCCAGGCCCGAGATCTTCACGGCGACGTTGGGACAGTGGGCGACCTGCTCCATCGCAGCGCGCCAGCCCGCCAGGCCTTCGGGCGAACGGTCCACCGGCAGGCCGGTGTGGTTGATGATGACCTGGGTGCCGGGAAAATCCCCGGCGAGATCAGCTGCCTGGTCCAGGTTCCACCAGGGCGCCTGCAGGTCGTAGGACAGTCCGTGACGCGCCAACAGCGCATAGCCGCGGCGCCAGCGCTCGTCGTCCATCGAGCCGGGCAGGCGCCGGCGCGCCTCCGCGCGCGAAGCGGCGGTGACCGGCTTGTGGCGGATGCCGCGCACCAGCGGAAAGGCCGCCTGCTGCGCCAGGATGGCTTCGACGTCCGGGCGGTCCAGTGCGGCGTGGGCGACGCTGGCCGACGGCCGCCCGGTCTCGCCGGCGAGCCGGCTGAGCCAGCGGGTTTCATCGACCGGGTTGGCGCGATCCCACTCCGCTTCGATGTGCACGGTCTTCGCCGGCGCGAAGCCTTCGGTGTCGCGCGCGAGGTCGGCCGGCAGGTAATTGCGCTTGAGCGAGGAGTAGTCGCCGTAGCGGAACGGGATCGGCTCCGGGTCCTGCAGCCAGGGATAGGGATTTCTCCCCAGATCCCAGAAGTGCTGGTGGGCGTCGATGAAGGGTTCGCTAAATCTCATCGTGCCTGGCCGCCGGCGGCGTCGAGTTCCGCATAGTACTTCTCCACCTTGGCGACATCGACGCTGTCGTCGCTCGGGTAGCCGAGTTCGGCGAAGTGCTTCGCGCGCTTGCGCATGTCCGTCAGCAGGACTTCCCGGGCGTGGGTCGCGACCACCGCGGCCACCGCCTGCGGCACCACCACGATGCCGTCGTCGTCGCAGCCGACGATGTCGCCTGGGCACACCTGCACGCCGCCCATGCCGATGCGGGTCTGGGTTTCGATGATCTCGATGCGGCCCGGAATGATGGTGCGGGCCACGCCCCGGGAGCAGATCGGCGTGCCCTGCTCCAGCAGTTCGCCGCTGTCGCGACACTGGCCGTCGGTGACGATGCCGACCGCGCCCTTCTGGATCGCGCGCAGGGAATTCTCCGAGCCCCACAGCCCCACCGGCGGCGCGCCGCCGGTGTCGGTCACGACCACATGGCCAGGCTTCAGTTGGTCGTAGAAGCGCCAGACGCCGAGCCCGACCTTCTTGAACCAGATGTCGTGCGAATCGACGATCTCGGGCGTCGTCGGCAAAATCCACATCGGCCGGTTGGCCGGCACGCAGCGCACCGTGAACGCCACGCCCCAGAAGCGCGTGCCGCGCTGCAGCGCCCGGATCTCGGGGGAGACGAGGCCCAGATTGAAGTAGCCGATGCCGTCGAGGGCGTCGCAGACGTCCGCCACGCGCAGCGGGTCGTAGTATTTCTTCAGGCGGAACGTGTCGGCCTGTTCGCCGGCGGCTTTGGTGTTCATGGAGTCGTCCTCGTTGGATGGATATCGGGTGTCAGGGGGTTGATCATTTCCGCGTGGCTTCATAGAGGCGGATCAGCGAGGCCGGATCGGCCATCGCGTTGCCGGCTTCGACATAGGCGTCGTAGCGAGCCCGGGCCTGCTCCACCAGCGGCAGCTCGCAGCCGTGTTCGTGGGCAAAGGCGGAGACCGCCTTGAGGTCCTTGAGCAGCTGGCGCGAATAGGCGGCCGGCGGCTCGAAATCGCGGCGCTCGATGCGGGGGTAGAGCTTTCGCAGCAGCATGCTGTCGGCCAGGCCGCCGGCCAGGCAATCCGGCAGTCGCGCGGCATCGATGCCGGCGGCCTCGGCCAGCAACGTTGCTTCGGCCATCAGCACATAGCCGGCGCCGACGATCGCCTGGTTGATGATCTTGGCCGTTTGGCCGGCGCCGACGCCGCCCATCAGCGTCACGTTGGCGCCGAGGTCAGCCAGCACCGCTCGGCCGCGCGCGAAATCCTCGGGCGCGCCGCCCGCCATGATCGTCAGCGTGCCGTCGCGCGCCGGGGCCGGGCCGCCGGACACGGGGCAGTCGATCCACGCCAGCCCCGCCTCGGCAGCGCTGCGCGCGGCCACCTCCCTTGCCGCCGCCGGGTCGATGGTGGACAGGTCGATCACCAGCTTGCCGCGCGCCGCCGGCGAAGTCGCTATGCCGCGCGGGCCGAACACGCAGTGTGCGACGGCCGGTCCATCGAGCACACACATCAGAACGATGTCGCTGGCCGCGACGACGTCCGCGGGCGAGCCGGCGGCTACGGCGCCGTGCGGCGTGACGAGGTCCAGGCGCTCCGGCTCCAGGTTCCACGCCGTCACCGGCCAGCCGCGATCGAGTAGGCGGCGAACCATCGCCTCGCCCATGATGCCAACGCCGATAAAGCCGAGCCGGGCGCGCGTCATGTCCGTTCCCTTTCGAGGTCGATCGCGCCGTAGCGCGTGGGTTCCAGCAACAGGCTGCTCGCCTCGCCCAGCAGATGGTCGCCGGCCCACTGCTCGCGCTCGCGGCGCCGCGCCTGTACCACCTCGGGTCGGCGCTCGTAGGCGGCCAGCGCGTCGCGCCGGTGGTCGAAGTCGGGCCAGCCAAGCAGCAGGGTCACCCCGGGGGTCGCGCCGCCGGCGAGGTTATCGAAGACACCGGCCACGGTGGTGCCAGTGGCGGCAAGCGCGGGCAGGTCAACCATCGCCAGCGCCTCCTCCGCCTGGCGGACGCGGCCGACGGCGATGGGCAGCACGCGCACTTCGTGGAGTCCGCAGCGTGCGGCGGCCGGTTGGATCGCTACCGCGCTGCCTGCGCGCGAGGACGACAGGAAGCGCAGGTCGTAGCGACGCACCATCTCGCCCGCGCCGTTGGTCCGAAGGCGGATGGCATTCCATTCCTTGTCGGCGCCCAGCGCCGCGAACGCCGCCGCCCGCCGCTCGAGGTCCGGCCAGCGCAGCAGCCAGGCGAACACCGGAGTGGGCGCGCCGGCCACGCCGATCCATTGCCCGAGGCGCGGCGCGAAGCCGTGGCGCTCGAAGAAGGGCGGCATCACCGCGCCGATGCGCTCGACCAGGTCGGGAAGCCGCCCGGGGGCCGGGTGGTAGATGCGCAGTTCGTGGAACATCTGCCAAGCCCGGCTCAGTCTGCCTTGATGCCGGTCTGCCGGATCACGGCGGCCCACTTCTTCAGCTCGCCATCCATCACGGCGGCGAACTGCTCGGGCGTGCCGCCCACTGGCTCGGCCGCCTGGGCCGTCAGTTTTTCCCGGAAGGCGGGTGTGCGCACGATGCGGGCGATCTCGGCGGAGAGCTTGTCGATCACTGGCCGCGGCGTGCCGGCCGGGGCGATCACGCCGTACCAGACGTCGGCTTCGTAGCCGCGCAGCGTGTCGCCAATTGGCGCCACGTCCCGAAGCTGCGCGATCGACTTCCTGCTGCTGACCGCCAGCGCCTTGAGCTTGCCCTGCTGCAGGTATGTTTGCGAGAACAGCGGCGTCGTGAACCCCACCTGGACATGCCCGGCCAGCAGGTCGGTCATCATTGGCGCGCCGCCCTTGTAGGCCACGTGGGTCATGTTGATGCCGGCAGCCAGGTTCATCAGTTCGTGGAACAGGTGCTGCGTCGAGCCATTGCCCGGCGAGCCGTAGTTGATGCGCCCCGGTTGGGCCTTCGCCAGCGTCACCAGTTCCGCCACACTGTTGACCGGCAGCCCCGGGTTGACGACCAGCACGAACGGCGAGCTGGCGACCAGCGACACCGGCGCGAAGTCCTTCAGCGCGTCGTACGGCTGCTTTGGATACAGCAGCGCATTGGTGACGTGCGAGGAAATGGTGAGCATCAGCGTGTGACCATCGGCCGCGGACCTGGCCAGCTCCTGGGTGCCGATCACGCCGTTGGCGCCACCACGGTTGTCCACCACGACGCTCTGGCCCAGCGCCTTGCCGAGCTCGGTGCCGAGGCTGCGCGCGATGATGTCGGCGCCGCCGCCGGCCGGAAAGCCGACGATCAAGCGGATCGGCCTGAACGGATAAGTCTCCGCCGTTGTGCCGGCGGCACCGAACGCGAGCGTGGCGCCCATCGCGGCGGCCAAGAGAATCCTGAGGTACTTCATGCTTGTTTCCTTTTGATTGGACGATCAACGGTCGAAGGCGCCGCGCTCGCGCAGCGCGGCCACGGCCTCCGGTCGCAGCCCCAACTCGGCCAGCACCTCCTCGGTGTGCTCACCCAGCAAGGGCGCCGGATAGCGAACCTGCTGCGGCGTGGCGCTGAGTTTGACGGGGAAGCCGAGCGACTTCATCGGCCCCTCGACCGGGTGCTCGATCTCCATCACCATCTCGCGCGCCTGCGCCTGCTCGCTCTCCAGAGCCTCGGCGTAATCGTAGATCGGCGCGGCCGGCACGCCCACGGCCAGCAGCGCATCGACCCATTCCTCCGCCGGCCGGGTGGCGAAGCTCTTCTCGATCTCCTCGATCAGGGGTTCGCGGTTGCGCAGCCGGTCGACGTTGGTCAGAAAGCGCGGATCGTCCAGCAGCTCCTGGCGCTCGATCACATGGCACAGGCTCTGCCACAGCTTCTGGTTGGCCGCGCCGATCACGAAGTGCCGGTCAGCCGCCCGCACCGCCTGATAGGGCGCGCTCATGCGGTTTGCGCTGGCGATCGGGGCCGGCACCTTGCCGGTTCCCCAGTATTCGGCGCTCTCCCAGATCGACAGCCCGAGGGCGCTTTCGAACAACGAGGCGTCAACGTATTGGCCCGCGCCGGTCTGTTCGCGGCCGATCACCGCGCTCAGGATGCCGTAGATCGCGAAAAGGCCCGAGCCCAGGTCGGCCACCGGCACGCTGGACTTGACCGGGGCCATGCCCGGATAGCCCATCACGCTCATTACGCCGGTCATGGCCTGGGCGATCAGGTCGAAGCCCGGCCGCCCAGCCCAGGGCCCGGTCTGGCCGAAGCCCGAGATGCTGGCGTAGACCAACTGCGGGTTGATCTTCCTGAGCGTCTCATAGTCGATCTTCAGCTTGGAGGCGACGCCGGGACGGTAGTTCTCGACCACCACGTCGGCGCCGCGCACGAGCTCGTAAAAGGCCTCCCGGCCGCCCTCGGTCTTGAGGTTGAGGGCGATGCTGCGTTTGTTGCGGTTCAGCGCGATGAAGCCGCCACTGTCGTCACCCTTGAGCGAGAAGCCCATGGCGCGGCGCGTCTGGTCGCCGGTGCCGGGAGGCTCGACCTTGATCACGTCGGCTCCCATGTCGCCGAGCATCATGCAGCAGAACGGGCCCGCCATGACCTGGCTTACGTCGAGGACCTTGAGCTTGGACAAGGGCAGGGGCTTGGGGGAAAGGACGGTCATTGGGAGAACGCTCGGGCGTGTTGAGTTCAATGAAGGGCCGGGACGTCGAGGCCGTAGAAGGCCCGGGCGGTCTCGCCCATGACGGCGGCATGCAGGTCGGCCGGCAGCAAGCGCAGGCAGGCCTCGCGCCAGCGGGTGAAGCCGCCGGCCAGGTCGACCACGGGCCAGTCGCTGCCCCACATCAGTCGGTCGGGGCCGAAGCTCTCGACCAGGTGGTCGACATAGGGGCGCAGTTCTTCGTCGGTCCAGCCCGTGCTGGCCTCGGTTGCCAGCCCGGACAGCTTGCAGAAGACGAGCGTGTCGCGCGCCACCTGCGCGATGTCGCGCGCCCAGCCGTCGAACTCGCCGCGGGCGATGGCCGGCTTGGCGCCGTGGTCGATCACGACCGCCAGCGCCGGATGCCGTTCCGCCAGTTCGGCCAGCAGCGGCAGGTGGCGCGGCCGGGCCGGCATGTCGAGCCGCAGCCCCTCGCGGGCCAGCGCCTTGAGCGCGGGCTGGATCTCCGGACGCAGGATCCAGCCGGTGTCCTCGATGAAGCCGAGCATGGGACGCACCCCCTTCACGATCGGTTTGCCGGCCAGCGCCGCGATCGCGTCGGGCGCCGCCGGCGCAGCGAGGTCCACCCAGCCCACCACGCCTCGGACCAGCCCGTCCGAAGCCGCCGCCACCTCGAGCAGGAACTGCGTCTCCTCGGCGCTGGGCGCGGCCTGCACCAGCACCGTCCCGGTCACGCCGCCGAGCAGGGGCCGCAGGTCCTCGAGACCGTAGTCACGATGGATAGCGCTGCCCGGCTGGAGCCAGAAGTAATCGTGGCGGCCGATCCGCAACACGTGCTGGTGGGCGTCCACCATGTCCAGCCGCTTCACTTCACTGCCCCGAGAGCGAGCCCGCGCACCAGGTGGCGCTGCATCAGCGCCATGAAGACCATGATGGGAATCATGATGCCGATGGCGGCGGCGGCCGAGAGCGACCAGTAGTTCAGGTCCTCGCCGCCGTATTCGGCGATGGCTACCGGCAGGGTCTTGGTGTTCGGCCCCGTCAGCACCAGCGCGAACAGGAACTCGTTGTAGGCCAGCAGCAGGCTGAACAGCGCGGTCACCCACAGGCCCGGCCGCACGATCGGCAGCACCACCCGGAAGAAGGTCTGCCACTCGTTGGCGCCGTCGATCGCCGCCGCCTCGTCGATCTCGGCGGGCACGTCGACGAAGAAGCTGTGCATGAGCCAGATGGTGAAGGGCTGGTTGATCGCCACCAACGCCAGCACCATCGCCGGATAGGTGTCGATCAGGTTCAGGAACTTGGCCAGCAGAAAGAACGGGATCGCCAGCAACATGTGCGGGAACATGCGCAGCGACAGCAGGCCGAACAGGATGCCCTTGGCCGCCCTGCCCCGCATACGCGAGAGGCCGTACGCCGCCATGGTCCCGATCGAAACCGATATCAGCACCGTGCTCGCCGCGATCACCAGGCTGTTGACGAGGAAGCCGGCGAAGCCCTTCTCGACCCAGACCTGCCGGTGGAACTCGAACGTCGGCGCGAAGACCAGCTTGGGCGGAATCGCGAAGGCGTCGACCGGCTGTTTGATCGAGGTCATGAAGGCCCAGATCACCGGTGTCAGCATCAGCGCGGTGAACAGGCACAGCGCCAGGAACAGCAGCGCCTGAGACATGCGAGGGCGGGCATTCATGCGGATTTCTCCTTGCTGCGGCCGATGGTGAAGATCAGGATGGCGGCCAGTAGCAGCACCGCGAGCAGCGTGAGCACGCCGAGTGCAGAGGCCTTGCCGACCTGGAACAGACGGAACGCCAGGGCATAGGTCTGCATGGTCAGGGTCTCGGTCGCCGTGCCCGGACCGCCGGAGGTGAGCACGTATATGGTGTCGAAGTAGCGGAAGGCGTCCATCATCCGCATGGTCAGCACGAAGGCGACCAGCGGCCGGATCGAAGGCAGCATGATGCGAAACAGGATCTGCCGGCCATTGGCGCCGTCGATCTGCGCCGCCTCGATCTGGCTCTGGTCGACGGTGTTGAGGCCGGCGTAGAGCACCAGGATCATGAAGGGCGTGAACTGCCAGGCATCGGCCAGCACCACGGTGACGCGGGCCCACATCGGGTCCCCCAGCCAGTCGGGCGGGAAGATGCCGAGGCCGGCGAGGATCGAATCCAGCAGCCCCCAGCGCCCGGCGAAGATCCACTTGAGGAACAGCGCCGCCACAACCGGGGTGATGATGTGCGGCAGGAACATCAGCAGGTTGAGCGTGCGCACGCCGACCGTCAGGCGGTACAGGCCCCAGGCGACCGCCAGGCCGACGCAGAACTCCAGCCCGACGGCCGACACCACGATGGCGAAGGTGCGGAGGAGCGAAGTCCAGAAGCGGGCGTCGCCCAGCAGGTCGGCGTAGTTGCCGAAGCCGACGAACGTGCTGGCCCCGCTGTCCAGGTAGTAGTTAAAGAAGCTGAGGTACAGCGCGTAGCCCAGCGGGAACAACAGGATGCAGAAGGAGACGATCGCGCTGGGCAGCAGGAAGGGCCAGAGCCGGCGGCGGTTAGCCGGTCGGCGGCGGCGGACCAGGGCGGGCCCGGCCACGCCGGGACTCTGGATAACGGTGTCCATGGCCATCTCCGCCTTCAGGCCGCCAGCCGCTGGCCGCTGGCCGCGTCGAACAGGTGGGCCCGGGCGGGGTCGGGCGCGAGCACGATCCGGTCGCCGGGGCGGCAGTCGCTGCGGTCACGCACCGTTGCCGTCACATCCTGGCCGTGGAAGCGGCAATATAGCTGGGTGTCGGCGCCGGTCGGCTCGACCACCGCCACCTCCACCGGCAAGCCGGTCCCGCCGACCGAACAGTGCTCGGGCCGCATCCCGTACAGCACGTTCTGCCCCTCCTCCGCGCGGCTCCCGGCCGGCAGCGGCAGGCTGGCGCCGCCCTCCAGTACCACCTGCCCGCCCCCTAGGGAGCGGAACACGCCCGGCAGCAGGTTCATCGCCGGCGAGCCAATGAAGGTGGCGACGAAGGTGTTGACCGGCCGGTCGTAGAGCTCGAGCGGCGCGCCCGCTTGCTCCACCACGCCGCCGCGCATCACCACGATCTTGTCGGCCATCGTCATGGCTTCGGTCTGGTCGTGGGTGACGTAGACCGAGGTAGTCTTGAGCCGCTGGTGCAACTCGCGGATCTCGGTGCGCATCTGCACGCGCAGCTTGGCGTCGAGGTTGGACAGCGGCTCATCGAACAGGAACACCTGCGGATTGCGCACGATGGCCCGGCCCATGGCGACCCGCTGGCGCTGTCCGCCCGAAAGCTGGCGCGGGAAGCGTTCGAGGTAGGGGCCCAGGCCCAGGATCTCGGCAGCCCGGGCCACGCGCTGCTCGATTTCCCGCTTCGGCTGGCGCGCCAGGCTGAGCGCGAACGACATGTTCTCGCGCACCGACATGTGCGGATACAGCGCGTAGTTCTGGAACACCATCGCGATGTCGCGGTCCTTGGGCGGCACCTCGTTGACCACGCGGGTCCCGATCGAGATCCGCCCTTCGTCGGCCTCCTCCAGGCCGGCGATCATGCGCAACAGCGTGGACTTGCCGCACCCCGACGGGCCGACCAGCACGCAGAACTCGCCGTCGTCGATGTCGATGTCCACGCCGCGGATGACGTGGGTGCCGCCAAAATGCTTTTCGATGCCGCTGATCTGTACGGAAGCCATGGGGATCCTGCCTTTGTGCGGGGTTGCTCGCGAGTTCGCTTCAGCGGTAGTAGCCGCGGGTCTTCAGATAGGCCTCAGTCTCGCCGGCCGCGGTATCGAGCGCCTGCTTGACCGGCATTTCGCCGGTGACGGCCTGCAGGATGCGGCGGGAGATGAATTCACCCACGGCGTAGAACTCGGGCAGCGCCGGGAACGGCGTGCCGCTTTCGATGGCCTGGGCGGCCGCCGGATAGAACCGGTTGCTGGCCCGCAACTGGGGGTCGTTGAGCAGGGCCTTGCGCGGCGGCACCATCATGCCCGCAGCTTCGCGCATGTTGGACTCCCGGGTGGCGGTGGCCATGATGCGGAACAGCAGGTCAGGGTCCTGCTTGCTGAAGGCCGAGATGGCGTAGCCGTCGGCGAGCACCCGGGCATGGCCCTGGGGCATGGACGCCCATTCGAACTTGCCGGCCGCGCGGGACTGCTTCGGGTCGTCCACCGAGCGGGCACGGGTGGCCCACTGCATGCCGAGCGCCGCCGCGTCCTGCTGCAGGGCGATGGTGCACTCGTCGTTGGCCGCGGTGACGAAGCCGCGCTGGGCTACGCGGGTCGTCTCCTTCAGGGCTTCGATGGCGCGCACGCCGCTCGCGTTGTTGAAGATCGGCTTCCACTTGTCGTCGAACCAGCCCTGGCCGATGGTGTTCATGTACCAGTGCGCCTCGTTCATCGCCGCGTCGGTCGGCTTCAGGCAGCTGATGGTGCCGGCGCGCGCCGGCGAGTGGAGCGCCTTGGCCAGCGCCTGGTACTCCGCCACCGTCTTGGGCAGGGCCTTCCCGCTGGCATCCAGCAGGTCCTTACGGTAGTACATCATCATCACGTTGACCGTGCCTGGCAGCGCGTAGATGCGGCCGTTGTAGCTGCACATCTTCATCGCGGCGTCGGAATAATCGCCGAGGTTGAATTCGTTCTTGTACTTGGCCCACAGGTCGTCCAGCGGACGCAGCCAACCGTTGCGTGCGTAGGAAGCCACGGTGGAGTCGATCACGTAGACGATGTCGAAGGTCGACGCCTTGGACGACATGGCGATGGTGACCAACTCGCCCATCTTCTCGAAGGGCATCAACTGGGCGTTGACGTCCACGCCGGGTAGCGCCGTCTTCATCTTGCCGGCCCAGAATTCCAGGGCCGGATAGCGGTGGCTGATCAATTGCACCGGATCGGCGGCCAGCGCTTGCCGGCTGGTCAGGGACGCGCCGGCGCCGAGTGTCACCGCCGCGGCGGAAATGCCTTTGAGGACGCTGCGGCGGCCCGGGTTTTCGATGGTCATGTATGTCTCCTGTGTTCTCGTTTGGGGGCGAGATGAACTTTAGGGATGGCCCGCCAGTGGGTCAAACGACAATTTTTGAAAGCTCGCGATATAAAAACTTGCTGACCTCAGGCGGCCACGTGCTGCTCGAGCGGGCAGCCGTAGCGCTGGCCCAGCAGCTGGAAAGCGCGCCAGGTGAGCGGGTCCAGCGGAATACCCTCGCGCGCCCGTCGGCCGGCCTCGGCCTTCTCGAGGTCGCTGGGCGCGTGGACCGCCTTGCCCGGCTTGGCCCGTTGCCGCCGCAGGTCGCCCACCAGCGCGCTCACTGAGGCATTGAAGGCGGCCATCGCCTGGAACAAGGCGGGCTGCATGACGATAAAGAAGTGCCCGATCTCGATCGGCCGGCTGAAGTCCGGACCGTTGAAGCAAGGGAACTTCGCCCCATGCTGCATGCCGGTGAAGGCAGAGCAGAAGATGTCGACCATGCCGGCCAGCCCGACGCCCTTGTAGCCGAAGTTCTCCCCGCCCACCGGTAGCAGTGCCGCTGCGTGGTGGGCATCGGTCGTCACCCGCCCCTCGCCGTCCACCGCCACGTCCGGCGGCAAGGGCGCGCCTGTGGAGCGGCGCAGCATGACGCGGTTGAGCGGAATCGAGCTGGTGGCCATATCGAGGACCAGCGGCTCCTCGCCTTCGAGCGGCACCGCGAAGCTGATCGGATTGGTGCCGAAGAACGGAGTGATGCCATCATGCGGTACCACCACCGCATCGGCGTGCGTCATGCCGAGCGCGGCGAATCCGCGGCGCGCCGCTTCCACCGTGTAGCAGCCGGTTGCGCCATGGTGCGAGGACCGCCCGACCGTCGCAACTGCGACGCCCTGCTGGTCCGCCACCTCGCATAGCGCGTCGATCGCGCGATAGCTGGCGAGATGGCCGAAGCCGTTGTCGGCGTCGACGTGGACTATGGCGGGCGCCTTGCGGCTGATGTCGATGCGCGGCGAGCGGTTGATGCGCCCACCTTCGAGGCATTGCAGGTACCAGGGGATCAGGCGAACCCCGTGCGTGTCGTAGGCCCGGGCCGAGGCGTCGACCACGGCGCGGGTGACTGCCGCGGCGCTCGGCGCGTCGCAGCCGGCCGCCGACAGCACGTGGGTCAGAAAGTCCTGCAGGTCCTGCCTGCTGCAATGGTGCGAATCGTAGTTTTCCATCGAGTAGTTTTCGTGGGATGTGTCGGGGAAATCAGCGGGCCGCGAGCCGGGACAGCAGCGCCCCGATGCCGAAGGTCCAGGGCTCGCAACGGTCGGCGCGGTTCACCCGGTTGACCAGCGCGCCCAATCCGGGCGTGTGGACGGTGACCACGTCGCCGACCACATGGGTGAAGCCCTGGCCGGGCTGTAGGCGGTCCGCGGTGGGAGCGAACATCGTGCCCAGGAACAGCATCAGGCCGTCGGGGTAGCGGTGGTTCGCGCCGATGGCCTGCCCGACCAGGTCGAGCGGGTCGCGACTGATCCGGCACATTGAACTGCTGCCGCTCAGGCGATAACCGTCGGGCCCTTCAATGGCCAGCAGCACGTCGCAGCCGCGCACATCGTCCAGCCCGAAACCGGTGTCGAACAGGCGGATGAACGGCCCGATGGCGCAGGAGGCGTTGTTGTCCTTGGCCTTGCCGAGCAACAAGGCGCTGCGGCCCTCGAAATCGCGCAGGTTGACGTCGTTGCCGAGCGCGGCGCCGACCACGGCGCCCCGGCTGTTGACGGCGAGCACGATCTCGGGCTCGGGGTTGTTCCACACCGAGTCGGGGTGGATGCCGACCTCCACGCCGCAGCCGACCGCGGACATCGGTTGCGACTTGGTGAAGATTTCAGCGTCGGGGCCGATGCCCACCTCCAGGTACTGGGACCACACGCCCTGGGAGATCAACACCTCCTTCAGATGCGCCGCCTCCGGCGAGCCGGGGCGGATGCGCGCCAGGTCCTTGCCGACGACCGCCACCACCGCAGCGCGAACCGATTCGGCGCGCGCAGCGTCTCCGCGCGCCTGCTCCTCGATCACCCGCTCCAGCATGCTGGCGACGAAGGTGACGCCGCTGGCCTTGAGCGCCTGCAGGTCGCAGGGCGCGAGCAGCCAGGGGCGCGAAGCGTCGCGCGTTGCCGGATCGGTGTTGGCGAGCACCTCGGCCAGGCTGGCGATCGGCGGCCGCTCCCAAGCCACGGCCAGCGCGGCCAGCGGCGATTCCAGCTCCAGCAGCTGGCTGACGGTGGGCGCAATCGCGCCGAGATCGTGCAGCACGCCCCCGCGCACCAGCACCGGCGCCGGGCAGCCCCGCCCGGGCAGCCACACGCGCCCGACGAGGGTGGCGCGTTCGTGATCGACGGGAAGGATGGCGGCGGCTGTCAGTTTGCCTTGCATGAAGAATTCTAGGCAGACCCTCCCCGCTGGAACAAACGACATTTACTTGACGCGAGCCCTAGAAAACTTGAAAGCGGGCGGCGCGCATCGCGGCGGCGGCCTGCACAAGTTTTTATAAGTAGCCGTTTGAAAATTTGTCGGTTGAGGCGCCCCGGCGCGCTCACTAGACTCGGCGCTTTGTCGTCTCCACCACCCCATTCATGACCAGCACCATCCTTATCGACCGCGACGGCGCCACCGCCACCGTCACCCTCAACAAGCCCGGGAAGATGAACGCACTCGACCTGGAAATGTGGTCGGGCCTGGCCCGCGCTTTCCAGGCGCTGTCGGCGGACGATAGCCTGCGCTGTGTCGTGCTGCGCGGCGCGGGCGACAAGGCGTTCGCGGCCGGCGCGGACGTGGCCGAATTCGCCGTCGTGCGCTCGAACGTGGAGCAGGCCAGGGCCTTCGCCCACACCACCCACGCAGCGATGCTGGCGATCGCGAACTGCCCGCATCCGGTGATCGCCATGATCCAGGGCGCCTGCGTGGGCGGCGGGCTGGAGATCGCCTCGGTGTGCGACATGCGCATCTGCGGCGCCTCCAGCCGCTTCGGGATTCCTGTCAAGCGCCTGGGCCTGGTCGTTTCCTACGACGAGTTGCGGCCGCTGGTTTCGCTCGTGGGCAGCGCAGTGGCGCTCGAGATCCTGCTGGAGGGGCGCGTGTTCGACGCCGCCGAGGCTCTGGCCAAGCGCCTGGTGAACCGGGTGGTGCCGGACGCCGAGGTGCATGAGGAAGTGCTGGCGGCCGCCCATCGCATCGGCGAAGGCGCGCCCCTGGTGGCGCGCTGGCACAAGCGCTTCATCCGCCGGCTGGACAGCCCAGCCCCGCTGGACGCCACCGAGATCGACGAGTGCTACGCCTGTTTCGAGACCGAGGATTTTCGGATCGGCTACGGGGCCTTCCTGGCCAAGGCGCCGGCGGTTTTCGTCGGGCGCTGAGCAGCGGCCGGCTCAGGGCCGAGCGGCGTCCTTGGCGACCTCGCTTCGCACCCACTCGACGAAGGTCGTGATCAGCTCATCGCTCGCGCGCGCCTCGGGGTAGACCAGGAAATAGGAGAACTCGACTGGCAGGCTGATCGGGAATGGCCGCACCAGGCGGCCCTCGGCGATGTCCTTCTCCACCCAGTTCTTCTTGACCAGAGCGACGCCGAGGCCGTCGATCGCCGCGTTGATCACAAGGTGGCTGGGCCAGAACGACGGGCCACGCGTCGGATCGACGCCCTCCACGCCGGCATGCTGCAGCCACATCGCCCAGTCCGGATTGCTGCTGTCGGCATAGGTGCTGTCGTCATGCAACAGCGTGTGGTGCCGCAGGTCGTCCGGAACGCGCAACGGATGCTCGCCCTGGAACAGCGCCGGGCTGCAGACCGGAAAGACCTCGACCGGCAGGCACAGCTCAGCGTGCAGTCCGGGATACACCCCGCGGCCATAGCGCACCGCGAGGTCGAAATCCTCGCGGTCGAAGTCCACCTGCTTAGCCTGGGAGGACACCTTCAGGTCAATCGCGGGATGTTCTTTCAGGAACCGGACCATGCGCGGGATCAGCCACTTCAGCGCGAAGGTCGGCGGCACGTTGATCTTCAGGGTGCGCGAGTTGCCCCGCAGGTGGAGCTGCTGGGTGGCCTCGGCCATCTGCTTGAAGGCGCGCTGGATGCCGGGCAGGTAGGCCGCGCCGGCCTTCGTCAGTTCAAGCGATTTCGGGTGGCGGACGAACAGCACCACCCCGAGGCTTTCCTCCAGCGTCTTGATCTGGTGACTGACCGCGGCCGCGGTGACGAACAGTTCCTCCGCCGCGCGCGTGAAGCTCAGGTGTCTGGCCGCTACCTCGAAAGTCCGTAGTGGGTTGAGAGGGGGAATCCGCCGCGACATGGGTACTCTGGTCCTCGCCCGGCAACGAGACGTTGGCGAGACCAGACACCTTCGGGAGTATAGCGGCTGCCTGCCTTGCTGACACTGCGGAACTACCCGCGCGTGATACGAGAAATCCGCGCTCGGCGTGTGGATGAAGCCGCATCGCCCCTCGTCCCCGAAGCGGACCACCTCTCCGCGCAAAGGTGTGGAGTGCAGCTTCCCACTTGCGGGCGGCGGTTTCGACGGCGTCCGAAGGCTCCATCCCGATGAAACGCGAATCTCAAGCGACTTGCGCCTCGCGGCCGCATGTCTCACGGTTTGCGTTGCGCGCCATCCCGGCCTGGCCACACCAGCAACTCAACGGTGGCTGCCGCCCCGAGAGAAGTTGCATGCGCCGGCCCTATGCAGTGAAGATCTTGCAATCGCTCGGACTGTCTTCACCGAAGAGGCTCCCCGCATGCTATGTCGTGCGCTCTACTGACGGAACATGCTTGCTCGCCTTCTACTAAGTTGCGCATCGCGTGCCAAACGGAACCGAACGTACGTCCGGTGCGTCCCGCCTCATGTGCATTCGCTATGTGTGCGACCTGGCCAATCGTGTCAGTGGGCCTGAACCCAGAACGGAGCAGTAATAGCGCTGCCTCTTCCTGCCAAGAGCTATCAGTGCGGGGAGAGAATGATCCGTCGTTAGGTCTCATGCTGAACTTGACTCCAATTTGGGTTGGACGGTTCGTCGGATTCTTAAACATAGAAGGAAACTGTGGTGCCAAAACCGGGCTCGCCCGTTGCCCAAATGCACCCTCCATGGCGCTCTTCAATGCGGCCAGCAACCGCCAATCCAACTCCGGACCCGCCGAAGCCGGAATGGCATCGTATGAACGGCTGAAAGATTCGCGTGGCGTCTTCTGAGGCGATGCCGTCACTTCACGACGCGCTGAGAATTTCAGCGCGTTCCCGATGAGATTGTCCAACACTATCTCGATTTCCTCTATGTCACCCACCACCTGAATGTTCGACTGGATCCATACCTTTGCGTGTCCGAAGCCGGGCGTCCTCTGCGTGGCCCTGCAGTACTCGCGCCGAAAGCGCGCTCAGATTGAGCGGCATCCGCTCGAGTGAGGAAATCTTCGGCGTCAACGCCCATATCAGGGAAGTGGCGGACGGCTACGCAGCTGATGGCTACCTGACGATAGCGCCGGCATGTTCGACCGCACCGAAAAGAATGTGGACCTTCCGTATACGCAGGAGGGCATCGTCAGGGGCCGTGAGCTGATCGCAAGCACACGGCTGGATACCGCGATGCTGGACGTCGCCGCGGCGATTGCGGCCGCCGGTGAAGCTCGAAAAGTCGGGATCATCGGCTACTGCTGGGGCGGCCTCATCGCCTGGGTCGCGGCGGCGCGGCTACAAGGTCTCGCCTGTTCCGTTCCCTATTACGGCGGCGGCATCGTGGACCACGCCCAACTGGAGCCGCGGGTCCCGGTGCTGGCGCACTTCGCCGAACACGACTCGCTGATCCCGCTGGAAGGCGTGAAGCAGCTGCAGGCGCGTCATGCGAAGCAGCAGATATACATTTACGCTGCGGACCATGGCTTTAATTGCTGCCACCGACCAGCCTTCAATCTCGCAGCCGCCCAGCAGGCGCGCGAGCGGACGCTCGCGTTCCTGCGTGAGAATGTCGGTTGAAGCCGCGAGCCCACGATCGTTTACGGAGATGCTTTCATCGGCTTCTCCATTCGCGTCGGCCAGCCCGGCAACTGCGACAGCAACGCCGGCCTAGAGTCGAAGTTACTCGCATCAACGCGGTGGTCTTGGCCCAACGAGCGCTTCGCCCAATCCGGGTTGGGCCTCGCCGACATTGCGCAAGGGAATCCAGGCGGCAGCCGTGGCTGCCGCCGCGCCGAACATCCCCGCCCGATACCCTCCGCCCAGTTCCACCACGGCCATAACGAGCGCTGGACCGACGATGTAGCCCGCGAAAACAATCAAGTTGGTTGCGGATGCACTATCGGCGACCAGGTCGGCGGGGACGGCTTCCGCTATCCGGGCCATGTGCACGCCGTTCCAGCTTGAGACAGTGAGGCCGCCCGCGATCGCGATCGACCACAGGAGCAGCGGCGCATCCGCCGGCACCGCCGCGAGCAATGCTGTCGTCGCTGCTGACGCAATTGCGCAGCCGCGAAGAATGCTCGTCGCAGAACCGCGTCGGTCCGATAGCCATCCGAGCAAGGGCCGGCCGACGATGCTCACGCCCTGCATGACGGCAAACAGCGCGCCAGCCGCTGCGATGCTCCATCCTAGCTCGACGACGGCAAACGTCACCAGGTACGCGAACCAGACCCCTTGCCCGAGCGCCAGCGCACCGCCCGCAAGGCCGAGGGGACGCAGTTGCGGCGACTGGTTCAGCAAGCGCAGTGGACCTTGCAGGTTGCGCCAGGAGCCGAGCTTTCTCCACCGCAGTACGCTGCGGCCAACCGCGGGCGTATCCAGCCGCCGCCGAATCGGCTCGAGCGCGAGGAAGGCCAGCATTGCAGCACCCGCCATCACCATCGCGACACCGGCCATCCCGATCTGCAGCACAAGGGGTGGCAGTGCGAGGCCTGCGATCACGCCACCGACTGGAACGCCGGCCTGCTTGATGGAGTACGCCAGGTTGCGGTGGCGATGCGGCGCATGGCGTTGCAGAACGTCACTGGCCGCGGAGGTGGACGGTCCGTAGCCAATGCCTAGCAGCACGCATCCGAGCAGCAGAGACATGCCGGTGGGCCAGGCGCACAGGATCGCGCCCACAGCGGAAGCGGCCAAGCCGAGCTGCAGCACACGGAAAGCGCCCTCCTGCCGAATCATCGGCGACCCGACCAGCAGGAATAGGACACAGCCAGCGGTCATCAATCCGGCGAGCAGTCCCGCGGCGCTCGCTTGCCACCCTACCGGTGCGGTGAGCGCCGGCGCAAGGGTCGGGACGATGCGATAAAGGCACGTGGCGATCGCCTGGACAGCAACGACCGCGCACAGCGCGACCACCCAGTGGGGCTGTCGACGCGTCATTCCAGGCACAGCGTTCGCAACGACGGCAGCGTGCGAAGTTCCTTCAAGCGCGAGAGCAACCGGGTAGCCTGAGGACCGGCGCAGTCGAGGAACTTTGCCTCAAGCTCACCCTCCACCAGCGGATGACGGCCGTCGCCGCGGGCGAACCGGATCTTCGGGGATCGGAGAGAGCGGCCATCGTGCAGTGTCAGCATGACCTGGTCCGTCATGGAGAATGCCGGCGCAACCGGGCAACGCGTGCTGCAGGTGTGGGTCACAACCTTCTTCATCAGTTGTCGAACGTCCTCGCGCCGGATGAATTCCGGCTGCAGATGGGCGAGCCCAACCCTGCCCGCGACCAGCGCCGCGGCAACCGCGAACTCCAGGCTGAACTTTGCTTCCATCGGGTCGTCGGGCGCGTGACTGTAGAGCATGGCGGCCTGGCTCACACCGACGGTGGCATGCACAGCGGCAACGTCGCTGGCGGCGACGCGGTGTTGGCGCGCGAGATCGATCACCGCGTCCACCACGCGGTGCGTGGCGTAGCAGAGCGGATACTTCTTGATCGAGAGCCGATGCTCCAGCAGCCAAAGATTTTGCGGTGTGCGAGTCGGCGCTTCGCGATCGATGCGGCCCCGCGGCGAATACGCTTTGACGAAACCGACCTCGCCCTCAAACGATGTGGCGGAAGCGGCGAGGCCGGCCTGCGCCAGCCGCACCGCTTCGATCCCGCAGGAGGCGGCACGACCGGCATGCACCGGCTTCATCATGGTGCCGAAGTTGGCCAGCAGGCCGGACGCCATGCTGGACGCAATGGCAAGCGAGTGCCGGCTTTGGATTTCGTCAAGTTCGTTGAGACGCGCCACGGCTGCTGCGGCCGCGACCGTCCCGACGACGGAGGTGGAGTGCCACCCGGCGTCGTGGTACGGATCCTGGTCGCGCGAGACCAGCTCTGCCCAGACCTCGTAACCGGTGAGATAAGCCTCCATCACGGCCTCGCCGCGCGCGTCGCAGCGCTCGCCCTCTGCCAGCAGCGCGGGAACCAGGACCGCACTGGGATGGCCCGTCAGCGCCACGTCGTCGTAATCGAGAGCGTGCGCCGCTGTGCCATTCACGAGTGCAGCGTCCTGCGGCGACGCCCGCTCGGCGCCGAGCAGCAGCCGCGCCGGCGCCGGGCCGCCAGCACGCGCCCGCACCACCGAAAGGACCGCCTCCACCGCAGGTTCGCGCGCGCCGGCCAGCATGCAGCCGATTGCGTCGATGAAGCCACCGGCGATGATCGCCTCCGCCTCGCCGCTAAGCGCCATCCGGCCGGCCGTCAGCCGGGCCAGCGACTCGGTGAGACCCATTGCCTTCACTCCGGCTGGATGCCAGCCGCCGTCACGATCTTTTGCACCGTCTCGAGGTCGTTGCGGATGATCTTCTCGAACTCGGCGGGGCTGGTGCCCATCACGATCAGGCCGTCGGCGTGGAGCTTGGCCTTGATTTCCGGATCGCGCAGTGCCTTGAGCAGCTCGGCATTCAGTTTCGCGGTGATGGCCGGCGGCAGGTTCGGCGGACCGAAGAACCCCAACCAGGTCGAGGGCGCCGCATAACCCGGCACGGTCTCGGACACGGCCGGAATCTTCGGGGCAATCGAGGTGCGCTTGTTTTCGACCATGCCCAGGACGCGCAGCTTTCCCGAATCGAGGAAAGGCACGGCCGTCGCCAGGGTCGTGACGAGAACCGGGATCTGCCCGCCCAGCAGATCCTGCAGCGCGGGCGTGCCACCCTTGTACGGCACATGCGTCATCTCGATCCCGGTAAGCTGCTTGAACTGCTCGCCCGCGAGATGGTGAGCCGAGCCGGTCCCGGAACTCCCGTAGGACAGTTTCGTTCCCGGCTTCTTCGCGTAGTCGACCAATTCCTTGGCGGTCCTGGCCGGCACCGACGGATGAACGACAAGCGCAATCGGGATCTCGACCGCCGCAGTGAGCGGCGTGAAGTCCTTCAGCGTGTCATAGGGCTGCACCTTCGACAGGTACTTCACGATGATGTGGGACGACGAGGTGCCCACCAGGATCGTGTAGCCGTCGGGCGTCGAGCGCGACACGAAAGTCGAGCCGATAGCGCCGTTTGCGCCGCCGCGGTTATCGACGATCACCGGTTGGCCAACGTTTTCGCTGAGCTTCTTGCCGACCAGGCGAGCCAACATGTCGGTCGACGCGCCGGGCGGGTAAGGCACCACGATGCGGATCGGCTTGTCTGGAAAGTTTTGGGCTGCCGCGGCGGTCGAGAGGAAGAGCGCCGCAGCGGCGCCAGCGAATCGGAACAGTGCTTTCATCGGTTTCTCCACGAATGTTTGGGGGGTCATGCGGCGAGTGCGAGCGCACGCGCCATTTCGTTGGACTGGATCATGATGGCCTCGTCGCCGCCCAGCCCGGGCTTGCTCAACATGAAGTCCGGTTGGGTTGCAAGGCCGATGTGCGCGCAGATCCGCGTCGATTGGTCCGTTTCGTTGCCGGTTCCGCCCAGGCAGACGCCAATTCCCTTGCGCCGGCAGTGCAGCACTGCCTCGATCGTGTTGTTGATCCCACCGAGGTCCGGCGTCTTCACCTGTACGAAGTCGGCGGCACCCGCCTCTGTGAATGCTGCGATGTCCTCGAGTGTGTTGCACCACTCGTCGGCGATGACGGGCACTGCGATTCCCTTGCACGTGAGCGCATGGCGCAGCGCTGCGAACTTTTCGATCTGCTCGGCGCGCGTGGCGGCAATCAAGGGCGACTCCACCAGCAACTCGTAAGGCTGCGCGGCGGCACGCAGTTCGCCCAGATAGTCTGCAATCTCCTCGACCCTGCCCGCGAACAGCTGGCCGATCGTGCCGTAGACATCGATGTGCAGGCGAGGCTGGTAATCTGCATCGCCCACCTCTCGCACCCGCTTCGCAATGCCACCGAGCCAGGCGAGCAGTTTCTCGCCACGGTTGCCCAGCTCGTTTTCGACCGAGGTGAAATACGCATGCGGCAGCAGCTCCACACGCTTCAGGATCATGCGATCCAGCTGCATCAGGTCGTTGTTCTGGCAGTTGGCCAGCAAAGCGATCGGCCTCGCCGACAACTTGCAGCCGTAGTCATTGGCCACGACCTCGGCCATCGTGATTCGGCGCGCCAGGCTGGTCGCATGCAGCAGGGCCTGCGTTACGCCGTAGCGCACCGCCGTGTGCAGTCGCAGGCCCGCGTGGGTCCAGGCATCCAGTTCATCGGCGTTGCGCTTGAACGCGCTGACATCTCGCCCAACCAGCGACGCAGCCATGTGTGTGCGCACCAGCTCCAGATGCTCGGTGGGATGGAAGATGGGATCGCGGCCGGCCGCTCCTGCAAAGATGACGTCGGCGCAATCGCCGAATGCCACCTGCCCGTCGTCCAGCACCAGCATGATCGACAGGATCGCGGCCGGTTCGGCGATGCGCTTGAATCCCGGCGTCAAAGGTGCGCCGTGAAACACCCCGCCGTCGGCGACGGCGCCGCCGCGGATCGCAGCCAGATCGAGATGCATATATCCCGACTTGCCCAGCGCGCAGACCACTTTCTTGATTTGCATGACCACTCTTTCTACGTCGATGGTGACGATAGGGCCCGTGATCTAATGCGTCTATCAATTAATTTTGGCGAATTGTTCAGACAAATCTGATGAATGTAACCTTTCGGCAGCTCTCCGCATTTCACGCCGTTGCCCGGCTCGGGAGCTTCGCGGCAGCGGCCGGGGCCTTGCACGTCACGCCGTCGGCATTGAGCAACCTGGTGCGCGAGCTGGAAGATGCGGTGGGTTTGCGCCTGCTCGAACGCACGACGCGCCGCGTGCGGCTATCGGCGGCCGGCACAAGCTACTACGAGAACGCCGAGCGCGTGCTGCGAGCGGTCAACGACGCCAAGCTGTGTGCCGAGGACCTGAAAAGGCAACTGGTCGGGACGGTCCGTGTCGCGGCCACGCAAATCATTTGCTGGGCGGTGCTTCCCGAGCTGCTGTCAGCCTTTCGCACAGCGGAACCGCAGGTGCGTGTGCTCGTGACTGACGCGAAGCGCAGCGAGATCGGGGACTTGCTGGACGACGGGCATGTCGACCTCGGTATCCTGCCCGACTACCAGACCAACGACGAGTTGCACAAGGAACTGCTGTTGACCGCGCACACTCACCTGGCATGCAATCCGGCGCATCCGCTGGCCGGGCACGAGTGCATTGCCTGGGACGAGCTGACGGACGTTCCGCTGATTTCCAGCGGCATCACCGCGATGCTGACGCGCGCGGAGCTGGGCAAGGACCTTCCTATCATTGTTGAGTCGGGACTGAATTTTGCGACGTCGGCGCTTGGACTGGTCCGCGCAAACCTGGGCGTGGCGCTGATGCCTGGCTACGTGGAGTCAGCGCTGAATCCATCGCAGGTGCACATGATCCGACTCGTCAAGCCGACAATTGCCAACCGCGTGGTCCTCTGCACGATCAAAGGCCGCGAACTCACACCCGCCGCGGAGATATTTCGCTCCTTCCTGCTCGCACATATGACGCAAGCCGGCTCGAAGTGTGGAACGGGCGTGCCTTGCATTGGAGGACCCATGGTATAGGACATGTCCGCTTCCGACGGAGGCTGTGTAAAAACCCCGTGATCTCTTAGAATTCGGAAACCCGTGCCGGAGGCGCCATGGGCCGCGCCCACGGCCACCGGGCGCCCACCCTACCACCCGCGGGTGCTGCCCAAGATCTACATATATGGCTACTTGAATCGGGTCGCGTTCCAGCCTGCGCCTGGAACGCGAGTGCCAGCGAAACGTGGAAGTGATGTGGCTGACGGGGCGCCTTTCACCTTCCGCCACCGATCGCCGCCAACGATTGCATCCCAGAGGACGCCTTGTTCACCATTGCCCAAGCTCCATGCGGATGGACACTTCGCAATCATCGAAAATCTCCAATTTGACGATCTTCAGCCGCACCCCTCGCACACCTGGCAGCTGCAGCAGGGTGTGCGCCACCTTCCCAATAAGGGTTTCCAAAAGGTTCACGTGACCGGATGTGCACTCGTCGAGGATGATCCGCCGCACTTGGCGGTAGTCCATCACGTTCATGATGTCATCGTCACGGGGAAACATGGGTTGCGAGCCCAGGTGGAGTTCCGCGTCAACCGACACCGGCTGCGGAGACAGCTTCTCATGAGAAAGCACACCCAGCATTGCGTCGAACCGCAGTCCGGCAATGTGCAGGACCTGCCACCCGAAGCGTTGCACGACCACGGGCTCGGTAATAGCAAGCACAGTCTTCATCGCTCGCTCCGCACGCGAACGGCGCAATACTTGACCTCTGCTATCTTTGCTTCCGGGTCCAGCGCGGGGTTGGTGAGCAGGTTGGCCGCGGCTTCAGCGTAAGCAAACGGGATAAACACCGCGTCCTCCGGAACGCCCTCGTCGGCCCGCGCGATCAGGCTGATGCGCCCCCGGCGCGACTCGACGATGAGCATTTCGCCGGTGCGTGCACGCAGGCGGCGCAGCAGCGAGGGGTGGATGCTCACCGTGGGCGCAGGCTCCAGCGCATCGAGCGCGCTGGAGCGCCGCGTCATCGTCCCGGTGTGCCAGTGCTCGAGCTGCCGTCCGGTGATCAGCACCAGCGGGAACTCCTCATCCGGCCGCTCGGCCGCAAACGTCAGCGTTGCCGGCACCAAGCGGGCACGCCCGTCCCAAGTCGGGAAGGTCTTGGTGAACACGACTCGATTGCCGGGTTGGTCTTCGGTTTCGCAAGGATATGTCGCTGAGCCATCACGTACCAAACGGCGCCAGCTGATACCGCGCAGCGAAGGCATGAGAGAACGCATCTCTTCATACACTGCCGCAACGCCGCCTTCGCCTCCGCTCGGGTCGATCTCGAGCTGCCAGTCCAATCCCAGCCGGCGACCCATCTGTGCGATCAGCCACAAGTCTGCTTTCGCTTGTCCGGGCGGCTGCAGTGCCTGGCGCCCGAGCTGCACGCACCGGTCCGTGTTCGTGACGGTGCCGGTCTTTTCCGGCCAAGCGGTCGCAGGCAGAATAACATCGGCCAGCGCAGCCGTCTCGGTGAGGAAGATGTCCTGGACCACCAGATGTTCGAGCCTCGCGAGCGCCTCGCGAGCGTGTTGCGCATCGGGGTCGCTCATGGCGGGATTCTCGCCTTCAACGTACATGCCGCGTACGAGCCCGTCGTGTGCTGCGTCGATCACTTCCACTACGGTCAGCCCCGGTGTAGGGTCAAGCGCAACGCCCCACGATGCCTCGAAACGGCCACGCGCCTCAGGATCACCCACCGAGCTGTAGTCCGGCAGCATCATCGGAATCAGGCCCGCATCGCTCGCACCTTGCACGTTGTTCTGCCCTCGCAGCGGGTGCAAGCCCGTGCCGGGACGGCCGATTTGGCCCGTCACCAGGCAGAGCGCGATCAGCGCACGCGCATTGTCTGTGCCGTGCACGTGCTGGCTCACTCCCATGCCCCACAGGATCATGGATCCGCCGGACGTCGCAAACGCCCGTGCGACCTCCCGAAGCGTCGTCGCGTCGACGCCGCAGATGGGTGCCATGGCTTCCGGACTGTAGTTTCGGACGTGGCGCCTCAACTCTTCGTAAGCTGATGCTCTATCGCGCAGAAATTCCCTGTTCTCCAGCCCTTCGTCGATCACCGCATGCACCAGTGCGTTAAGCAAGGCGATGTCGGTGTCAGCGTTGAACTGAAGCACTTTCCATGCGTGGCGGGCTAGGTCGGTACGACGCGGATCGGCCAGCACGAAGCGCACGCCGCGCTGCGCGGCATTCTTCATCCATGTTGCGGCAACGGGGTGGTTCACGGTCGGGTTGGCACCGATCACCAGCACCACCTCGGCGAGCTCGACATCGCGCACCGGATTGCTGACCGCGCCGGAACCAATCCCTTCCATCAGCGCAGCGACGCTGGAGGCGTGGCACAAGCGGGTGCAGTGATCAACGTTGTTGCTGCCAAAACCTGTGCGCACCAACTTCTGGAACAGGTACGCCTCCTCGTTTGTGCCCTTGGCGCTGCCGAAGCCGGCGAGAGCCGCGGGGCCATGTCGGTCACGAATGCGGCTGAGTCCGTTTGCGGCGAGCTCGAGCGCCTCGTCCCAAGACGCCTCTCGAAACAGCTCGCGCCAGTCCCCCACGCTTACGCGGCATGGGTCCTTCGGGACGTTCTGCTTACGCACGAGCGGAACCGTCAGCCGCCCTGGATGATGGATGTAGTCGTAGCCGAATCGGCCCTTAACGCACAGGCGGCTTTCATTGGCGCTGCCGTCACGGCCATCCACGCGCACGATGCGCTCGTTTTCCACGTGGTATGTAACTTGGCAGCCGACCCCACAGTAGGGGCAGACTGAGTCCACCGTCTTCTGCGCGGGGCGTGCGTATGAACCATTGGCGGGCGCCAGCGCGCCGGTAGGACAAGCCTGCACGCACTCGC
Organism: Ramlibacter sp.; assembly: GCA_029237735.1. GTDB lineage: Bacteria > Pseudomonadota > Gammaproteobacteria > Burkholderiales > Burkholderiaceae_C > Ramlibacter. The sequence goes on along the minus strand of JAQZBU010000003.1, from coordinate 47,126 downwards.
CGCAGCCCACGCACGTGCTGTCGCCCATCAGATCACCTTGGTCGAACACCACTGTCGATCTGGAGCCCCGGCCGGCCATGCCAATCACGTCATTCACCTGCTCAGTGCGGCAGGCCCGCACGCAGCGGGTGCATTGAATGCATGCCGAAAGGTCCACCGTCATGGCGGCATGCGACCGATCCACTGCCGGCGCTTCGGCGCGAGCCGCGTAACGGGACACGACCTGCAGGCGGTCGGCCCAAGCGCCCAGCTCGCTGTCATGTTTGAGCTTCCGCGTGTCCCCAGCGGCGGCAAGAAGCAACTCCAGCACGGCTTTCTGTGCCCGTACTGCGCGCGTCGAGCTTGACTTCACCTTCATTCCGGGTTGTGCGGTACGGCAGCACGACGCTGCCAACACGCGCTCGCCCTCGATTTCCACCACACATGCGCGGCAATTGCCGGCTGCAGGGTAGCCTGGCTTGTGGCACAGGCGGGGGATGGAGACGCCCGCACGTTCGGCCGCGGACCAGATGGACTCACCGTCCCGTACTTCGACCTCGCGGTCGTCAAGACTGAATTTCATGGCGGAAGAAGCGGACGACGCTGTCCATTGGATTAGGGGCGGCCTGCCCCAGGCCGCAGATCGAAGCATCGCGCATTACGTTGGAGATATCAGCCATCAGATCTGTGTCCCAATCGCGTTGCGCCATCAGCAGAGAAGCCTGGCGGGTGCCTTCCCGGCAGGGAGTGCACTGACCGCAGCTCTCGTGCTCAAAAAAACTCATCAGGTTGGCCGCCGCATCGCGCGCCCGGTCATGCTGCGACAGCACGATTACCCCCATCGAACCGACGAAGGCACCGTACTCGGCCAGGGTGTCGAAGTCCAGGGGAACATCCGCCGCAGTGGCGGGAAGGATGCCTCCTGATGCCCCGCCGGGCAGGAACCCATAGAGTTCGTGTCCCGGCAGCATGCCGCCGGCATGCTCCTCAATCAACTCGCGTAACGTGATTCCCGCTGGTGCAAGGTGAACGCCCGGGCGCGCCACGCGCCCGGACACCGAAAAGCGGCGCAAGCCGGTGCGTCCGCGCCGCCCGCGGGCCGCCCAGGCGGCACCCCCGCCCTCCACGACGTCACGGATCCACCACATTGTCTCCAGGTTGTGCGCCAGTGTCGGCCTCCCGAAGACGCCGACTTGGGCAACGATCGGGGGCCGCAGCCGAGGCCATCCGCGCTTGCCCTCAATCGACTCGATCAGCGCTGACTCTTCCCCGCAGATGTACGCTCCGGCGCCGCGACGGATCTCGATGGCGGGCAGGTTTCCTACGGGCGGTCGCTCCTGCAACGCGGCAACTTCCTGCACCAGCAGATTGCGGGCGGCATGGTATTCATCCCGCACGTACAACCAGATCCTCTCGGCACCCACCGCCCAAGCGGCAATGAGTGCCCCCTCCAGCACGCGATGTGGGTCCGTGGCCAGCAGATGTCCGTCCTTGAAGGTGCCGACCTCGCCCTCGTCGATGTTCACCACCATATGGCGTGGCGCCAACTGCGCTGCGACTGTGCGCCACTTGCGTGCGGCGGGAAAGCCTGCCCCGCCCAGCCCGCGCAGGCCGGCCTCCTCGAGTTCCGTGATGACGGATTCGGGAGGCCGGTCTCCGCGATGACAGGCCGCGAGTAGCTGGTAGCCGCCGAGGGCGGTGTACTCCTGGAGACGCGTGGCGTGCGGCAGAGGACGAGCCCCAGTGTCACCTTGCGCCAGCGCATCGTCAATGGCCACCGCCGTGGCATGCCCCATCTCGTGCTGGCCAATGCACGCAGCTGGTGCCTGATGGCAGCGCCCGAGACAGGGCGCCGGCTTGAAGCGCACGCCCGGCTGCGCCCGCACGGCCGCGAGAAGCCGTTCACTGCCTGCCATTGCGCACGGCAGGCTGGTGCAGACACGCACCGTCACCCGAGATGCTTCTCGCAAATCATCCACCACCTCAAAGTGGTCGTAGAACGTTGCGACTTCGTAGACCTCGGCCTGCGCCATCTTCAGTCGTTCCGCGAGCGCAACCAAGTGCGGGCGGGACAGCGCACCCAAGCAGTCCTGGAGCCTATGCAGGTGCTCAATGAGCAGGTCTCGGCTGGGCTCCAGACCAGCACAGGAGTCGTGCACGGCGCCGCGAGAGGAATCGTCGGCTTGGCGCCCCTTTGGCGTGGAACGCGGATGAAAGCGCAGCGGCGCGACGGTGTCACCCATGAGGGTCCCCGGCAGAAGTGTTGAACGGCCCGACCGCGAGTGGGTGTACGGACGGTGCCCCCGAGCCTTGACTGGACGCGGCGCCACTCACCAGTGCGGACGCCTGCACGTCGGCGTGGTAGGACGACCGCACCATCGGTCCGGATGCGACGTGCTTGAAGCCGATCGACATGCCAACTTGGTGCAGCCGATCAAATTCTGTCGGATGAACGTAGCGTTGCACCGGAAGATGATGCAGGCTGGGCTGCAGGTACTGGCCGAGCGTGAGCACGCTCACGCCGTGAGCTCGCACGTCGCACATCACCTGCTCGACCTCTATACTTGTCTCACCGAGCCCCAGCATCAACCCAGACTTCGTCGGCAGGCCGGGATGCCGTTCGCCGAAGCGCCGCAGCAACTCGAGAGATTGCTGGTAGTCGGCGCCTGGCCGCACCTCGCGGTACAGGCGCGGCACCGTTTCGATGTTGTGGTTGAACACGTTGGGTGGAGACTCACGCAGGATGTCCAGTGCCGTATCAGCTCTGCCCCGAAAGTCCGGCGCCAAGATTTCGATGACGATCGAAGGGTTTAGGCGGCGCGTCAGCTGGATGCACATTGCGAAATGGGCGGCTCCCCCGTCGCGCAGATCGTCGCGATCGACTGACGTGATCACCACGTACTTGAGCCCCATTGCTTGGATGGCTTCAGCCAAGTTTTGGGGTTCCTGCGGATCAAGCGGCAGCGGCCGACCATGGCCTACCTCGCAGAAGGGGCAGCGTCGGGTGCAGATGTCCCCCATGATCATAAAGGTGGCGGTACCGTGCCCGAAGCACTCCTTCAGGTTCGGACATGCGGCCTCTTCACACACAGTGTGCAACCGCTTTTCGCGCAGCGATTTCTTGATGCGCGCCACCTCTGTGGCCGCCCCGGAAGGCATCCGGATCCATTCTGGCTTGCGCAGCAGGTGCCTGGGATCACTGCGCATGACCTTCACGGGAATTCGGGCAAGCTTCTCGGCTCCACGGAGCTTGGTGCCCGCGTGGGAATGGCTCGCAGGTGCCGAATCCGCTACTAGGCCATCAGTATTGGGAACTTGCTTCACTTCTCAGCCCCGGTAGTAGCGCTGCGGGACAAACGGAGTACGTGCGACCTCCATGGGAACCTTCCTCCCGCGAACCACCGCATGGAGAACGGTCCCGGGCTGCGCCAGCCGCGCCTGGACATAGCCCATTGCGACCGGTGCATTGAGCGTCGGTCCGAAACCGCCGCTGGTGACGGTGCCGACGCGCTGCCCGCTTTCATCCATGACCTCCACGCCATCCCGCACAGGCGTCCTATCCTTCGTGAGCAGGCCGACTCTTTTGCGCTGCACGCCTTCCTTGATCTGCGCCAGGATCCGCTCCGCCCCCGGATAGCCTCCGGGGCGCGCGCCGTCGGCTCTGCGCGACTTGGAAAGCGCCCACAACAGGCTGCTTTCCACCGGCGTCGTTTCCGCATCGAGATCGTGCCCGTACAGGCACAAGCCCGCTTCAAGCCGCAGGGAGTCGCGCGCACCGAGCCCGATGGCTTTCACCTCCGGGTGCCGTAGCAGCTCGCAGGCCAGATCCATCGCGGATGTGGACGGAACGGAGATCTCGTACCCATCCTCGCCCGTGTAGCCCGAACGGCTGACCATGCATTGGACCCCGGCCAACCGCACCGTGGCCACGGCCATGAAGACCATTTTCTCAAGCTGCGGCGCCAGCCTAGCCATTACCTTCGACGCGGCCGGGCCTTGGATTGCCAGCAATGAGCGGTCCACCAGGACTTCGATGCGGGCGTGCTCGCCAATACGCTCCTGCATGTGCGCGATGTCCTGCTGCTTGCAGGCAGCGTTCACCACGACAAGCAGGAAATCGCCGAAGTTTGCCACCATCAGGTCGTCCATCACGCCGCCAGCATCATTGGTGAACAGGGCATAGCGCTGCTGCCCGACGGGAAGATCCAACACATCCACAGGAACAAGTGCCTCCAGGGCGGCTGCAGCGTTCGGACCCGAAAGGCGCACTTGGCCCATGTGCGACACGTCGAAAAGTCCGGCTTGGGACCGCGTGTGCAGATGTTCCTTCAGGATGCCGTCGCGGTACTGCACGGGCATTGAATACCCCGCAAAGGGCACCATGCGCGCACCGAGTTCGACATGCAGTTCATGCAATGCGGTTCGCGCAAGATGGGTCGGATGGATGTTATTCACGGCAATTGCTCTTTCAGCACTCAATTACGTTAACGGCCAAGCCTCCCCGGGAGGTTTCCTTGTACTTGACCATCATGTCGGCGCCGGTCTCGCGCATGGTCTTGATCACCTGGTCCAGCGAGACGAAATGACTGCCGTCACCTTGCAGCGCTATGCGCGCCGCGTTGATGGCCTTCACCGAGCCCATGGCATTGCGCTCGATGCACGGCACCTGCACCAATCCGCCAACCGGATCGCAGGTCAGACCCAGGTTGTGCTCCATCCCAATCTCCGCCGCGTTCTCCACCTGGGCGACCGTGCCTCCGAGCACTTCCGCCAGTCCTCCTGCCGCCATTGAGCAAGCTACGCCCACCTCGCCTTGGCAGCCGACCTCAGCGCCTGAGATCGAGGCGTTCTGCTTGTAGAGAATGCCGATGGCCGCCGAGGTGAGCAGGAAGCGCACAACACCATCCTCATTGGCGCCCGGAACGAACCGCGTGTAGTAGTGCAGCACCGCGGGCACGATGCCTGCCGCACCATTGGTGGGCGCAGTTACTACGCGGCCGCCGGTCGCGTTTTCCTCGTTGACTGCCAGCGCATAGAGGTTGACCCAGTCAATTACGCTCAACGGATCGCGCAAGCCCGCCTCCGGACGGCTTGTCAGCGATCGGTACATATCGGCGGCCCGGCGCCGGACTCGCAGGCCACCCGGCATCACGCCTTCGTTGCGGCAACCGCGGCGGACGCAGTCCTCCATGACGCTCCAGATCCGCAGGAGCGCGGCCCGTGTCTCCTCGGCGGGGCGCCAAGCTAGTTCGTTGTCCATCATGAGCGCACTGATAGGCAGGCCAGTCTCGCGGCAACGCGCCAGCAGTTCGACTCCACTGTTAAATGGATGCTGCAGCTGCCGTGGGTCCTCGATGATCCGTGAGCCCGCCGCGGCAGACTCGTCCAAGACGAAACCGCCACCCACCGAGTAGTACACCCGTGCATGCAGCACGTTCCCAGCCGCGTCATACGCAGTGAAGCGCATGCCGTTTGGATGGAGAGGAAGGCTTTCGCGCCGGTACATTAACACGTCGGCTTTCTCATCGAACGAAATCTCGCGTTTGCCGAGAATCCGGATGCGCCTATTCTCGCGAATCGCTGCCACGCGCAGCGGAACGCTTTCTGTGTTCACCTCGTCGGGCGTTTCGCCCTCGAGCCCTAGCAGGATCGCGACATCCGACCCGTGCCCCTTGCCCGTCGCGCCGAGCGAGCCGTACAGCTCCGCACACACGCGTGCGACCTGCTCCAACAATCCGCGTTCCCGTAGATTGTCGGCAAAGGTTCGCGCCGCACGCATCGGACCCACCGTGTGAGAACTCGAGGGGCCGATGCCGATCTTGAACAAATCCAATACGCTAACGGACATGGTAGTCACCTAGTAGGCGTACACGGGAAGGCGCTTGTTCAACTCCGCGACCTGCTTCCGCACGCGCTCGTTGATCCCGTGATCGTCGATCGCGTCCAGGATGTCGCACATCCAGCCCGCCAGTTGCCGGACGTCGGCCTCCAGGAAGCCGCGCGTTGTCACGGCCGGCGTTCCAATGCGGATGCCGCTTGTGACGAAGGGCGACTGCGGGTCATTTGGCACTGCGTTCTTGTTCACTGTGATGTGCGCTTTTCCCAGGGCTGCATCAGCCGCCTTGCCGGTCAGACCCTTCGAGATCAGGCTGACGAGGAAAAGGTGGTCATCGGTACCCCCAGACACAATGTCATAGCCTCGCTCGACGAACACCGCGGCCATGGCCCGTGCGTTCGAGACGACTTGCTGCTGGTATGCTCGGAACTCCGGCTGCTGTGCCTCCTTTAAGGCAACCGCTTTCGCAGCAATGACGTGCATTAGAGGCCCGCCTTGGGCGCCGGGAAACACCATCGATGCGATTTTCTTCTCGATGTCCGGCCGCGCGGCGTTGGTGCGCCCCAAAATTAGGCCGCCCCGAGGGCCGCGCAGCGTCTTGTGCGTCGTCGTGGTCACTACATCGGCAAGGGGGACCGGGTTGGGGTAGATCTCTGCCGCTACCAGTCCGGCAACATGTGCCATGTCGACGAAGAGAAGTGAGTCGACCTTGTCGGCGATGGCGCGGAAGCGCTCGAAGTCAAGATGTCGTGAGTAAGCGGAGAACCCGGCCACGATCATCCTGGGTCGATGCTCCCTCGCGAGTCGCGCGACTTCGTCGTAGTCGATCAGCCCCCGCTCATCAATCCCGTACTGCACGGCGTTGTACAGCTTGCCCGAGAAGCTGACTTTGGCACCATGGGTGAGGTGCCCGCCGTGCGCAAGGCTCATGCCCAGGATCGTGTCACCTGGGCTGATCAGCGCCATGTAGACCGCTGCGTTGGCTTGCGAACCTGAGTGAGGCTGCACATTGGCCCAGTCCGCACCGAACAGCTCCTTCGCGCGGTCGATGGCGAGTTGCTCCACGACGTCCACGTGCTCGCAGCCGCCGTAGTAGCGCTTACCCGGATAACCCTCAGCGTATTTGTTCGTGAGCACCGAGCCTTGAGCCTCGAGCACGCGCGGGCTCGCGTAGTTTTCCGAGGCTATCAGTTCGATGTGCTGTTCCTGCCGGCAGGCCTCGGCGTTCATCGCGCGCCACAAGACAGGGTCGAAGTCTGAAAGGCTGGATTGAGAATCGATCATGGCTTTTTCCTTCTAGGACGGCGCTTGCTCACAAAATTTCTTTGTAGTCGGAGAGAGGCGGACACACGCACATCAAGTTGCGGTCGCCGTAAACGTTGTCTACCCGGCCCACCGGGGGCCAGTATTTGCGTGCCTTCAGGGATGCGGTCGGGAAGACGGCTTGCTCGCGCGAGTAGGGGTGGGGCCATTCGCCCGAGGCAATCGCCAAGCCTGTGTGCGGCGCGTTCTTGAGTGGGTTGTCGTCGCGGTCCATCTCGCCGCGCTCCACGCTTGCGATCTCCTGACGGATGCAGATCATGGCATCGCAGAACCGATCGAGCTCGGCCTTGGGCTCGCTTTCCGTAGGCTCAATCATCAGCGTACCCGGAACTGGGAAGGACATTGTCGGCGCGTGGAACCCGAAGTCGATCAGCCGCTTGGCAACGTCTTCGGAGCCCACGCCCGTCCTGTCTTTCAGCGGGCGCAGGTCAATGATGCATTCGTGCGCAACCATACCGTGCGTGCCCGTGTACAGGATGGGATAGTGCGGCGCCAGGCGTTGCGCAATGTAGTTGGCGCTGAGGATGGCTGCTTCCGTAGCTTGCTTCAGCCCCGTCGCCCCCATCAGACTCACATACGCCCAGGTGATCGGCAGGATGCTGGCGCTTCCCCACGGTGCAGCACTGACTGCCCCCCGCCTGCGCTCCGGGAAGTGGCGATGACCCGGCAGGAAGGGAGTAAGGTGGGACCTAACTCCGATGGGGCCGACGCCGGGGCCGCCCCCACCGTGCGGGATGCAGAACGTCTTGTGCAGATTAAGGTGAGAAACGTCGCCGCCATACGCGCCAGGCTGTGATAGCCCCACCTGCGCGTTCATGTTGGCTCCGTCGATGTACACCTGACCCCCGTGATCGTGGACCACAGCGCAAATCTCGGTCACTCGCTCCTCGAACACGCCGTGCGTGGAGGGATAGGTGATCATTATGGCCGCCAGGGTGGCGGCATGCTTTGCAGCCTTAGCCTTGAGGTCAGCGACATCAACATTGCCCTCCTCGTCACAGCTGACGACGACCACGTGCATTCCCACCATCTGTGCTGTGGCTGGATTGGTTCCGTGCGCCGACGAAGGAATCAGACAGATGTTGCGGTGGCCCTCGCCGCGGCTGGCATGCCATCCACGGATCGCGAGCAGTCCGGCGTACTCACCCTGGGCGCCCGAGTTCGGCTGCAAGCTGACGGCGTCGTACCCGGTGCAGGCACACAGCATCTGCTCTAGCTCCTGCGTCAGCTGCGCATACCCTTCAGCCTGATCCGCCGGCGCAAAGGGATGCATGCTGCCGAATTCTTTCCAGGTCACCGGAATCATCTCAGTGGTCGCGTTGAGCTTCATCGTGCAGGAGCCTAGCGGGATCATCGTGCGGTCGAGCGCTAGGTCCTTGTCCGCCAGGCTGCGCATGTAGCGCAGGAGATCCGTCTCACTGTGGTACGTGTTAAACACCGGATGCGCTAGGAACTCCGAGGTCCGGATCAGCGGTTCGGGGATACAGTCCGGCGCAACGGCCTCGACCTCCGCAAATACGGGCAGGCGCAGGTCGGAGGGAGCGCACGCTGCCCACAGCGTTTCGACGTCCGCGGCGGTGGTCGTCTCGTCTAGCGACACACCGAGATGTCCTGCATCGATTTCGCGCAAGTTGATGCCGCGCTCCCGCGCCTTTTGATGGATCTCCTCCGTTCGGCTGCCGGTCTTCACGGTGACGGTGTCGAAAAACGCCTGGGTTTGCACTTCTAGCCCCAGACCCTGCAATCCCCTGGCGAGCGTGGCCGCCAGTCTGTGGACGCGTAGCGCGATGATCATCAGCCCCTTCGGGCCATGGTAAATGGCATACATTGCGGCCATCATGGCCAGCAACGCTTGCGCCGTGCAAATGTTGCTGGAGGCCTTCTCTCGCCGGATGTGCTGCTCCCGTGTCTGCATGGCGAGCCGGTACGCCCTCCGTCCGTGGCGGTCCACCGAGACGCCAACCAGTCGTCCAGGCATCTCCCGCTTGTAGCTGTCGCGGGTCGCGAAGTACGCAGCGTGCGGCCCGCCGAATCCCAGCGGCACACCGAACCGCTGCGTCGACCCCACTGCCACATCCGCGCCCAATTCGCCTGGGGGGCGCAACAGGGTCAGGGCAAGTAGATCCGCGGCCACCGCCAGCAACGCTCCCTTTGCGTGCACGCAGTCTGCAATCTTCGATAGGTCCCTCACCTCGCCACTGGTACCCGGGTACTGCACGAGGACCCCAAAGCATTCAAGCGAGGCTAGATCCGAGTGCTCGTCGCCCACCACCACCTCAACGCCGATAGCTTCGGCACGCGTGCGCACCACGTCGATGGTCTGCGGGTGGCACTCGGTGGAGATGAAGAATCGCTTGGACTTGTTCGTGGCGAGCCGGAGGCAGAACGTCATGGATTCAGCGGCGGCGGTCGCTTCGTCCAGCAGAGATGCGTTCGCGATGTCCAGCCCTGCGAGCTCGCTCACCATGGTCTGGAAGTTAAGCAGCACCTCCAGCCTTCCTTGCGAGATTTCAGGTTGGTAAGGCGTGTACGCCGTATACCAAGCCGGATTTTCCATCAGGTTACGCAGTATGACTGTAGGCACATGACAGTCGTAGTACCCCTGACCGATGCACGACTTGAGCACCTTGTTCCTACTGGCGATTCGGCGCAGATCTTCCAGGACCTGCACCTCGCTGCGCGGTCGGCCGAGCGCCAGCGACTCACGAGAGCGAATCGAAGCGGGCACCACCCGGTCGATCAACTCGCCCATTGATGCCAACCCGAGCGTTTCCAACATCTTGTGCTGGTCAGACTGCGTTGGACCGATGTGGCGGCCAATGAAGTCAGCGTGCTGCGTCAACCGGCTGTACTCCGGAGATTCTCGGCTCTTGTCTTGCGTGGTCATGGAAAAGGTCTCTGATGATGAATCCGGCCAGTGCGGGCAGGTGCTCAGCCTTCGCCCTGCAGCAGCTGGGAATAGGCTTCGGCTGTCATGAGGCTCGCCAGACCCGAACTGTCGTCCAGCTTGAGTTTCACAAACCAGCCTTCGTTCAGGGGGTCGTTGTTCGCCTTGCTCGGATCTTCTGCAAGAGCAGCATTGACTTCGACGACCGTGCCGGAAATCGGTGCCTTGATCTCGCCGGCAGCCTTGACCGACTCTATGACCGCCATTTCATCGCCCGCGTCATAGTGCGTGCCCAACGCAGGAAGTTGGACGAACACGAGGTCACCAAGCTGCGACTGCGCGTGTTCGGTGATGCCGACAACGACGACATCTTCCGCTTCCCTTCGAAGCCATTCATGTTCCTCTGTGAAGCGGAGATCGTCGGTGTGTGTTGTCATGGGAGCCTCGAAATGAACGTGATGAGGCATTCTCTGGAGGGATCCATGAAGGGTCAAACGACTTATACTGGGGCTCCCATTAGTTGCACTGCGTGAGAGACAGGATTCAAACGTGCGCCGGACTCGCCTGAACAGCTCGGTCATGTCGTGGTTGCGCTGCTTCGAAGCAGCGGCAAGGGTAGGAAGCTTTACGCAGGCCGCGTCCGAGTTATGTCTCACTCAGGGTGCGATCAGCCAGCAGGTACGCGAACTCGAGGAGCGCCTCGGCGTCCCCCTTTTCCGGCGTTTGCCCCGGCAGCTTGTGCTGACCGATGAAGGCGAGCAGCTGCGCCTCGCGGTTACATCCGCACTGGACGAACTGGAAATTGCGTTGTCGCGCGTGCAGGACCGCGGCGCCGAGGGGCCAGTGGCGCTCAGCTGCTATTCCTCCTTTGCGCTTCTGTGGCTGATGCCGCGCATTGGGACGTTCTACCGAGAGCACCCGCAGATTGACCTGCGGCTCTCTGCAGAATTCCACGTCCTTGAAATGGCAACCGTCTTAAGGGAAGGCATCGATGCGGCCATCCGCTATGACTTGGGCGAGTACAAGGATTTGGAGTCGACGCTGCTGCTTGACGAATACCTGTTGCCGGTCGCCACACCGGAGTTTGTGACCGCGCACCCGCAGCTCGGCACCCCCGCGGACCTGGACGGGTCGACACTGCTGCATGACGCGTTTGCGTGGCCGGGTGCATCCGCAGACGCAGAATGGCGACATTGGCTCCAGCAAGTTGGGGCCAGCTCCGTTGCGTTGGCACAAGGCAAGCGCTTCAACATGGCACAGCTCGCGGTGGAAGCCGCGCTTGCAGGCCAAGGAATTGCGATGGGCCGCTTGGCCTTGGTGCTGGAGCACGTGCAAGTAGGCCGGCTGGTGCCGCTCTTTTCGCAAGCCGTCTGCTCCCCCGCCGGATACCGGATCGTGCACGTTGCGCAGCCGCAGCCGCGGGTGGCTGTCCTCGCCCTCTGGCTGGCGCAGCAGTGCGAGGAATTTCGGGTGCGCCGCAACAGCTTTTTTCCGATCTTGGCGGACATGGCACTCCGGGGTCCGGCAAGCCACTAGAGTCGCCGCTCCGGCACCAGGAGCGTTGAGACCGAGGGCCGCTCAGTGATTCAATGAGGTAAAAGGCCACGTGGCTGCTGTGCCGCGTCCGAGCGCGACCTCCTGCAGGCGCGCCTTTGTCGCCACGATCAGATTTTTTGACCGGGTGACGAATTACCTTGATGAGTTCGACCGACGATTAGCTTCGCCGTGATTTGCTCCGGCAGCTTGGGAAGCCCGAAGAATCGGTCCGTGCGGCGGGCCCCGCAAAGCAGGTGAAACAAACTCTTCATCGGCTACTTCGAGCTCCCGGCCTCCGACTCTTTACGGCTTACCTGAGGACCAGCCGGATACCCCACTTCGGAGAAGAACACGCCGCCTGTTGCCCAATTCTTGCCGGAGACCTCGAAGAAGACAACGTCGACGTGCTGGGGCTCCGACCTAAGATCACGGACGGCTGCTTCGCTTACGGCACGCGCGAATGCCCTCTTCTGGTCGTCTGTACGCCCTTCGAGCATCTCAATACGAATGGTAGGCATGGCGGATCCTTACGCGGGAACAGGCGACTGCGTCGCAGCAGTGTGCGCATGGTTGGTGACAAATGAATCTGCGAAGAACTCGTCGGCAGGCAACCCGCAACTGCCGGTAAAGCTGGCGCGTGCGCAATCCACCATGATCGGTGCCCCGCAGGCATACACTTGGTGTCCGCTCAGGTCAGGAAAGTCCTTCATCACGGCGTTGTGCACAAGACCTGTGCGGCCATTCCATGCATCCGCCTCGCGGGGTTCCGACAACACCGGAACATAGGCCAGGTTCCCCAGCTCCCTAGCCGCACGCTCGGCCCACTCGTGCAGGTACAGGTCCGCCTTGCTCCGGCAGCCCCAATATAGGGTTGCTGGAGTCTTGATGCCCTTCGTCTTCATCTGCTCAATGATCGCCTTGATGGGAGCGAAACCAGTTCCTGAAGCAAGAAGGATCAGGGGCTTGCCCGCAGACTCCCGCAGGAAGAAGCTTCCGAATGGGCCTTCGAGCCGAAGCACGTCTTTCACCTTAAGCGTGTCGAACACATAGCCGCTGAATTTCCCGCCGGGCATGTGGCGCACGTGCAGTTCCAGTTCGCGGGTGCCGTAAGCCGTGGCCATCGAATAGTTTCGACGGGTTCCATCTTTGAGGGCAAGTTCTAGGTATTGCCCGGGGTGATAGCCCAAGGTGTCGCTACCGGGCAGCTGCAGTCGAACGATGGCGACATCGACGGCCAGCTTCTGGATCTCCAAAACACGACATGCCATCTTCTTAATGGGATGCATGTCCGCCGCGACCACGCGATCCGTCTCAAGCACCACGTTCGACTCGGGCATGGCACAACATGGCAAGGTGAAACCTTCCGCACATTCCGCTGGCGATAGCGCCGCTTCACTGTGCGGCATCAGGTTTACCTCGCCTGAAACAAGTTTTGTCTTGCACGTTCCGCAAGTTCCATCGCGGCAGCTGTAGGGAAGCCCCACGCCTTGGCGAATCGCACTGGTCAGAAGCGTCTCCCCAGCCTCGGCGACAAAGCGCCGCCCGCTTGGCAATATCGTCACCGCGAATTCCATGAAGTTGTCTCCGTTTGAAGCCCCTTCACGGTGCCAGGCGACGGCGGGCCCAATTGGCCCTAAGTCGGCTAGAACGTAGGGGGCGTGTTGATCCAAATCACTTTGGCAGTAAGTTGCCCAGGATTCCGATAGCCGTGCGGCAGACTGGAGTCGAAGAAGAACGAGTCGCCTGGGAACAGGTGGAACGTTTCACTATCGACAGTCAGGTCCAGTTCACCTTCAAGGACATACCCAATTTCCTCGCCCTGGTGCTCGATGGCACCTTCGCTTCCGCCACCGGGCTCGACGACGTGGATCGAGCCGTACAGTAGGCGGTTTTCAGGGTCCGGCACGAGGCACTCGAGCCGGACACCCGCAGCCCCGGGGCGACCGATCACGTTGGTTCGGATGACGGGGCGCTCGCTTCGGCGCATCACCACCTTGTTCCGGTCGTCGGCACCCGAAAAAAGGGCCCCAATGCTGGTATTCAGTTCGGCGGCTATCCGGTGCAGGATCTTGAGCGACGGGCGAACTTGGTCGTTTTCTACCTTGGAAAGCATGCTCTCCGAGCATCCGACGCGCTCTGCAAGATCCTTGAGCCGAAGCTTGCGCACCATCCGAGCGTGCCGCAATTTCCCACCAATCTGGAGGTCGTCCGAACGCCTGGATTGCATGGCCGAGTCTGCCGGCTCATTTTTGATCGGAGCACCAGGCTCGACAAAATGGCTTGAAATCGCAGCACCGTGCACAGGAGGATTGCTTTCGGAGAGTCCCCTTTGCTTGCGAGGGGAGCGCGGAACGGCGGACTTTTTCATGCTTCCAGTATGCATGAACAAGGTGCGAAGTGGTCTGGCAGTCATCCTCGAATCCACCTTGGCGCCGTCGGTCTGCGCACGGGCCGTCCGCGCACCGTACCGCCGGCGCCAGCACCAACATGATGAGCATCGACGCTCACGGCCACGGCCACGCGTGCGGCTTGAAGAAATGCCTTCAGGGAACGCCGAATCGTGGTGGGATCCAGGCCCTCGACGATGAAGACCAGTCGCGTTCGCCGGTCCGGGGATGGCCACTCGTCCCAATGCTCGGGCGGATGGACCATGTGCTGAGCAGCGTGAATCACAACAGGGCCCTGCAGACCGGCGACGTGGAGCAATCCCTTGATCCGCAGTATTCTGCTTCCATGTCGATGCAACAGTAGGGTCATCCAGACACCAAAAGCAGTCCAATCGACAGGGCTGTCAAAGATGACCGGGAATGAAACTGCACCGTGGCCCTCTGGTCGCTGATACTTGCCGGTGAGCCAAGCTCCCGGTCCGCTGGGCAGCGAAGCCAGTTGCTCGTGCACCGACGATAAACCTGCCGTCTGACACTCTCGCAGCGCCTGTGCGAGCCAAGATCCACCCACGTCACGGCGAACAACTTCTATCCGGGCCCACGGATTCAGGCGTGCAGCATCCGACAGGACCTTATTGGCTGCCTCTTCACCAACAATGTCCGACTTCGTAATCAGAACCAACTGTGCAATCGCCAATTGGCGCAGCGCTTGGGGATGATTTGCAGTCGTCACATGGTGAAGCCCAGCGTCGACCGTGGTCACGACCAGGGGAGCCTGGAGGCGCTCACGCGCGAGGCCGAATGCCTGCAACGTCATCAACAACGGGACGGGATCTGCCAGCCCCGTCGTCTCGATCACAATCCGGGTGAACGGGGGCACCACGCCAGCGTCTCGCGCCTCGAACAGCTGTCGCAACGCGCCCTCTACGTCCTCGCGCAGTGCGCAACAGACGCAGCCCCCGGAAAGGACCACTAGGCGATCCTCGGAATGCACGATAAGCTCATGGTCGAGGGGAACCTCGCCGAACTCGTTGATCAGGACTGCGGCACCTTGGAACTCCGCGTCCTTCAGCAATCGGTTCAAGAGGGTCGTCTTGCCGCTCCCCAGGAAGCCGGTCAGAATGATGCACGAAAGCTTAGCTGCAGTGCTCATGCCGTCCGCGCCTCCAACTGATCGAGAAAATCCGCGTCCAGCGGGTCGATCTGCGGACCGGACGTATGCTCGTCCACCGCCGACCAGATGCCTGCGAGGTTGTAGACGTTCTGTAGATTGCCGCGGGAACCTTCAAGAAGATAGGAATTGCCGCCCCAGTCCCGCAAGGCCAATCCCCGCGTATGCAGCACTTGGTTAATCAGCATCACGCGCCGCTCGCGTTCCTCCCGACGAGTAATCGCTGCGCCATTACGCTGGAAGTCCGAGCTTCCAGCGGCATCAGTCCAATACTGATTACTGCCCAAGGCGCCGCAGAGTCCGCACATCGCAGTGTGCCTTTGTTCAGCGTGACTTCATGGCGTAGCCCGGCTCCAGCTCAGGTAGCCGGCCTTCATAGAAAGGAACGCGATCGACGCGCGGCTTATAGGTTCCGGCCGCAATCACTTTCTGGACGTGCAGCGCCACCTCTTCGCCGGTGGCGAACCACACGTCGCCCTTGGCCTGCATTTTGGACATCATCTCCCGCAACATCATCATGCGCGCGACCTGCCCAGTACAGAAGGGATGGAAGCAGTTCACCCACACGCCACCGTGCTCCCACATGGCATAAAACTCAGCCATGTACACGTCCATGGCGTATTGCGGCGAGGCAATCGGCATCATGAAGTCTAGGTCGTGGTTGTGCACAAACTGCGGCCAGTCGTCGAGCTGCCAGCGAGAAGGCAGTTCCACGAGGCTCTGTCCCGAGGCCCGCTTCTTGGACTCAACCAAGTAAGGAACGTCATCGCCCATCAGGGAAGTGTCCCAGAGGAATCCCTCGTCGAGCAACACGTCCGTCGAGTGCTTGGAATACTTGTACCAGGGGGACCGATAGCCTCGCGGCCGCGTACCAGAAATCTTGGCGATAGCTTCCGTGCCCTTGTGGGTCCAGAACCGCTCCTCTTCCTGGGTCAGCTCGTTGGGATACTCGTGCAAGTACCCATGCAGCGCCACCTCGTGACCCGCCTCGACCATCTGTTCGACGGCTTTTGGAAACTGCTCGGCGCACCAGCCCGGCACGAAGAACGTGTGCTTCATGCCAAAATCGCGGCAGGTGTCGATGATCCGCGGAACCCCGATTTCCGGTCCGTAGCGAAGCATTGAATTTGTCGAGAGGCGCGTGTCAGCATCGTTGGGGTGCGCTAAGTGCAAGATGGAGTCGGAGTCCATGTCCCAAGTGAAGACCACTGCGCATCGGGCGCCATTCGGCCAGGGTACCGGATTTTTGATCATTGATATCTCCTGTTCAACAGAGTTATACAAGGGCCCTAACGGCCACACCGTCGACCTGCACTCGCTGTCCGTCGTGCGGCAGTCCCGGCACGCGAATGATGCTCAGCACCGGACGACGTTCCTGAAGGTACTCACCAGCGATGCGAGCGATCTGTTTCACCTCGTCCGAGTCCGTGTGGTCCTCGCCGCGATAGAAAACGTTCAATTTCACCAGCTCGTCGGCGTCGCCGTCGGCAGAGGCCAGGACCCTGAGCATCCGCTCCATTGATGCTTCCGCTTGTGCGACCAAAGAAGCGGCGCCTGGCGCGGACGTCCCGCCGATGTAAACCTCGTCACCGACGCTTGTGCCTGCTGCGAAGCCCGGCACCGAAACCCAGTTGTCGCTGCCGGATGCAGTGATGTCCTGTCGCTTTTCGCCGAGAACGGCCACCGCGTCGATCTCCAGCACCAGACCCTCGTAAATCAGGTCGACACCGATGCAGGTGAGCGCCGGACCTGGCTGCGGCAAGCTTTCCCTCACGATCGACAGGATCTTGGCCAGCAGTTCCCGAGCTTCGAGGTCCCGCCCGTCATGTCGATAGGCCACCTTCAGCGACACCACGTCGCTCCACGAACCACCCGCCTCGAGAAGGACATGGCGGATGTATTCCAGGGTGTTCCGCGTCTGCTGCTCGGCGTCCCAGGCGGCAACTGCCTTGCCTTTCCGGTCCGCGGAGACCTGCCCGCCGACGTACACCTTTTTGCCGACCTTCCACCCTTGGGAGAAGGGAGTCGGGATGCTCCAGTCCCACGCATGCGCCGGCATCAACCGCGTGCGCGCTTGGGAGAACGTCGCGATCCCGTCAATGGTGATGAGCTCGCCACGTGTAGGGCTACCCGCAACGCGCAAGGCCGTTGCCGCCGGGCCAGGGTTGGCGAGGTAACGCAACCGCACGTCCGTCATACGCTCCCAGAAACCCGTGACGTCAGGCCCCTCACCATTAAACACGTAGTACGTGTGCAGCTTCATCAGGTCTGACATCGTCAGACCTGCGGCCTCCAAAGTAGTCACCAGGCTGGAGAATGCCGAGTGCGTCCGGGCGGCGATGTCCGCCTCGGTAGCCAACCCGGAACTTGCCTTGTGCTGCGAACCGATGTAGAGGGTGTCGCCAACTCGCAGCGCCATCGGAAACCCGCCAAAGGCGGAACTTCCGCCGAGCGCGAAGGCTGCTCGCTTTGACATACTTGTCACAGAGTCCATTCTTTCGCTCCGGGTCAGGTCAGGTTCAAGGAGGAGTGAAAGGTCGTCAAACCCTTCTTGGCTTCCCTTGCTGCATCAGGCATCGGCACAGCGGCGCAGTAGCTCTCGATCGCCTTATGGCCCAAGGGAAGCCACTTCTCGATCCAACCGCCAATCACCGCGCGGTTGCCTTCGGTTTCGAGCGCCAATTCGACTAGACGTTGCGTCCAGCGGCGCGAGCGCTCACCGTCGCGCAATTGCGCCTCCAGCAGCATGCCAGTCAGCGAGTCATGGTGCTGCCGGGCAGCTTGCGCCAGTTGGCGCATGCACTCCTCCGCGCTGCGAATCACGATGAGGTTCGCGACCAAGAGGTTTTCGGCCCAGTCGTATGTCGCCAACATCTTCTCGACCCCTTCGCGTACGCCCTGCCAAGCGGGGAGGTGTTCCCACATCTTGCGCTCGTTTTCGCCAAACCCCGCGCCCGCATGCGCGTTGGCGAGTTCGCGCGTTCGGTAAGCGACACGAGACATCCACCGCGTCGAGTCGGCCTCTTGAAAAGCGGCGCAGTTCGTGACGGTGCTTGCTGGGGCCATCTGAACGACATAGGCCATCTCCATCTGCATCGCGGCGCCGAGATAGCGCAGCGGCGTATACAGCTCACCCAGCACCTTTACCCACTCGGCGCTCAAGTCCTTGTCATGCGAGCGTGCGGCATGCTCGCGCAGCAGCCCGTCAACGTACTCCTCCTGCCCGTCCTGCATCGTCATGTAGCCACGATACGTGACCTGGTCAGGATCGCGAAACTTGTTCCAGTCGGCGTGCTTCAGAGGGCTGCCAAAGACGTGCTTCTTGTACCACTCGTTCATCATCAACTTGGAGTCGAGCTCGTACGGCGCCTCAGGATTGCGGTTGCGATAGTGCAGCCCATGGGTGACGATCTCGTATTCGCTAGGGCGCTTTTTTGTGCTGAGTAGCGCGCTCCAGGTCTTCAGGCCCTTGGACTGAGGTGCTTGGACAGGGTTGTTCATGTGAATTCCTTCAATTTGGCAGGGATGCAGCCGGCTACTTATTTGTCTTCGACGCGACGAATTTGACGCGATCGGAGCCCATTCGGATGAAACCGGAAAACCCCGGCATGTTCTTCTCGAGCTCGCCCATGTGAAAGGGCCTGCCCAAGGCCTGCGACATGTTGCAAGTCGATAACGCGATCTCGCCGCGTGCCTCTAGGCGGATGTAAGAAGGACCCTCGGTTACGCGGATTTCGCGGCCAGGGTTGTCCAGTTCTGCGGCCTCGACAGCCGCATCGGCGATCTCGCCGATTGTGATGATCGGGCCGACGAAATCCGGCTCTTCACTGATGATGCTCATGGGATGGCTCATGTTGTTTCGGTTTTTCGGGGGTTTGCTCGGCGTCGACATAAATCTCGTCCGCCTCGATCTTCAGGGCGTAGGCCTTGAGCTTGCAGCCGGTGGGATTGACTCCAAGCCCGGTGGTCACGTCAAACTGCCACTGGTGCGCAGGACACGTAAGCACCGTTCCCTCGAGGCTCCCCTCGCAGAGCGACTGGTCCTGGTGCGGGCACTGCGCATCATATGCGTGGAACTTGTCTTCCACGTTAATCAGGATGATTTTGCGTGATGCGACGTCGAAGGCGATCAGCTCGCCTACCCAGACGTCGTCGGTTGTACAGACTCTTTCGAACACTTATTCGCTCCTACGTACTTCGGCGGCTGCAGAATTCTCCAGGTCTCAGCTCTCGACCTGGATGTCGACCGCTTCCATCTGCACGAAACGTGCATCGGAAACCCGGAGATTGCGCGGAAGGAACTCCCGCTCGCCGTGACGACTCACGCGTAGCACGGCTCCGTGCTGCGGCGCCTTGACCACGACGCCTACCAGCGCTCCCTTTGCCTTTTCGGCGACAGTGTCCATCGTGTCGCCGGTGTCGACCATCAGCAGTTTCATGCCATAGTCGCCCTGGAAATTACATACGAGCGGAAAGCTTGCCATTGGAAATCCTTGAAATCGTTGCGTGCGGGGCGCCCTCAGGCGACCTTTCTGTTTCGGAATGCCTCGGCCCAGGCGAAGTCTTCGGCGCAGCGGCCACGTTCCTCGGGAGCCATGCCCATGTACTCGTACACGGCATCATCACCTTGCGGGATAACGCCGGACACGAAGCGGTCCACTAGGCTCTTGTGGCTGCGGTAGCGGCTCGGCTCCAGTTCGAAGATCCATTTGTCCACGGCGGAACCGAAGTGATAGCGACGCCCATCCAGGTCCACAAAATGGGACTTCACGTTCCACTTCTTACCGGGGACGCCCGAAAGCTCCAGGCCCGACATGTTGCAGATCATCGGAAGCACGGAGGGCTCCGTCTTGTCCAGCTGTCCAGAGAGGATGGACTCGGTGATCACGTCCCAGACTTCACCAAACGTCTCGTTCCAGCCCGGATACTTCTTCTCGAGCCACTCCCGCTCCGCAGGACCGACTCCGGCGACCGGGTTCCACCAGCCGGTCTTGCGGTACAAGTACATCCCGAGGTGCTGCGCGTGGTGGTACGTCTCTATGTCTGGAAGGAAGTGCTCATCCCAGTACCAAGGCTTGTCTAGGCCGAGGGCTTTGAGGTTGCGCGAGAACTGCTGGCAGACGAACTCCTCCACGAACTCCTTCAGCGAGTGCTCGCGCTTTGCCAATGGCGTGTAGTAGTCCATCCCCACCCCGCTGAGTGCGGAGAATTGCTTCCAGACCCGCCAGAAGGAGATGTCGACCAGGCGCTGGGCTTCAGCCAGCTTACCGTTCTCGATCATGATCTCGAGCAGCGGCTCACCGATCTGCGCGTGCCGCGCTTCGTCGGACTGGACGGTCTGCAGCATGGCGGAGAAGCTATGGTCCCCGTTGCGCTTCGCGTCCGCTGAAAGCGCGATGAACTGTAGGTTCGTGAAGCCCTGCTCGAAGGAAAAGTTGGTCATGATGGCAGCGCTTACTGCGTCACGCGTGTGCTCCACGTCGTCGAACGTATGGCGCTCGCTGATCACCACCCAGTTGTCCGTGTTCGGGGCCTTGTGCGCCCAGTCGAATGCGCGGTCCACACTGAGGAACTCGTAGCCGAAGAACATCTGAATCTGCGTGTGGCGGATTTCGTCCAAGGTGCCAAAGGAGGCCATGTTCCGCATGCCAGGCCCGCGGCCAAACCGAGTCATCCGCGCAAAAGCCGAGACGGAGCCGTATTCGACAAAGGGGATCGCGCCGAAATGCAGTTGCAACAGCGCCTTCCACCCAGGATCTGCGCTCTTGTAGAACGACACACGGTCCAAGGCCGACTTAATAGAATACGCGCCGACGTCCTTCTCACGCTGGGTACGGACGTAGTCGCGGTAGGTCACCTTGTATGGCTCGTCGAACTTCTCCCACTCCGTCACCGGGATGTCGTATGGGTCACTGATCTCGCGCGGGAAGAGGTCAGCCTCCTCCACGTACGTCGGTGTCCAGTTTGTCTCGCGGGCCAAGTCGTACCAATCTGAATTGTTAAGCATCATCACCTTCTCCTTTAGGGTGCCAGGTCGCGTCGGACTGACTTGTTTTGCAGAATTAGATAGAGGATGGCGCCAGCGATGCCCGCCAGCAGCCAGGCGGCGTTGGTTCCGCCGGTGAATCCACCGAGCGGCCCGTTGAACACGGCCGTTTCGGCAAAAAGCAGGCCCACGATCGTGCCGGCCGCCCATGAGACCAGCGCTTGTATGTTCCATCCGCCGGAGTACCAGTATTGGCTACTCTGATTGCTCACGAGTAGTTGATGGGGGGCGTATTTGCCCTTCGCGACCAAGAAGTACCCCACAACGTTGATGGCGAGCCAGGGCGACACCGCGCACTCGATCAGCGTCAGAAAGGCGATCAGCAAATCCGTCATGTTTGCAAGATAGATACCAGCCCACACGAGGATCATCCCAGCAACGCTTTGCAGGACCGTCCACGCCACCCGGCTCGTCCGCGGCGCCAAGCTCTGCATACCAAGACCACCATGGTAGAGGCAGAGGCTCCCCTGAGGTTGGCTGCCGACGATGCCGACAAACGCGAACACGAGAACCAGCCAGATCGGAAGCAGCCCTATCAAACCGGAAACGAAGGGAGCGTCGGGGCTCTTAAAGATCGTGGTGACGTACGCGGCAAAGGAGAGGGCAAGCCAGCAGCCAACGAACATGCCTCCGCTCGCCGCCCATACGGCCCGCGATGTGCGGGTCGTTTCAGGGAGGTAGCGGGTGTAGTCGTTCAGGATGGTTGCGTAGGAGATCGGAAGCGCTGCGCAGATGCTGCTCGCGAGCAGCCACGTCGGCCAGAATGATCCCGCTGCAAACTTGCCGGTCCCCGGATAAGCGGCGTCGAAGCCGGGGGCGAGGGAGATTGCTGCAATCATGAGGGTGCCTGCGATTACGTAACTCACGAATGTCTCGGATTTCACGATCAGCCCATGCCCGAAGATGGCGGCAGCCACCGTAAGTACACCAATGACCGCAGCACCGGCAAAGAGCAGGTCGGGTGTGGACTGCCACCCGAACAGCCGGCTACCTGCGGCGATTACCGCCTCGCCCCCCGTCCAGACCGTCAGCGCATAGAAGCCCAGCGTAACTAGTACGCCCATAACGGTGCCAATCGCCTTCCCGTTCACACCGAAGTGGGCACCGCTCGCCACGGGGCCGTTCGTTCCCGTCTTGGCGCCGAAGGGAGCGAGCAACCCGAATAAGATGGACCCGAGACCGAGGCCAACCGTGATAGATGTGAGGGAAGCCCAAAAGCTTAGGCCAAAGACGACGGGCAACGCGCCAATTACGATGATTCCGAAGCACATCTGGGAACCCAGGAAGACGTAGAAAACGTCCTTGGGCGATGAGTGCCGCGCCTGAGGTGGAATAATGTCTACGCCGTGTGACTCGACGTGGCTAGTATCGCGCGGCAGGACGACGTCGCCTGCCTTCAGGTCTGCTTGCATGGGGTCAATCTCCGGTTGGTGGAACGGTCAAGTGTGTTTACAGCTGCTCAAGTTAAGCATAATGCGCGCCAAAAAGGGATCGTTCCGAACTGGAATCAGTTGGCGACGGCGAACACAGGGGCGCCGGAGGCGTTTACTGATCCGTCCTGCCAGTCGTGAAGAATGCGTCCATAGACCCGCACTCCCTCGTACAAGCGGTCAACGCGGCAGTATTCGTCCGTCTTATGCATGGTCTGAGGCTCGCCAGGCCCAAGGATGACGACCGGCACACTCGAGTCGGAAACGAGGACGCTGCCATCCGAGTAGGGCACCACTTTTGGGATGATCTGTCCGCATTCGGGCGCGCAACACGCGAATACGCGTTGCAACCACGGATGCGTTTCGCTCGTCTCAAGAGGAGGAACGTCGGCGAACGCAGACAGCTGCACATCGTCTCCGAGCAGGGTCGCTAGCTCGTTGCGGAGCTTGGCGTGCTCCATTCCGGGGACAGTTCGAAGATCGACCTCGAAGCGCGCCGCATCCGGCACCGAGTTGACATTCAGGCCGCCGGAGACGGTGCCGACATTCATCGAAGCCCCGCCCATCAACGGATGCTGGTGCACCAACGCGAACTTCCGCAGTCTGTCGATGGCGTCTACGATCTTGTAGATCGCGTTATCTCCGGCTTCCGGCATCGCGCCGTGCGCAGCGATCCCTTGGGCGGCGCCTCGCAGCCATAGCGCGCCCTTGTGCCCTACGAATGGATAATTCTGAGTTGGTTCGCCGACGATTAGCGCGCCAACGTTGTCAAGATAGCCAGGCAGGCGCTCTCGGATTGCACGTGCGCCGTCACAACCGGTCTCTTCCCCTCCCGTCAGCAGGATGCGAACGCCTGCCGAAGCATCAATCACGTCCCTTGACTGAATGCAAGCCACCAGGAAAGCCGCGATGCCTGACTTCATGTCGGTCGCGCCGCGCCCGTACAACCGGCCTTCGCGAATCTCGCCTGCGAACGGGTCCACGTTCCAAGCTGCCCGGCCTAGGGGGACGGTGTCCATGTGGCCTGAGAAGGCGAGCAATTTGCCCGCGCCCGTACCGCGCAGGTCTGCCACCAGGTTATACCGGCCCGGGCCGAAAGGAATGAGCTCTGCCTTAAAGCCGATGTCGCGCAGAAAGCCTGAGAGCCATCGGGCGCATTCCTCTTCCTGGCCGGGCGGATTGATGGTCTCCATTCGGACCAGCTGCCGCGTGAGCTCGACCACGTCGGTCATATACGTCATCAGATTTCCCTGAGTGTCACGGCCGGGACGGCTGCGAGTTGTCAAACTTTAGCCCCGACATGATCATTAGTCAAGTCACTTGAACAAGGGGAAACACGGATTCCCCCGTTTTGCTGAGCTGAACTGAACCACAGCCAGTCAAACGGAGGCAGTGCCATGTCGAGGTAAGGCGGGTTAACCGAGCGGGAGCTATGGACAACGAGGCTTCCCTGCGATGCCGTGCTGACGACGACCACATCGCGGCTACCGGCCGGAAACTTCGGATCGCTTGCGATTCGGGTCCCGGGCCACTTCGAAGTAATCGGACAGCAGGAACAGCTTTGCACCGGAATCGCCGAGGACAAAGTTGATTTCGACCGAAACCAGGCGAGAGTTCACGGGGACGTAGGTGATGCCGGACTTGGCGGCCGCAAAAAGGATCTCGAGCAGTTCCGGCCGGTTGCGACTGGGCACCGCAACCTTGTCGCCTTTGCGTAGACCTTGCTGGGTGAGGAAGGCGGCGCAACGATTCACACGATCGTTGAAGTCCTGGAAGCTGATTCGTTCCTCGCCAAAAACGATGGCGGTTTTCCTGGGCGTCCTTCGCGCCCAGTTCGTCGGAAGCTGGCCGACGAGAACTCCCTCACGCCCGTTCGAAATGCTCATGAATGCGCTCCAATCTCAAGGTGTTTGTCAACCACCACCTGATCCACTGCCCTTTCGAGAGCCCGGTATGAATCGACAATCACGCGTGGCCCCCACCCATCTCCGGTCAAACCAGGCTGGCGGCGTGCCTGAACGCCTGTCTCATGTCGGCCACCAGGTCCTCGGCGCTTTCCAGCCCGGCATGGATCCGGATGATCTTTCCCGCATGCGGCCAGGTGCGCGCGGAACCGGGAATCGATTCTTCGGACGGCACCGCCAGGCTCTCGAAGCCGCCCCACGAAAAGCCCACACCGAACAACTGCAGGCGATCGAACAGCGCCTTGATGACGTGCGGCTCCAGTCTGTGCAGCTGCACTCCGAACAGGCCGCTCGCGCCGCGGAAGTCGCGCTTCCACAAGGCGTGGCCCGGGTGCTCGGGCAGGGCCGGATGCAGCACGCTGTGGACCAGCTTGTGTTCGCGCAGGCTCTCGGCGAGGATCGCGCCGTTTTCCCAGTGTCTGGCCAGTCGAACGTCCATGGAGCGCAGGCCGCGCAAGGCCAGGTAGATATCGTCGGGGCCGGCGATCTCGCCAAAATCGTGGCTTCCCTTCTGCAGGCGTTCCCAGCTTTCACTGGTGCCGGTGGCGACCCCGAGAAATGCATCGGAATGGCCGACGATGTACTTGGTTGCGGCCTGGATCGAAACGTCCACTCCATGCTCGAAGGGCTTGAAGAACAACGGCGACGCCCAGGTGTTGTCCATCACCACCGTCGCCTTCGCGCGGTGGGCTTGCTCCGCGATGGCCGGGATGTCCTGCACCTCGAAGGTCCATGAGCCTGGGGATTCGACGTACACGACGCGCGTGTTGGGCCGGATGAGCGCACCGATGCCCGAGCCGATCAAAGGATCGAAAAAACCGACTTCGATTCCGAAGCGCTTGAGCACCTGTGTCGCAAAGCTGCGCACGGGGCCGTAGACGCTGTCGGTCATGAGGATGTGGTCGCCAGCCTGCAGGAAGGAAAGCAAGGTGTGCGTGCACGCCGACAGCCCGGAGGGAAACACGATGCTGCGGTGTCCGCCTTCGAGCTTGGCGATCAGGTCCTGGAAGCTGTGCGTCGTTGGCGTGCCGAATCGCCCGTAGCGACTGGTCCCGTTTTCCCGGGCCTTCCAGCGCTCCCATTCCTCCAGACTGGAGGCCAGGATAGTCGAGCCGCGGTGGACCGGCGTATTCACCATGCCGGAAAACCGCCCGGGTTGCCGGCCACCGTGGACCAGAAGCGTCCTGTCGTCGGAGGTGGACCTGAGAACGTCTGGGTTGTGGGGCAGGGATTCTGCTGTGATGTTTGATGTCATAGGAGCGATGTAAGAACGATTTGGCCGGCAGGACAAGCCACCAGCGCACGCATGCCGGGCTGCAGCGCGCGACGCACCGGAACCGCGATTCCCAGTTCCCGGTAAATCGCCCGCAGCTCGTCGGCCTTGGGGTGAATCACTTCGAATTCCAGCAGCTGCAAGCCGCCAGGCGCCGTCTCCGACGGATGGGGCGTGTCCTGCCAGTCGATGTAGTAAGGCAGGTAGTCCCCGAACGCAGAGCCCTCGGTGAAGCCGAGACGCCAGTGCAGGAACTCGCCGTCGGGCCGCTGTCGACTGCAAGGGTTCGGTCCGTCCCATGGCAGTCCCAGGCGCGCAGCGGCGCTTGCCACCGGCGCCATGTCGGTGCACCGCATCACGAAGGTGATCAGGCCGGGGGCTTGCCGGGCGTGGACGATGGCGCCGTAGTTGTTTTCCAGCGGCTGGGCCGGATCGGGCGCGACGATCTCGAGATAGCAGCCTTCACCAAACGATGCCAGCGCATTTTGTGTGCCGCGGCCGGGATGCCTGCCGCCGATACCCGCACGTACGCCAGTCATTTGCTCGAAGAGCGATATCCCGGACTGGAGGTCCGGGACGGTCCAGAGGATGTGGTCGAGTGGCAGCATCGGTTTCATAAACTGTTATTGAGGTTACTGTAACCTGTTATGAAATGCCATGCAACACCGCGGTGCTATAGTTGGATCCATGGCAACCGCGGGCAAGAATGCCGTTCTGCAAACAACGGGACCGCCGGCGCGCGACGCGGCGGTGAGGCCTCTGGCATCGGAGCGGCAGAGTGACCTGGCATTCCAGTCGATACGACGTGCGATCGTGCGCTGCGAACTGGCGCCCGGGCGAACCGTGTCGGAAGCCGAGATCGAGGAGCACTTCAAGCTGAAGCGCGCCGCCACCCGCGCTGCGCTCGACCGCCTGGCGACACACGGACTGCTGCAGCCGTTACACCGGCGCGGCTATCAGATCAAACCCATCACGTTGCGTGACGTGAACGACCTGTATGGCCTGCGCGAGGTCCTTGAGCTTGCGATCGTCAAGGCCGCAGCCGGACGCGTGGACGAGGTCAGCCTGCGGCGGCTCGACAAGGTTTGCGGGCTGAGCTACAAGCCAGGTAATCGCGACAGCGAGGACCGGTTCCTGCGCGCCAATTCGGAGTTCCACCTGCTGATCGCCTCTGCCACCGGCAACGAACGGCTGGTCGGCGCGCTGGCCGAAGTGCTGCACGAAATGGAGCGCTTCTTCCATTTCGGCCTGGCGATCCGGGACCGCACGGCCGAAATGCGCCATGAGCATGAAGCCCTGATCGAAGCCTTGAGCCAAGGCGACGCAAAAGCCGCACAGCAGGCGATTCTGGAAGAGCTCAGATCCTCCAGGTCCATGGTGCTCAATGCCCTGATGTCCTCGGCCAGTCTTCTCGACGTCAGCATCACCGCCAAGGCCCTCGATCCCACGGGCAAGCGGCTGGCCCGCTAGCGCGACAGTCGCGCAAGCGCCGGCGCCTCCTGGCGCGTGTTCCTCGTTGTATCAGTCGTGCCCCGCAGCGCCCACAGCGAGCCGCCGCCCCTCTCGAAGCGCCTGGAATGCTGATTTTTCTTGCCGTTTAACATGTCATGAATTATATTCATCATTTTTCCACCCGTGCCCTGCTTCCGTGGGACACAACAGTTAGCGCCGCAAGATGCCCGATAACCAGTACATGACGATGGAGCAGCTCCAGGGGCAGCTCGACAGCTCGCCTTTCATCGATTTCCTCCAGTTGCGCTGCGAAAGCATGGACGTGGAAGCCGGGACGCTGTCCCTCAGGCTGCCCATGCGCGCGCAACTCGAGCGTTTTGCCGGATCGGGCCAATACCACGGAGGTCCGGTGGCTTCGCTGGTTGATACGGCGGGCGATTTTGCTGTGGTCATGGTGACCGGGGGCCCCGTGCCGACTATCAACTTCCGCATCGACTACCTACGTCCATCGAGCGGAGCTTTTCTGGTGGCGAAGGCTTTGATTCGCAAGGTCGGCAAGACCGTGGGTGTCGTGGACGTCGACGTCTTCGACGACCAGGATCGTCTGACGGCGGTCGGACGGGGCTGCTTCGGCGTGCCGCGCCCGGAAATCAGCCCATGACGAGGGCACGCGTTCCAGCAACCTTCCAAATTCCAGTACAGGAGCGGCAATGAAAGCAGTGGTGATTCGCCGGCACGGCGAAATCGGTGAATTGGCCTGCGAGAACGCGTGGCCCGATCCCGTAGCGCGAGAAGGGAGCGTCGTGCTCGCCGTCAAGGCGTGTGCCTTGAACTACCACGACCTGTTTACGCTGCGAGGCATGCCGGGCATCAAGGTTCCGATGCCGATCATCATGGGGATCGACATGGCCGGCGAGATCGCGGCCGTAGGCAAAGGCGTGTCGGGCTGGAAGGTAGGCGACCGGGTCCTGGTCGATCCCATGGACCATGTGAAAAACCAGTTGATCGGCGAGATGTCGGACGGCGGGCTGGCGCAGTACTGTGAAGTCCCGGCCCACATGCTGATGGCGTTGCCCGATCGCGTGTCCTTCGCCGAGGCTGCAGCCCTCCCGGTCGCCTACGGTACGGCCTACCGCATGATGATCACGCGCGGCAAGGTGGCGGCCGGCGAAAAGGTGCTGGTGCTCGGCGCTTCGGGGGGCGTTGGAACCTGCTGTGTGCAACTGGCCCGACTGGCCGGGGCCCATGTGGTGGCGGCCGCCTCCACCCGCGAGAAGCTGGACCGGCTGATCGAGCTGGGTGCTCACGAAGGCATCAACTACCAGGCCGTCAATTTCATGAAGGCCATCCACGAGCGGTTCGGCAAACCCAGGGTATGGGGAGGCGGCGGCGTCGACATGGTGGTGAATTTCACTGGCGGCGACACCTGGGTGCCCTCCCTGCGTTCGTTGCACCGGGGCGGGCGGTTGATGACCTGCGGAGCCACCGCCGGTTACGACCCGCAAACGGACATTCGCTACATCTGGACCTTCGAGCTCAACATCCAGGGCTCCAATGCCTGGGACAGGGACGGCCTGCACGCCCTGCTCGACCTGGTGCAGCAACGCAAGCTCATCCCGATGATCGACCGGACGGTACCGTTGTCGCGGGCCGTCGAGGCGTTCGAGGCGCTGGACCGGCGTGAATTATTCGGCAAGGTCATCATCGAGCCTTGATGTCGGCGCCTCGCGCCCGCTCCATCCTGGGGCATCCTCGGCGCGGTTGATCCACGGACCAGCATGCGAGCAGCCCGTCGGACGAGCGTCGGCGCGGCTTGCATCCACGCGCACCGTTTGGCGGCACTGCGCCTCAAAAGGGACCTCCGCTCAACAGTTCATCCCCCGCCAGAAAGCCTTGCAAACGCGCTTCATGAATGCTATTCTCAATTCCATGAATCGTATTCACGAAATTAAAACGGCGGTGATCGGCAGCGGCGTGATGGGCTGTGGAATTGCGCTGGCCTGCGCGCTGTCGGGGCGCGCCGTCGTCCTGCACGATCAGAACGCGGCCGCGCTGGATACCGCGTTCGAGCGCATGCGCATGGACCTGCAGCGCCTTGCCGCGCGGGGGCGCCTGACACAGGAGCAAGCCGCCGCCGCCATGGCGCGAATTTCCAGTGACAGCAGGATCGAGGGAGTGGCGGCCTGCGATCCCGTGATCGAAGCGGTGTTCGAGGATTTGGCAGTCAAGTCGGAACTGTTCCGGCAGATCGGCGGCATCGTGGCACCCGACGCCCTGGTTGCCAGCAACACCAGCGCGCTCTCCATCGAGGCCCTTTCGGGTTCCATTGCACAGCCTTCGCGTTTCACCGGAATGCATTTCTTCATTCCCGCGCACCAAAACGCGCTGGTCGAGATCACGCGCAGCACCCGCACCAGCCAGTCCAGCCTCGAACGCGCCATCGCGTTCTGTCGCTCGATCGGCAAGACCACGCTGCAATGCAAGGACTCCCCTGGCTTCGTGGTCAACCGCTTCTACCTTCCCTTCATCAACGAGGCAGCTCGCATCGTCGATGAGGGCCTGGCGTCCGCCAGCCTGGTCGACGAGGCCGCGAAACTGGCGTTTGAGCCGCCCATCGCGCCGCTGGCTCTTTGCAATCTCGGCAGCCCGAGGACAACACACGGCGCAATAGCGGCGCTGGCTGCTCTGGGCCCTTTCTATGCACCGGCCGCCAACGTGGTTTCGCATGCGGCCGCGATGACACCCTGGCCCCTGGGGGACAAGTCCGCTGCGCCCGCGTCCGTTCCGCAGGCCATCGTCGATCGACTCAGGGGCAGCGTGTTCCTTGCGATTCTCCACGCGCTTGACCAAGGCGTGGCCGCAGCGGCGGATTTCGATCTTGCGGCCCGCGTGGCGTTGCGGTTCGGCCTCGCGCCTGTCGCCTTGATGGACCGGCTGGGCGCCGCCGAAGTGCGGAGCCTGGTTCACCCTCTGTGCGAAGCCCATGGACAACCCGTTCCCGCCGCGTTGCGCGCAGTTGGCGGGCTATCAGCCACCACCGAAAGGGAGGCCTCTTGACGTTCGACCTGGCCCGCTATGCGGCATTTCTGAAAAAATACGCCACCAACGGCCCTGCGTCGGGAGGCCTGAGCATCGCCCTGTGCGACAGGCATGCCGAGAGCGCCCCGGACTCCCTCGCCCTGATGGACGAAGCGCCCGACGGAACCGTCACCACCTACAGCTACGCGAAGCTGCGGGAGCTGTCGACGCGTTTCGCCAACGCCCTCGCCGCGCGCGGCGTCCGTCGGGGCGACCGCGTGGCTCTGTTTCTGGGGCAGACGCCCGAGATGCCGATCGCGCTGATCGCAGCCTGGCGGCTGGCGGCCATCGCGATGCCGATCGCCAGCGTGTTCAGCGGGACCGGACTGCTGCACAGGCTGGCTCATTCGGGCGCCAAGGGCATCGTGACCGATCGCACAGGCTATGCAAAGTTGCAGCCCCTGTTGGACCAGCTTCCGCCCGACATGACGATCTGGCTCACCGACGGAACTGAAGCGGGCACTGCCAACTTCTGGTCCGACGTGGCAAAGGGTTCGACACTGTCCCCCGGCGTACCAGGCCAGGGCCGCGATCCGGCATACATCATCTACACCTCGGGCACCACCGGCAAAGCCAAGGGAGTGGTGCATTCGCACGGAGGCTGGCTCGGCGGCGTGGGTGGACTTGCCATGATCCACACCGACCTCGGAACGACGGGCGACGTTGCGTGGTCGCCCGCGGAATGGACCTGGATCGCCGGCTTTTCCGGGATCCTGCTCTCCTTTCTGTATGCCGGCACCCCGCTGGTGTCCTGGAAGGCGCCGCATCCCTTCGACCCCGACGCGGTGTTCGCATTCATGTCGCGTCACAAGATTCGCAACACCCTGCTGACACCGACCATGCTGCGCATGATGCGGCAGGTCAGGACGCCGCCGCCGACGGTGCTGCGCAGCCTGTTCTGTACCGGCGAGTCGCTTGGAAAGGACATGTTCGAGTACCTTCAGTCGGCGTTCGGCCTCATCCCGGGCGAGGCCTATGGGCAGACCGAGTGCGCCCCTTTCACCGTTCACAACGCGGCGTTGATGCCGGCACGCTTCGGCTCGCTTGGCCTTGGGGTTCCGGGCGCCCGGTTACAGATCGTGAACGCTGCTGGCGAGCCGGTGAAGTGCGGCGAGGTGGGGGAGATCGCATCGCACCGCAGCCATCCACAGACCTTCCTGGGCTACTGGGGCGACGAAGCCGCGACGGCAGCCAAGCTGCGTGGCGAGTGGCTGCTGACCGGCGACGAGGCCTGGCAGGACGAAGAGGGCTACCTGTGGTTCGTCGGCCGTAACGACGACATCATCAAGAGCTCGGGCTATCGCATCGGACCCTCGGACATCGAGGCTTGCTTCGCCACCCACCCGGCGGTCGACCTGGTGGCCGTGGTCGGGCTGCCCGACGAAGTGCGCGGCGAGGCCGTGACGGCTGTCGTGCAGCTCAAGCCCGGAGTCGAGCCCTCCGAAACCCTGAGCAGCGAGCTGGTCGAGTACGGCCGCACCCGCCTGGAACGCCACGAATATCCGCGCCGCATCGAGTTCATGGCGCAGTTGCCGCTCACCGTGACCGGAAAGGTCATGAGAAAAGCGATCAAGGACGGCCTGTGGCAGCGCGGCGCCGCGCGCGCCTGATCCACCTTTCGAGCATTCGTTTGTATCCGCGCCCCACGCGCAATTCTTCTCAGTTGCCCATCAAGAGATAAGGAATCACCATGCAATTCACTCGAGCGTTTCACGGCATTTGCGCTTTGGCGGTTACCGCCGGTTGCTTGCTGCCCGCGGCAGCTTCCAGCCAGCCGGTGCGCATCGCCGTCATCGAGCCGCTGTCGGGACCGACGGCCGGCACCGGCAAGCCCTGGGTCGACAACCTGATGGTCGCCGCCGATGAGCTGAACGCCCGCGGCGGCGTGCTCAAGGGCCGGAAGATCCAGATCGTTCCGCTCGACAACGCCGGCAACGTCGAGAAGACCAACGAACTGCTCAACAAGGCCTATGACGATGGCATCCGCTATGTCGCCGTGGGCATCGGTTCCAACCACGCTCTGGCGACCACCGCCTTCGTCGAGCGTCAGAACAAGCGCTCGCCGGACAATCCCATGGTCTTCTTCAACACCTCCGGCGGTGCCCTCGCGCTGACCAACGAGAAGTGCTCGTACTGGCACTTCCGCTGGGGCATCGGCGCCGACATGTACGCCTCGGCCCTGGTCAACGCGATGGCCAGGGATCCGGGCGTCAAGCGCATCTACCAGATTGACCAAGGTTATGCATTGGGCCAGGCTTTCCACGACGCAGCCGCGCAGCTGGTGAAGGAGCGTCTGCCCAATGCCGGCGTGGTGGCCTCCGACGTCATCCTGCCCTTCGGCAAGGTGCAGGACTTCACGCCCTACGTCGCCAAACTGCGGCAACTCAACGTCGACACGGTGCTGACCAGCGCGTTCGACGTGGACTTCATTCGCTTCTATAAGGCCATCGTGGCGGCCGGCCTCAAGGTCAAGGTCTATGCCGCGTACGGCAATCTGTCCCCGCACATGGCCGTGATCACGCCGCAGGACCTGGCCATCGTGCCGGTGGTCGCCGTGACTGACCTGAACCCCAACGATGGCGTCAGTGCGGAGATGAAGAAGGTGTATGCCAACTACCGGAGCAACTTCAACGGAAGCTACTTCGCCGAGCGCATGGTCTGGATGCTGGACATGTTCAAGTCCGCCATCGACAAGGTCGGCGAGGACAACCCGCGCAAGGTCGCGGTCGCGCTGGAGCAGACCAGGATCACCACGCCCTCCGGGCCGGCGTCTTTCCGGATCACCGATCACCAGTTCGAGTTCCCGCTCACCATCGTGCAGCTATCCGCATCGGTGCCGGAGAAATATGTTGTCGAAGGGCGCACCACCGGCGTCGGCTTCAAGACGCTGTACCCGCCTTCGCCGCAGGGTTCGATGATGCCGACCACCTGCAAGATGGCGCGGCCTTCCTGACGCGCGGCATTTATATCGGAGCGTTCCATGGACAG
This sequence comes from Ramlibacter sp., assembly GCA_029237735.1. GTDB lineage: Bacteria > Pseudomonadota > Gammaproteobacteria > Burkholderiales > Burkholderiaceae_C > Ramlibacter. The sequence goes on along the minus strand of JAQZBU010000003.1, from coordinate 13,776 downwards.
TGTCGCCTTCGTCGTTTTCAACGGTATCTCCTACGGGCTGATGCTGTTCCTTTTGAGCAGCGGCTTCACGCTGGTGTTCGGCATCATGGGCGTGCTGAACATCGCCCATGCGACCTTCTTCATGCTTGGCGCGTACTTCGCCTATGAGCTGTCGCGGATCGGCGGCTTCTGGCTCGGCCTGTGCCTGGCGCCGATCGGGGTGGCCATCCTGGGCTCCGTGATCGAGCGTCACGTGCTGTCACGGGCGCGGGGCGCGGGCCACCTGGCGGAATTGCTGGTGACCTTCGGCCTGGCCTATGTGCTGACAGAAGCGGTTCAACTGATCTGGGGCAGGACCTCGGTGCCTTACCTGGTTCCGGCTTTCCTCGACTTTCCGCTGTTGAGCACCGGTGGCATCCAGTACTCGGCGTACAAGGTTCTGTCATTCGGCTTGACGCTGCTGGTCTTCATTGTCCTGTTCCTGGTTATGCGCCTGACACTGATCGGATCCATCATCCGGGCCGCGCTGACGCATCCCAAAATGACAGCGGCGCTGGGCCACAACGTGCCGCGCCTGTTCAACCAGCTGTTCGCGGTGGGCGCGGGCCTGGCGGGCCTGGCCGGGGCGCTGGCGGGCAACGTCCTGGGCACGCAGCCGACGATGGCCATCCAGCTCGGCGCTCTGATCTTCGTGGTGGTGGTGGTCGGCGGGCTCGGTTCGCTCGGCGGTGCGCTGATCGCGTCCCTGCTGATTGGCCTGGTTCAGACCGCCGCGGTTTCTTACCCGATTTCATTGCTGGACATGGCGGCGCTGCTGCACTTGGATGGGCAGGCGCTGGCTCGCAGCACCGACCTGCGCCAGTTGTCGACCGCATCCATCGCACCGCTGCTTCCCTATCTTCTGATGATCGTCCTGCTGCTGGTTCGCCCGCGCGGGCTTTTCGGAACGCGAGACGTCTGATGTTCACCCGCCCTCATCGATTGTTGCTGGCGCTCACGCTGTTCGCGGCCGCCATGTCTCTGCCCCTGCTCCAGCTGTCTCCGGCCATGCTCACCGGCGCGTCGCAGATTGCGATCGCAATCCTGTTCGCGCTGTCGTTCCACCTCATGTACGGCATCTGCGGAATGCTGTGGTTTGCCCACGGCATCTTCTTCGGGGTCGGCGGATACGCCCTGGTCTACCTCCTGAAGGGTTTTCACGTGCAATCGATCCCCTACGTGCCGATCTCCCTGTTACCGCTGGCGTGCGGCCTCGTCGCGGCGCTTGCCGGCGCGGCTATTGGCTGGATCGCAACGCGCCGCGAGAAGCTGGCCTTCGCCATGATCTCCCTGGGCATCGGCGAACTGGCCATGGGCCTGGGCTATGTGTTCAGGTCGGTGTCGGGCGGAGAAGAAGGCCTGTCGGTGGACCGGTGGGTCGGCCCCACGCCCCTTGGCATCACGTTCGGGCCGCCATGGCAGGTCTATCTGCTGATTGTCTGCTGGGTGGCGCTGAGCATGCTGGCGATCCGCCATTTCGAGACCACACCACTTGGCCGCATCGCCTTGGCCGCGCGGGAGAACGCCGAGCGTCTTCGGTTTCTCGCCTACGACGTTCGCATGGTGCGCTGGCTCACCTTCACCGTGGCCAGCTTCTTTGCGGGAATCGCGGGCAGCCTGTCCGCGCTGAGCTACGAGCACGTCGGCCTGGCGTCGCTGTCGATCGAACATTCGGCGCTGCCGGTATTCATGACGGTGCTCGGTGGAACGGGCTCCTTTTTCGGAACCATCGCCGGCGCAATCGGCGTGACCTTGCTCAGCACCCAGCTCAGCGGCGTGACGCCGGCCTGGCTCTTCTACCTCGGAGTCATCTTCACCTGCGTGATCCTGTTCTCGCCGAACGGCCTGGCGGGGGCCTTCGCGGCGCAGCGTGCGCTGCTCGTCGCAGGGACGGGACGCAGGCAACTGCTGCGCAACGGGCTCGTGCGCGCCGCGGCCATCCTGGTGGTGGCCACCGGCCTGATCGGAATGACCGAGGTCGTGTTCGCCCGGCGCATGAGCGGCGGCGGCGCCGTGTCGATCTTCACGCTCGGGCTTCCGCTGGCGGGTGCGCTATTGCTCTGGCTCCTGGTGGCCGCCTCGGGCGCCTGGTGGGGATGGTCCACGCTCGCGCGTGCGGCCAGGACCCGGCGAGCCGCACCTGACGTCACCCACGGCAAGATGGAGGCAGCATGAGCACGGCACTCGAACTGACCGAGGTGCGCAAGCAGTACGGCCTCCTCAAGGTGCTCCAGGGCGTGAACTTGTCGATTGCCGCGTCGGAGCGCCATTGCATCATCGGCCCCAACGGCGCCGGCAAATCCACGCTGTTCCACGTGATCTCTGGACGCCAGCCCTTGTCCGGGGGGCGCATCACCTTGGGCCAGAAGAAGATATCCGGACTGGTCCCGCACGAGATCGCGCGCCTGGGCCTCGCCCGCAGCTTCCAGATCAGCAACCTCTTCCCGCGTCTGAGTGTGCTGGAAAACCTACGTTGCGGATGTATGTGGAGCAGCGGAGACCGGTATTCGATCTGGCGCAACGTCGCCAAATCGCATGCGGCCAACCGGCGCGCGCAGGAATTGCTTGAGGAAACCGAGCTGGAAGCGCGGGCGGACACGCTGGCCGAGAACTTGAGCTACGCGGAACAGCGTGCACTGGAGATCGGGATCGCCGTCGCCGGCAAGCCCTCCGTGCTGCTGCTCGACGAACCCACCGCCGGCATGAGCCAGGCCGAGACCGAACGGGCCATTGGCTTGATTCGCCGCGTCAGCGAAGGCCGTGCGCTGGTCATGGTGGAGCACGACATGAGCGTCGTTTTCGGCCTGGCCGATCGGATCACCGTGCTGGTGGCCGGCAAAGTCCTGTGCACCGGCACGCCCGAAGCTGTCCGCGACAACGCCGCGGTGCGGGAAGCCTACCTCGGGGATTTGGAGCAGGACCATGCTTAGCATCAAGAACCTTCATGCCTACTACGGACAGAGCCACATCCTGCAGGGCATCGACCTCGAGGTACCCGCCGGCGCGGTGGTAAGCCTGCTCGGGCGCAACGGCGCTGGCCGGTCCACCGCGCTCAAGGCAATCATCGGCGAGGTTCAGGCACAAGGGTCGGTCCGCCTCGACGATGCCGAAATGATCGGGCTGCCACAGCACCTCGTCGCGCGCGCGGGCATCGCGTACGTCCCGGAGAGCCGTGACGTCTTCCCCGAGCTCACGGTGCGCAAGAACCTCTCCCTGGGAATCAAGCGCGGCCCCGGCGGCGAGTCGCAGTGGAGCCTCGAGGAGATGTTTCAGCGCTTTCCGCGCCTGGCCGAGCGCGCAGAGGTGAACGCCGGGTCGCTGTCCGGCGGCGAGCAGCAGATGTTGACCATCTGCCGCAGTCTGCTGGGCAACCCAAGGGTCATGCTGGTGGACGAACCCACCGAGGGCCTGGCGCCGAAAGTGGTGGCACAGGTTGCCGAACTGCTCAGCGAAATCGCCGCCGCGGGCGTCGGCATTCTTCTTGTGGAGCAGAAGCTGACCATCGCGCTGCGCTTATCGCGCACCGTGCATGTCATGGGGCGTGGGCAGATCGTCTATTCGGGTTCGCCCCAGGCATTGACTGCGCAACCCGAAATCTTCCGCCAGTGGCTGGCAGTTTGACTTAAGGAACGACTTTGATGCGAGAAGCAGTAGTAGTGGGCTATGCCCGAACCCCCATCGGCAAGGCCCATCGCGGCAGCCTCAACATGACGCACGGTGCCACCATGGCCGGCCATGCGATCGCCGCCGCCGTCGAACGTGCGGGCATCGAACCCGGCGAGGTCGAGGACGTGACCGTGGGCTGCGGCTATCCCGAAGGCGCAACCGGCGAGAACATTGCCCGGCAGTCAGCGCTGCGGGGCGGGTTGCCGGTGACAGCGGCCGGCCTGACGGTCAACCGCTTTTGCTCCTCCGGCCTGCAGGCGATCGCCATCGCCTCGCAGCAGATCATCGCCGGTGGCAGTGACGTGATGGTGGCGGCCGGCGTGGAGTCGCTGAGCCTGATCGAGGGCCCGGGCAAGAACCGCTCGAACGTGGAGGAAGCCTGGCTGCTGCAGAAGTATCCTGAGATCTACCGCATGAGCATGCTGCAGACCGCCGAGGTGGTGGCAAAGCGCTACGGGATTTCGCGTGAACAGCAGGACGCCTACGCGCTGCAAAGCCAGCTGCGCCACGCGTCGCCGGAGCAGCAGGCGATCCTGCGGGACGAAATCGTGCCGATCACCGTGCGGCGGCGGGTGGTTGCCAAAGGAAGCGACACCACCTATGAGGAAACCGCGACGCTGGCCCACGACGAAGGCGCGCGCGCCGGCACGACGTTGGACGGTCTGGCCGGCCTCAAGGCGGTGGAGCCCGAGGGCAGCGTCACCGCGGGAAATGCCAGCCAGCTGTCCGATGGCGCGGCGGCTGTCGTCGTGGTGGAGCGCAAGTTCGCTGAGAGCCGCGGCCTGAAGGTGCTGGGCGCCTTTCGCGGCTTTGCCGTGGCCGGATGCGAGCCCGACGAGATGGGCATCGGGCCCGTATTCGCAGTGCCCCGCCTGCTGGCGCGCAACGGCCTATCGATCGACGACATCGACCTGTGGGAACTGAACGAGGCGTTTGCATCGCAGGTCCTGTACTGCCGCGACCGGCTGGGGCTGCCCAATGAACGCTTCAACATCCACGGCGGCGCGATCTCGATCGGCCACCCCTACGGAATGAGCGGGACGCGGATGGCCGGGCACGCCTTGCTTGCCGGGCGCGCGATGGGACTGAAGCGCGTCGCCGCCGTCCTGACGCACGGGGGACGGTTCGCGACGAGGTGGCTGTCGCCCGGCCGGAACGCCTCGCAGCGCGAGGGCGCGAGACTGGAGGGCGGCCGCGTCAAGGCGCCCGTGGGCATTGCCAAGGCCTATGACGCGTTCCGAAGCGACGGATGGATGGGCATGTCCATGCCGCGCGAGGTGCGCGGGAGCGCCCTGCCTTGGGCTGTGCAATTCGCATTGTGCGAAATCTGGAGTGCGGGCGACGCTGCTTTCAATCAGTTGCCGGCCTTGACCCATGGGGTCATGGTTGCGCTCGAGCAGCACGCGCCCGAGTGGATGCGGCGAGGATGGCTGCCCAGGCTGGTCTCAGGGGAGTGGACCGGCGCCCTTGGAATGACCGAGCCGCAAGCCGGTTCGGACCTCGGCCTGCTGCGGACCAGGGCCGTCCCCCACGACGACCACTACTTGATCGTTGGACAGAAGGTGTTCACGTCCTGGGGCGATCATGACGGCGTGGCGAACGTGCTGCATCTGGTACTGGCACGTTTGCCGGGAGCCCCCGCAGGCACGGCGGGTATCTCGCTGTTCGCGGTGCCCTTGCTTCGGGCCGACGTCGCGGGCGTCGCAGGGGATTTCAATCACGTCCGGGTGGTGTCCCTCGAAAACAAGATCGGCCTGCATGCCAGCGCGACCTGTTGGATGGAATTCGGCCGCGACGGGGTAGGCGCCCAGGGCTGGCTGCTGGGGGAGGCGAATCGGGGCCTGGCCTGCATGTTCTCGATGCTCAACATCACGCGCCTGGCCACTGCGGTGCAGGGCGTCGGCCTTGCGGAGCGCGCCTACCAGCAGGCGATAGGCTACGCAAGGCATCGCATCCAGGGCAAGCCGGTCACCGGCGGCGCCGCGTCGATTCCGATCATCGGCCACCCGGACGTGCAACGCATGCTGCTGACGATGCGCACGCTGATCGCCGGCGCCCGCGCGCTGTATCTCTACGCCGCCGCCCAGCTGGACATCTCGGCCGCGCATTCCGTTCCCGCGCAGCGAGCAGTGGCGAAGGCCCGGCTCGAACTGCTCACGCCGGTCGCCAAGTCCTGGTGCAGCGCGCGGTCCGTGGAGGTGACGGCCATGGCGATCCAGGTTCACGGCGGCGCCGGTTATGTTGCCGAGACCGGCGTAGCGAGCTATCTCGCGGATGCCCTGGTCGGGCCGATCTATGAAGGAAGCAACGGCATCCAGGCATTGGATTTCGGCCGCCGAAAGGTCCTCCGCGACCAGGGCCAGGCGCTGCGGGAGCTGATCGTCGAGCTGCATGGCCAGTTCAGGGCGCGCGCCGAAGAAGAACCCCAATGGGCGCAGCCGTTTGCTGCCGTTGACCGGTACTGCAGCCTGTTTTCCACACTGGTTGATCTTTCGAACCAGCGCTGGTCCACGCAACCGTCGACGGCTGCCGCAGCGGCCAGCGATTTTCTCGATTTCGCCGGCACGCTGATCGCGGCTTTGCTGCTGGCGCGGGAAGCCGAGCCGGATGGGCCGCAGGCGAACGCAGAGCCGCTTGCGGTCATGAAGTTTTTCGCAGCCCAGGTGCTGCCACGCTGCGACACCCACGCCGCACAGGTGCTCGCGGCCGAACATGTGGTTCAGGCGGCGTTTTTGGTGGACTGAGGCGGGCACGATGGGCAAAAATGGGGGGTATCAAAAAAAATGAAAGGACGTGCCACTGTGTCTAGACTCGTTGCGGCCGCCCGAAAAATGCCAAAGACTACGCCGCGCGCATCGCTGCGAAAAGAGTTCGAACTGCGGGGGGAGGCCATCCTCGAAGCGGCGCTGGCGGAGTTCTGCGAGAACGGCTACGACGCCACCTCGATCAGCTCCATCGCTTCACGCCTGGGCATTTCAGACGGCCTTCTCTACAAGCACCTCGACGGCAAGGAGGAACTGTTGTACCGCTCGATCGCGTGGCACTACGCCGAAGTGGTGCAGATGATCCGCAGCGAAGTGAAAAAGGAGAAGACGCCGCTGGACCGGATGCGCCGCTTCGTGGAGCTGCAATTTCTGTCGTGGCGCGATTCGCCCAAGTTCAACCTGCTGTATTTCCACGAAACGCGCCGTCCCCCGCACAAATATTCGTCCATCCTCAGCCAGCTCAGTAGCATCTACGTGCGCTGTTTCGAGGACATCCTGCGCGACGGGATCAAGAGCGGGCAGTTCCAGCCTGATCTCAATGTTCGCTTCATCCGCGATTTCGTGATCGGGGGGCTTGATCATTCTGTCTGGTGGTCCGCCGCGACCGGCCGGCGAATCGACGTGGAAGCCCTCACGGAACAGAGCATGACTTATGTGCTGCCAGGCCTGCTTGCAAAGCCCGCGGCCGAGTGCGCATCGGCCGAGGCAGCAGCCCCGAAAGCAGATGACTGAGCGGTGAAGCGGGCTTGCGTCGCGGAATCGTGAATGGTATTCTTGATGTCATGAATACAATTCACGATTTTCCTGGCGCCACTGCCTCGGGTGCCGCCGGCACGGCGGCCTCTCCACACCAATTCAGCTATCTGCACCTCAGTATCGAGGGGGCGGTGGCCAAGCTGCGGTTGAACCGCCCGGAAAAACGCAATGCGGTCAACAAGGAGATGATCCTCGAGATCGGTGCCTTCTTCTCCTCGCCTCCTCCTGGCGTGAAGGCCGTCATCCTGCATGCGCAGGGCGACCATTTCTGTGCCGGGCTGGACTTGACGCAGGTCCTCACCGCGACCGATCCGCTGGGCGCGATCGAGGAGTCGCGGTTGTGGCACAGGGTATTGCAGGATGTGCAGTATGGCGGGTTGCCGGTCATCGCGTTGATGCACGGCGCAGTGCTGGGCGGCGGGCTTGAAATAGCCACTGCGGCGCACATCCGGGTGGCCGAGGAGAATGCCTTTTTCGGCCTTCCCGAAGCACAGCGCGGCGTGTTTGTCGGTGGCGGCGCCACGGTCCGCGTGGGCCGCATCATCGGCAGCGGCCGAATGACGGAAATGATGCTGACCGGTCGGACCTATAGCGCCCAGGAAGCCCTCGCGCTTGGTCTTGCGCACCATGTGATGCCGGCCGGCAAAGGCATGGCCAAGGCAGAGGCGCTGGCAATCTCGGTGGCCGGCAACGCCCCGCTGACGACGTACCTCGCCATCCAGGTACTGCCGCGCATTGAAACCATGGGCAATGAGGAGGGCTTCATGACCGAAGCCCTCGCAGCGGCGCTGCCGCGATTCTCTGCGGATTCTTCCACAGGGGTATCTGCCTTTCTGTCGAAGCAGACCCACCGCTTCGACTAGCCGTGAGTTGCAATAGGTTGTTCCCGCTGAGGCGGAGCTAATGCAGGCAACCAGTCAGTGCTCTCGGCACTGTGGGTCCACATGCGGCCGAAACATCGGCCCGAGCGTGGGAACGCGTAAGTCTCCAAAGTATTTGTCCATTGACTCGCATGCTTCGCGTTCGACCATTCGGCCGATTTGGAGTCGATGTATTCCAAAGCGCAGCGCTTGAATGTCTTCTGGGCGGCTTGCTGAGCCGCAAGCGCGCTTTTGGCCTGTTTGCGTTGAACTATCGGGTCCACGCCCTGGTCGACCAGGGCTCTGGCGGCGCGGGCCTTTTCACGTGCCTGCGCGAGCTCGACAACCGGGAAGCCCCCGAGGCCCATGTCGCGGCGCTTGTCCCCGATCTTCATGCGAAGGCCTTCCTGTTACCCACCAATAAATGACATTGGCTGAGACGACAAGAAGTGCCCTGAAAGCAGTTTTCCCAATGAAAAAGCCCCGATGGAAGGGTCCAATGGGGGCTTCTCAGAAGTGTATCTGGCGGAAACGGAGGGATTCGAACCCTCGATGAGGCTCTACACCCCATACTCCCTTAGCAGGGGAGCACCTTCGGCCACTCGGTCACGTTTCCTGGCGCATGCAATTATGCCCGAAACAGGGCCAAAGCCCGGCTGCGGGAGGGGAAATCAGCTCAGCCGGCGGGCTGGTCCAGGTCGAAAGCCCGGTGCAGGGCCCGCACTGCGAGCTCCATGTACTTCTCGTCGATGACCACAGACGTCTTGATCTCGCTGGTGGAGATCATCTGGATGTTGATGCCCTCTTCGGAGAGCGCCCGGAACATCTTGCTGGCGATGCCGACGTGGCTGCGCATGCCGATGCCCACGATGCTGACCTTGCAGATGCGCGTGTCGCCTATAAGCTCGTCCGTGCCCAGCGATGGCAACACCTTGGTCTTGAGCAAATCGACCGTTCGCGCGTAATCGTTGCGGTGCACGGTGAAGCTGAAGTCGGTCTTGCCGTCCTTGGAGATGTTCTGGATGATGACGTCGACCTCGATGTTCGCGTCGGCCACGGCCCCCAGAATGTTGTAGGCGATGCCCGGCTTGTCGGGCACGCTCAGGATCGAGATCTTGGCCTCGTCGCGGTTGAAGGCGATGCCGGAAACGACGGCTTGTTCCATTTTTGCGTCTTCCTCAAAAGTGATCAGGGTGCCGGACGCGGCTTCCTCTTCAATGGCGATATCCCACGGCGTGAAGCTGGAGAGCACGCGCAGCGGGACCTTGTACTTGCCCGCGAATTCCACGGAGCGGATCTGCAGTACCTTGGAGCCCAAGGACGCCATCTCCAGCATTTCCTCGAAGCTGACGGTCTGCATGCGCCGCGCTTCGGGCACCACGCGCGGGTCGGTCGTGTAGACGCCGTCCACGTCTGTGTAGATCAGGCATTCGTCGGCCTTCATGGCCGCTGCAACCGCGACAGCCGAGGTGTCGCTGCCGCCGCGCCCGAGGGTCGTGATGTGGCCCTCGTCGTCGACGCCCTGGAAGCCGGTGATGATCACCACGCGCCCGGCGGCAAGGTCCTCACGCACCCGCTTGTCGTCGATCGACTCGATGCGGGCCTTGGTGTAGGCGCTGTTAGTCTTGACGGGCACTTGCCAGCCGGCGTAGCTCACGGCCTCCAGGCCTTCGGCCTGCAGCGCGAGCGCCAGCAGCGCCGACGAGGCCTGCTCGCCGGTGGCGGCCAGCATGTCGAGCTCGCGGCACATCGCGTCAGTCTGTTTGGCGGGGGCCAGTTCCTTGGCCAGCGCCAGCAGGCGGTTGGTCTCGCCGCTCATGGCGCTGGGCACCACCACCATCTGGTAGCCGGCGCGCTGCCACTTGGCCACGCGCTTGGCGACGTTGCGGATGCGCTCGGTCGAGCCCATCGACGTGCCGCCGTATTTGTGAACGATCAATGCCATCGGAAGGAAGGAAAGTGAGGTGAGGTGCGGCGGTATTCGGGCAAATCGACGAGGGCGGGCCGCGCCGCCGGGAAACCCTCGGGATTATACCTAGGCGTCCAGGTGCGGCCGGAACCCCAGGCACTCGCCGTTGCGCTCGACGAAGCCATTGCCCACCTTGATGCGGATGTCATGCCCGCGCGTTGAGCACGCCGCCACCTGGTTCATCAGTTCTTCCAGCTGCGCGGCGTTGGAGTGCACCTTGTGCGCGGCCAGCAGCCAGTGACGCAGAACATTGGCCTGGCGAGCGCGCTCGAGCGTACGCAGCGCCGCGATCGAAGGCGGGTTGCCCACCCGCGCAAGATCTTCGGCCGCCACTGCGGACAACACCCGCTGCGCCTGCGCGGCATGGCGCGCGGACCGGGCGAAGGTGTCCCTGAACTGGGGGAACGCCTTTTCCAGCGCGGGCAGCAGCTCATGACGAATGCGGTTGCGCGTGAAGCCTCGGTCTTCGTTGGTCGGGTCTTCGACGAAACTCACGCCTTCCGCGCGCAGCCACTCGCGGATCGCCGGGCCGCTGACGCCCAGCAACGGCCGCTCGAAGCGCATGCCGTTGCGCTCGAACCGCGCCGGCATGGCGGCGAGACCCGGCAGTCCGGCACCGCGGCTCAGCGCCAGGAGCATGGTTTCAACCTGGTCGTCGGCGTGCTGCGCAAGCCAGACAGCTTTGACACCCAGCGCCAGGCCGGCCTGCGCCAGTGCCGTGTAGCGCGCCTTGCGCGCCGCGTCCTCGGGGCTCTCCCCGCTCTCGTGGCGTGCATCCACGTTGACCTGGTGGAGCGAAACGCCGAGCCCGTCGCAGAACTGCCGGCAGTGCCGCGCGAAGTCATCCGCCGCAGCCTGGAGCCCGTGGTGCACATGGATCGCGAAGATCTGGCCCGGCCAGGCGCGCGCCGCTGCAAGGAGCAAGGCGGTGGAATCCGCCCCTCCGCTGAATGCCACGGCAGCAGGCAGCGTCGGCTCGAATGCCAGCAGGGCCGCGGGAACTTTCAGGCCCATGGGGTTTGTGTCAGGAGCCCGGCTAACGAGCTTCCGCCTTGGTGTCGGTGAAGCGTCCGTAACTTTGAAGTCGCTCGTAGCGCCGGTCCACCAGCTCGCGCACTTTCAAGTCGGCCAGCTGCCGCCACGCATCGTTGAGCGCGCGCTTCAGGAAGGCGGCCATCTGCTTGTGGTCGCGGTGCGCGCCGCCTACGGGCTCGTTGACGATCTTGTCGATCAGGCCCATTGCCTTCAGCCGGTGCGCGGTGATGCCCATGGCGTCCGCCGCGTCCTGCGCCCTGTCGGACGTCTTCCAGAGGATGGACGCGCAGCCCTCGGGGCTGATCACGGAGTAGATCGAGTATTGGAGCATCAGCACCTGGTCTGCCACGGAGATCGCCAGCGCGCCGCCGGAGCCGCCCTCGCCGATCACGGTGGTGATGATCGGCACTTCCAGCTGCGCCATCTCGAAGATGTTGCGGCCGATCGCCTCAGACTGTCCGCGCTCTTCAGCGTCGATGCCGGGGTATGCGCCGGGCGTGTCGACGAAGGTGAAGACCGGCAGCTTGAACTTCTCGGCGGTCTTCATCAGGCGCAGCGCCTTGCGATAGCCCTCGGGCCGGCTCATGCCGAAGTTGCGCAGCGCGCGCTCCTTGGTGTCGCGCCCCTTCTGCTGGCCCAGCACCATGCAGGCATTGCCGTTGAAGCGCGCCAGCCCACCGACGATGGACAGGTCATCCGCAAAATGGCGGTCGCCGTGCAGCTCGATGAAATCGGTGAAGATTTCGTTGACGTAGTCGAGCGTGTAGGGGCGCTCGGGGTGCCGCGCGATCTTGGTGATCTGCCAGGGTGTGAGGTCGCTGTAGATGTCCTTGGTGAGCTGCTGACTCTTCTTTGAAAGCTGGTCGATCTCCTCGGAGATGTCGACCGCGGATTCCGTCTGGACGTAACGCAGTTCTTCGATTTTTCCTTCGAGCTCCGCGATGGGCTGCTCGAAATCGAGGAATGTCTTCTTTGCCAAGGTTTGCTCCTTGTTGTCGCGGGGGGCCGGCTAATACTCGACCGGCAACGGGTCCAGCGAACGCCAAATATACCAAGTCGCGACACTGCAATATGGAACCCAGGCGGCGGCCACTTCGCGCGCGTCGCTGCGGCTGACGGGATCGCCCGAAAAATAGTTGCGGCTGATGCCGCTCAGCAGGCCGACATCGTCCAGCGGCAGCACGTTGGGGCGCATGAGGTGGAAGATGAGGAACATCTCGGCGGTCCAGCGGCCGATGCCGCGGATGCCGACGAGCTCAGCGATGATCTCATCGTCCGTCATGTCCTTCCATGCATCCGCGTGGACGGCGCCGGAATCGAAATGCAGGGCGAGATCGACCAGGTATTCGATCTTGCGGGCGGACAGGCCCGCCGCCTGCATGTCGTCGACCTTGAGTTTGAGCACGTTGCCCGCGCTCATGCGCCGAGGCAATTTCGCGAAGCGGTCCCACACCGTCTGGGCGGCCTTCACCGATATCTGCTGGCCGACGATGCTACGCGCAAGCGTGGTGAAGGCGTCGCCGCGCGACTGCAGGCAAGCGTCCCCGAACTGCGGGATCAGCCGCTTCATCACGCGGTCCTTGCGGGCCAGGTGGCGGCAGGCTTCTTCCCAGTATTCGGGCGTTGCCACGACGATCTGCATGGAAGTGCTCAAGAAGCGGCCTCCCAGGTCGTGCCGGTGGGCGAGTCCTTCAACACGATGCCTTGCGCGAGCAGATCGTTGCGGATGCGGTCGGCTTCGGCGAAATTCTTCGCCTTCTTGGCCGCCGCCCGCTGCGCGATAAGGTCGGCGACGGTGGCCTCGTCCAGCTGCGTGCCGGCGCGCAGGAAGGCCTTCGGCTCGCCCTGCAGGATGCCCAGGCAGCCGCCCAACGCCTTGAGCAGGCCCGAGAGCTCGGCCGACTTGCCGCGGTTCACTTCGGCCGCCAGGTCAAACAGCACCGCCATCGCCTCGGAAGTTGCGAAGTCGTTGTCCATCGCCGCCTTGAACCGCGCCGCATACGGCCGCGACCAGTCGATCGCCACCTGCGCGGGCGCAACCAGGTCGAGTGCGGTGTACAGGCGCTTCAACGCGCCGCGCGCATCCTCGAGGTGCACATCGCTGTAGTTCAACGGGCTGCGGTAGTGCGATCGCACGACGAAGAAGCGCACGGTTTCCGCGTCGAACTTCTGGAGCACGTCGCGGATGGTGAAGAAGTTGCCGAGCGACTTCGACATCTTCTCGTTGTCGATGTTCAGGAAGCCGTTGTGCATCCAGTAATTGGCCAGCGGCTTGCCGAACGCGCCTTCGCTCTGCGCGATCTCGTTCTCGTGGTGGGGAAACTGAAGGTCGGCCCCGCCGCCGTGGATGTCGAAGGTCTCGCCCAGCAGCGCGCAGGCCATTGCGGAGCACTCGATGTGCCAGCCGGGGCGGCCCTTGCCATAGCTGCTGTCCCACTTCGCATCATCGGGCTCGGTGGGCTTGGCCGATTTCCACAGCACGAAATCAAGCGGGTCTTCCTTGCCATCCAGCACGGCAACGCGCTCGCCCGCGTGCAGCTCGTCGAGCGATTTGCCGGACAGCTTGCCGTAACCCGGGAAGCGGCGCACCGCGTAGTTCACGTCGCCACCGTCGGTTGTGTAAGCGAGGCCCTTGTCCTCGAGCTTTTTCACTATGTCCAGCATCTGCGGCACGTAGTCGGTCGCGCGCGGATCGTGCGTGGGACGC
>JAQZBU010000059.1 GCA_029237735.1 Ramlibacter sp. | reverse complement strand
ACCGAATCATCAAGGCTTCGCCCCTACGCGTGCCAGCATCACCTTATTCCGGGTTCGATGTTCCCGTGGGGTGAGGTGCAGTCAGGGTTTTCCCAGGGCTCAAACCGCTTCGATTCGCACGGAAACCGAGATCACCCTACATCGGGTGCGTGCCGTTGCCGGCGATCACGCTCGGTGGTCACCGTGAAGCCGCGCCGGCGGCTGACGCCGCGGATGCAGGCCTTGCGCATCAGGCGCGCCACGCGTTTGCGGCTGACCTGGTGGCCTGCCTCACGCAACTCGGCTCGCACCCTGGGCATGCCGTAGGTTTCATCCGAATCCTGGTGCGCCTTGCGAATGGCCTCGGTGAGCACCAAGTCGGCCAAGGCGCGGGCACTGGGCGCGCGGCACTGCCAGTCGTAGTAGCCGCTGGCCGAGACCTTCAGCACTTTGCACATGCCGCGCACGCTCAAAGCGTTGTTGGCGTCGGCCTGGTTCGCGCTCACGAGTTCATAGACGGCGGCGTGGACGTCTTCTCGCTTTTGCCGGCGAACCAGGCCGTAGCCTTTGCCAAGATGTCGCGCTCCTGCTGCAAGCGCCGGTTCTCGCGGCGCAGCCGCACCAGTCCGTCGCGCTCGGCGCTGGTCAGGCCTTCTTTGCCTGGCAGGGGCTTGCCGCGGTCTCGCGCATCCTGCGCGATCCAATTGGCAATGCTCTGGGCCTTGGGCCGAACTCACGCGAGAGCTCGGCCGGCGTTCTGCCGATGCGTGCCAGCTCGATGATCTGTTGGCGAAACTCCGCTGCGTACGGCGGCTTTGATTTGGGCATGTCGGACTCCTTCATCCATAAAGGTAAGGTGTCCGTGAAAAAGGGTCAACTTCAAGACCAAGACCAAGAGCGCTCAGAACTATTGACACGGATGGCCGTGTCAATGAGGGAATTTACCGTACAGGTGGGCGCTCAAGGATATCCCCCACGTCATCGTGTGGTCGCGGGATGACGTGGACTGATCGTACTTGACCGACCGTGCGAGCCGCCGCGGCACCGGCGTCAACGGCCGCTTTCACCGCGCCGACGTCACCGCGTACGATGATCGTGACGATTCCACCACCGGGTCGTTGCGCCGACACCATGGATACGTTGGCGGACTTCACCATGGCGTCAGCGGCGAGGGTTGCGGCTGTCATGCCGATGGTTTCCACAAAACCAAGGGCGCTGCCACGTAATTTGCTCACCGCTCTGTCTTTGAATGCCTGTCCGTATCGAGCCACTTGCGTCCTTCATCGCCGCCCCCTTGGTTTCTGGTTCTATTGGGGCGACAACTATTCTGACGCAGGGGAAGAGTATTCGGTCCAATTTTTATCTGATTTTGATAACGACAAGATTCGCGTGCCAGCATAGAGTCCAACGTGCGGTGCTGCAGGAGTACAGGGATACGAATGCGGATCCGCATCAGTTTAGCGTTCAAACAAAGAGGAAGACATGTAATGCAAACACTAGAGAAAAAACCTTTTGGGTTGCGGCTTGGCCCGACCATGTTCTCACTGATCAGTCTGCTGATCATCTTGGTCGGTAGTTGGATCATCTGGCAGCTCTTCGGGGACCCTAGCCAGGCGGTGTGGAAACACTATCCTCAACCTTTCGGGGTCGTGCTTTTCTGGTCGATTTTGTTTGTTGTTTTTTTTGGCTTCCTAGGCCAGTTGTGGGGGCTTGGTCACTTGACACAGCTCGTAAGGGGCTTGGTATGGATTGCACTAACCACGGTGCTTGCGCTGATTGTGCCTGGGGTTCTGCTTTACGGTTACGGGTCGATTGACCCCGCTTTCGACATCAGTAAAGGAGGCTACACGGCCACCGCCATGATTGTGCTCATCGGGTTCTACACTTGGGGCATCCTGGGAACCAGCATGGGACATTGGCCATGGGTCGATTTGGGTCTGAAGCAGCCTTGGGTAGGCATTGCAGGGTTTTTTACCGGTTTCGTGCTTACGTTTTTCGGCTACATCATCCTCATCTATCCCAGTCTCGCCAGTTGGACTGCTCCGGATAGAACTGTCCTGCCTCTGACGAGTGTGATCGGGTGGTTTTATTCGGTGATCGTGTCTTGGCTTACTACTTTCCTCATCCTGGATAACTGGCCATGGACCGGATTCGGATCGCGCGCCAAGACGGCCATCGCAGCCCTCGTGGGAAATTTCATCATTGGTACTGGAATTTACTTCGCTTTTCTTGCCCTCCTCAAGGGCTTCCTGGTGCCGGAGGCGGCCCAAGCTAGTCTGGGAGCTGCAATTAATATTTGGCCGGCTCACCTTGGGGTCTGCATGTCCTTTTGGCTGATATTTTGGGCGAATGTAGCGGGCAACCCACCGACGGGAATGGGCCCAGTAGCTAACCGCGTGATCCGACTTGTTATCACCTACGGTTTGGCAATTGCGACCTTCATTGCCTACACACGTTGGTTTGCCATCGATGTGCTTCATGAAGCTGCAATCAGCCCGGGGTTTGGCGGTGATCCTTTGACCTGGATCGATCTTATGATTTACGTGATGTTGGTCTACGTTATTTACTTGGGATCCTACGGGCTGACCAAGAAGGAGTAGTACGGGCCCACGAAAACATCAAGAGCGCTCAAGGACTATTGACACGGATGGCCGTGTCAATGAGGGAATTTACCGTACAGGCGGGCGCTCAAGGATATCCTCCACGTCATCGTGTGGTCGCGGGATGACGTGGGCTGATCGTACTTGGCCGACCGTGCGAGCTGCCGCGGCACCGGCGTCAACGGCCGCTTTCACCGCGCCGACGTCACCGCGTACGATGATCGTGATAATTCCACCACCGGGTCGTTGCGCCGACACCAGGGACACATTGGCGGACTTCACCATGGCGTCGGCGGCGAGGGTTGCGGCTATCATGCCGATGGTTTCCACAAAACCAAGGGCGCTGCCACGTAATTTGCTCATGATTGTTTCCTTGTTGTAAATTGACCGAGCCAAGTGCCTATTGGTACTTGGCGCTACGGGGTTCGAACGCTTTTATGTGCCCTTAACCATAATTCGTTTAAGGGCTTGCATCAGTTCGTCATCGGGCAATGTGGGTGGTGTCTGAGTCGAGGTTTGAGCGGCAACAAGAGTGTCCGACATTGACTTCCGATGCATTAAAACTTGATTTCGGCGCAAACGACCAGCCTCAAGCGCAGGGTCCGCAACCGGGACGCGCTGAGATTTTGTGGCGCTGGGTTTGGGTGCTGCACTAGCGGCCACGCACGCCCCCGACGGCTGAATGCTGCAAGCGCAGTTCGGAGTGTCTTGAGTGATGGTGCTCGGGCGGCTCGGGCGCAGCCAGGCTATCAGTTCCTGGGGCCATAAGGCAACCTTCTCGGCGCCTGCGGCCAGTAGTTTCTCTTGGGTATGCATGCCCCAGGTCACGCCGATCGCGCGTATACCGACTTCTTTTGCTTCCATTACGTCGCCCACGGTGTCGGTGACGAGCACGACGTCATTGAACTCCAAGGAGCTTGTGTCGGTGCTGTCTTCGCTGTACTCGGGCGAGCAACGGCGGTGGGCGGCATAGCGCTGTTCACTCAGAAAGCGGCGGATGGATGCCGACTTTTTAGGCTCGACATCGCCGGCGAATACATGACCGAAGCAGGTGGAAATGCCGGCGTCGACGAGAATCCGCCGGATCGTCTCGATGCCGTTCGACGAGATGATCGCCAAAGTGCAATGGGGTGCCAGTGAACGCACCACGTCAGTCATGCCCGGTATCAGCACGGGGTTGTAGTGGGTGCTCAGCAGCTCCATGAAATTCTTGCGCGCAGCCTCCGCGCGCTTCGGATCGGAGCACATTTGTGTGAGCGCTTCGTAGAAGTTCCCTTCGAGCATGCGGAAGAACGCATCGCGGGAGTCGACGCCCAAGGCGAAAGTTTCATTGATCTCGGAAAACAACTCCCACAAGGTCTCGCGGGCACCGACCAAGGTGCCGTCCAAGTCAAACATGATGGCGCGTGGCATCTCAAACGACTCGCTTTCAAAGGGGATGTGACAGGCGACGCGTCGGGGCGGCGCTGTTAAGAACAGTCAGATTAGGAAGTTCGAAGCAGTCTTGAACTTCGCCGTACCCCTTGACTCCATTGCAATCCCATTGGCAAAGCGAGTTGAATACGACCATGTTTGACCAAGCTTGCCGTGGCAAGGTTGTCAATGCCTGACCATTCAGTACCCACGAACGGTCGGCGCTGTCAATCAGTTGCAGCACAATCGTATCCGGGTAGCGTTCCTGGATACGCACGGTCTGGCCCGTACCAGCTTTCAGGCCGAACACCTTGCCATTCTCGAGCACGTAGTCATGTGCCAACCACAGGTCGCGGTCATTGTCGCGCGCTGGGTCAAATCCGAAGATGCAGTGGATTGATAGGTCCTTGGAAAAGTGCGCATGCAACCAGCTAATGCTTGGGGTTCCGCGTTCTGCCCGTGGGCCCCAGCTGTGATCCATCGTGGAGACGCAGTTGGCCCTTTCTCTGATGGAAACGCTTCCGGTGAATACACCCGTCTGGTCAAAGTGGCCTTTATAGGCTGTTGAACCCCATGTCAACTTTCCTTGCGCGCACATCGGGTCCATTTCGGGGTCATTGATATCAAACGCTGGCATCAGTGCCTCTTAGTGCACGTTAATGCGGGTGCCTTGCCCGTCGTCATAGCGGATGTCCCAGACGCGGTTGGGCACGAGGCAAATCACGTGCAGACCGTTGGAAAGCTTGTAGTCAAGCAGATTGCGCGGCTGCGGGATGGCGATGGCCGAGCGCATATCACAGAAGTCAGCTTTCCATGGCGTCGCCGAACGGTGCGAGTTCATGCAGATGGTAGAGCCAATCACCCCGAGGTTCGGTCGAAAGAGAGCGTACACGCCGATCATTCATTGCTCCTCAGCGCTGT
Organism: Ramlibacter sp.; assembly: GCA_029237735.1. Taxonomy (GTDB): domain Bacteria; phylum Pseudomonadota; class Gammaproteobacteria; order Burkholderiales; family Burkholderiaceae_C; genus Ramlibacter. The sequence goes on along the minus strand of JAQZBU010000059.1, from coordinate 15,775 downwards.
AAAAGCCGACGTAGTTTGTTTCGGCCCAGGGCTGGTTCTGTTAAATCAGCTGTGAAAATCGGCGTCTGCATCATGAATCACTGTGAGTTACCTAGTAGTTTTAGAGGGGAGTCGAAGGGCGTAGAGTAGACGCAGCGCTGTTGAGCGAATTGAGCACGGGCAGCTCATAGAAGTCCATCACCTCGCCATGACCTTTAGCGTCGCCACAAGTCCATTCGAACAGCGAATTGAAGCCGACATTGTTGGGGACGTAGACCCAAGGCATGGACGTCAAGGACTTGCCATTCAAAACCCACGCACGATTTGAGCAATCGGTCAATTGCAGCGAGATCGTCTCCGGGTAACGCTCCTGAAGTCGCACTGTTTGGCCCGTGCCTGCTTTCAGGCCGAACACTTTGCCGCGCTCGAGCACGTAGCCATGTGCCAGCCACAGGTCGCGGCCGTTGTCGCGTGCCGGGTCAAATCCAAAGATGGCGTGAATCGCCAGATCTTTGGAGAAATGGGCATGCAGCCAACTCATTGTCGGGGCTCCAGTTTCTGGGCGCGGGCCCCAACTGTGGTCCATGGTGGATACGCAGTTGATCGGTATTTTGCGACCCCGGATCGTGACACTGCCTTTGAACTCGCCGGTTTGATCGAAATGGCCGTTGTAGGCGGTGCCCCATGCGAACTTGCCCTCGCTCGTCTTCGCAGCGACCATCGGATCCATGTCGGGGTCGTGAATGTCGAATCCCGGCATCAAGGCCTCGTAGCGCACGTCTATCTGGGTGCCTTTGCCGTCGTCGTAGCGGATGTCCCACACCCGGTTTGGCACATGACAAGTCACATGCAGACCGTTGGCAAGCTTGTAGTCAAGCAGGTTGCGTGGCTGCGGAATGGGGATGGCCGAGCGCATGTCGCAGTACTCAGCTTCCCAATGTGTCACCGTGCGCCGGGAGTTCATGCAGATCGACGAGGTCACCGTGCCAAGGTTGGTCCTGAAGAGGGCGTAAACACCTACATTCAAACGTTCCTCGGCGTTGAAGAAACCAAAATAGTTGGTCTCGGCCCATGTGGGCTGATCGGCCTCGGTTTCATGAAAGCTGGCATCTTCGTCGCGAATCATTGCGTGTCTCCGGTTGGTTTTGAAATAGGCGCTATTAACCTCAGGGGGCTCACTTTAGTGGCAGATGAGTTTGAAGACTACATCCATGTTGGATAACTTTGCAGTCCGTTTATTGGCCTACAAGGCTAATGATTTTTCCGTCTCTCACGCATAAAGTCGCAACACATTAAACGAAACAAAAGACGGAGAAGTACATGCAACTGGCCCGTGTGCGCGGCAATGTCGTCGCCTCGGTCAAGGCTCAAGGCCTGTCAGCGCACAAGCTGCTATTGCTCGAGCCTGTTCCGGCGACCAATCCGCTGCTTAAAGGCGACGACGGCGGCCCGGCGAAAACGCTGTACGTGGCGATCGACTTGACCGGCGCTGGCATTGGCGAGGTTGTTCTCGTCAGCCATGGCAGTGCTGCGAGGGTCGACCAGAATGGGCAGTATGCACCGACAGATGCGGCCATCGTCGCCATCGTCGATTCGGTGCAGCTCGATAGTAAGGTGACGTTTGTCAAGTGACAGACCATCTGTATTCCGCGCACCAAGCGGCCCACGATTTTTTAACCCTGTATGAGGAGATACTGAAATGGCAACTACTTCCAACCCAACCGCAACCGTTGACGACGGACCACGCGGCGCGCTCGGCCTGATCGAGACCAAAGGCCTGGTCGGCGCTATCGAAGCCGCGGATGCGATGGTCAAGGCGGCTAACGTCCGGCTGGTTGGTCGCGAGCAAATTGGTGGTGGACTGGTCACGGTAATGGTCCGTGGCGACGTCGGCGCCGTGAAAGCTGCGACCGATGCCGGCGCGGCGGCGGCTGGCAAGATCGGCGAAATTGTCTCAGTGCATGTTATTCCGCGACCGCACGAGGACGTTGAGAGCATCCTGCCGAAGTCGCGCTGAGATGTGTTCGTCGCGCACCTTGATTCGCCTTGACATCTGCTAGCTGCGGACATGTACCACTGAAGAGATGAACACATGAGCAATACTATCCCTCTTGACCCCGAGCTTGCCGCGGTTAACGAGGCTCGTTTCAAGGCAAAATCCGCCCGCCGGGCCTTCGAGGCTTTCCAGGGCGTGACACAGGAACAGGCTGACAATCTGGTGCGTGTCATGGCCAAAGCGGCCGAAGATTCAGCGGAGGAACTCGCCCGTCTCGCCGTCGAAGAAACGGGCTACGGCGTGTACGCAGACAAGGTATTGAAAAATCTCTTCAACGCCAAGTTCTGTGCACACGCGATGCTGCAGATGCGCACGCTCGGTGTCCTGTGGGTGGATGAGCGGAATCGCGTCACTGCGATCGGTGCACCAATGGGTGTGATCGCCGGCATCATCCCGGTGACCAACCCGACGTCCACGACGATCTTTAAGTGCCTCGCCGCCGTTAAGTCAGGTAATGCCATCGTCTGCGCACCGCATCCACGCGCAGCACGGTGTTGCGCGCGAACAGTGGAGATCATGGCCGCCGCCGCTGAACGCGCTGGCGCGCCCAAGGGACTTTTGCAGTGCCTCTCCGGCGGTCAATTGGTCGCCACGCGCGAACTGATGGCGCACAGCGACGTTGCGCTTGTCATGGCCACCGGAGGGCCTGCAATGGTGCGCGCAGCTTACTCGTCGGGCAAGCCAACGCTGGCCGTCGGCGCTGGCAACGTGCCGGTGTACATCCATAGATCGGTTGCCGACGTTAGCGAGGCGGCACTGATGGTGTTGACTTCCAAATCCTTTGACAACGGAACCGCCTGCGTCGCTGAGCAATCTGTGGTGCTCGACGAGCCCATAGCCGACGCTGCGTTGAAGGCGTTCGAGCAACACGGTACTGCATTCCTCACGCCCGAGCAGCAGGCTCGTCTGGGAGAATTGTTGTTCATTGGTAAAAGTGGAGCGCTCAATCCCGAGGCGGTGGGCAAGACGGCGCTCGAGTTGGCGCAGCGCATCGGGGCCACCGTACCAGCCAGTACCAAGGTGCTTGGTGCCCTGCTGTCAGACGTCGGCGCGCAGACGCCACTGTCGGCGGAAATATTGGGCCCGGTTCTGTCGTTCTACCGGACTGCCGATCTGGACGCCGGGATTGCGCGTTGCCGCCAGATACTCGCTTTTGGCGGAGAAGGCCATACGCTGGGTTTGCATGGCCGGGACGAGTCGATGATTGCCCGCATGGCAGATCTTCCCGCTTCGAGGATCGTGGTCAATACACCGAGCCTGCTCGGTGGCATGGGTTTCAGCGCCGGCACCGATCCATCTTTCATGCTCGGCACGGGAACGTGGAGCGGCTCGATCGTCTCGGACAACGTGACGCCGATGCACCTGATCAATATCAAGCGGGTCGCCCATGAGAATCGGCCGTGGCGCGACTTGTACAAGCCCACGATGGGTCTGTAATGCTGATGCGTGCAAAATCCTCTAAGGCTGCCACCGGCGCTGACTCGGCGTTGCGGGTTGACACCTTCCTCACGCTGGCGGCGAGCCGTTTGTGTCAACCGGCTCAGGAGCGGACGGGCGCCTTGCGCTTTGGAATTGATTTGGGCACCGCGACAATTGTGCTGACCGCGATCGACGAGGCCGGCGCTCCCGTTTACTGGAACTTCGTTCGCGAGCGTGTCGTTCGCGACGGTGTGGTGGTCGACTTCCAGGGTGCTGTGCGGGCCGTTGCGCAGCTCAAGCAGATGTCAGAAGCTGCCTTGGGGCAAACAATCGATGAGGCGGCAACGGCTCATCCGCCGGCGGTTCCACTGAGCGATTGCCGTGCCTGTGCCTATGTGTTGCAGCAGGCTGGTATCGAGTGCCGCAACCTGATGGACGAGGTCACGGCAGCCAATGCGTTATTGAGGGTGCAAAACGGTGCCGTCATAGACGTAGGGGGCGGTTCGACCGGTGTCGGGGTGTTCGCTGACGGCGAGCTGCGAACGCTCAGTGACCGTGCTGGCGGGGGGCACCATCTTGACTTGATCCTGGCTGGAGCGCTGCGCATTCCAGTCGAAGAGGCTGAGGTTCACAAGCGCGAACAGGGCGCTGGTGTGTTAGCGGTGCTGCGCCCCGGCATCGAACGCATTGCCGCATCAGTTCAACTTCAATGCGCAAATGTCTGTCCCGGGATGGTTCATCTAGCCGGGGGCGCATTGCAGATATCGGGCGCAGAGACCATTATTGAAAACTACCTTGGCTGGAAGGTAAGAAATTACCAACACGCCGAATTAATCACACCTTTTGGAATTGCAGTGAACTAAATGACTTTTCAGCTTCGAACCTACGCCTTTATCGACCGTATGCAACCCCAGGCGGCAGCGCATGTGGCCGCAACGTGCCCGGGGGATGTTCCGATCGCTGGAATGGCGGAACTGTACATCGAGGTGGCTCCCGGCAACGAGATCTTCCGCTGTGCCGACATTGCGCTGAAAGCCGCCGATGTGAAGCCAGCGTTGCAGGTGGTCGAGCGCGAATTTGGTCTGCTCGAGATCCATTCCAAGTCGCAGGCGGAAGTATTCGCCGCGGGGCAGGCGGTGCTTGACTACCTGAAGCTCAAGGAAACTGATCGCGTTAAACCCAAAGTGGCGTCGGCGATGTTTGTCTCCAATGTCAACCCATACCAGGCGCAATTAATCAACAAGTGGCGCAAGGGCAATATGCTGCTTGCCGGGCGCAGCCTCTTCGTCCTTGAGGTTACACCCGCCGCTTATGTCACCTTGGCGGCCAACGAGGCCGAAAAGGCGGCAGATATCAGCATTATCGAAGTTCGAGCACTCGGTCGTTTTGGGCGCCTCTTCATATCCGGGACGGAGAGCGATGTACAAGCCGCCGCCAGTGCTTGCACAAAGGCGCTTGAAGCCGTGGAGGGTCGAGAATGAAAATGCTTACGGCGAGTGATGTAGAGGGTGCCGGCCCGCGTCTCGTGCTGGGCAAAGGGGACCGACTGACGCCGCTGGCCAGGGATCGCGCAAAGGAACTCGGCGTCGAACTTGTCCGCGCTGATGAGCCGGTAACCGCTGGCGCCGGCCGTACCAGCGCCGTGCCGGCCGCATTGATTGCTCCAGCAGCGGTGCGGGCGGTGTCGGCGCCAGTGCAGGCGGTACAGACTCCCAGTGCAGGCTCACGTTTCGTTTTGCCACCATCGGGGGTGATGTACCGGCGCAATGCGCTCGGACCAGGTTTTACGGCAATGGGGCCAAAACACAGGCCGAAGGCGGCCGTGGTCGGTGCCGGTCACGTCGGTGCAATGACCGCGCTGAGGTTGGCCGAGAGTAATCTGTTTTCCAGCGTTGCGCTGGTTGATGTGGTGCCCGGACTGGCCGCAGGACTGGCGCTGGACATCTGGCACGGTGCCGGTCTTTATGGTTTCTCGACAACGCTTGAAGGCAGCGATGATTTGGCCGTTCTGAGTGGGGCCGACTACATCGTGATCACGGCCGGCAAGGCCCGCCAGCCTGGCATGAGCCGAACAGATCTGACTGCCATTAACGCCGCGATCATCGAAGGGGTGTGCAAGGCGATCCGCATTCATGCGCCGGAATCCACCGTGGTGGTGGTCACCAACCCGCTTGAAGAGATGACGCACCTTGCGGCGCGTTACACCGGGTTCGCGGATGAGCGGGTCATTGGCATGGCCGGTGTCCTCGATACGGCGCGCTTCTGTTCGCTGGTGGCGCTGACGGGGCAGGCCAAACCGCAGGAGGTCCGGGCACTGGCGCTTGGCAGCCACGGCCCGGAGATGGTGATTCCGCTTAGTCAGGCCTTCGTGCGCGACAAGCCGATCGAGTCGGTGCTCGACGCTGAAACGCTGAAGGGTATCGTGGAACGCACCCGCGAGTCGGGCGGCGAAGTCGTGAAGCTGCTGCAAAAGGGCAGCGCCTACTTTTCTCCGGCCGAGTCGGCGGCGACGATGGTCCATGCCATGGTCCTGGACAGTGGCGACGTGCTGGCCGCGTGCGTGCGATCCCGCATGGCTTTCGGCGTGCGCGATACACGCGTCGGCTTGCCGGTTCGTCTGGGGCCGCGGGGCGCGAAGGAAATTGTCACCCTTGCGTTGCGCAGCGATGAGCAGCGTGCCCTGCAGGCGGCGGCGGCTCGTATTGGGGTACGCATTGACGCGCTGGATAAACCCACCTAGTATTGTGACACGTAAATAACGAAGCATGCGTACACTTCACATGTCGCTACTTGACGGATGGAGGTGTACTCATGCGCCAGACCGAACTGCATCTGAGCGAGGGCGACCGGGAAACGGTCGATGCCGTACGCAGCAAAGGGCTTCATCACAGTCGGGAGGTCAACCGGGCGCACATGCTTGCGTGCCTGGATGCCGGCATCCCGGAGGCACAAATCCTTGCGGTGCTGGGAGTCGGGCGCGCGGCCCTTTGGCGAACCCGCGCGGCGTACTTGCAAGGTGGCGTGGAGCTGGCGGTGGCCGACGTGGCCCGTTCTGGGCGGCCGTGCCAGTACGACATCGATGTGGAGGCGCGAGTGACAGCGCTGGCTTGCTCGGCGGCGCCCACCGAGCGCAAGCGGTGGACCTTGGCCGAGCTCGAAGCCGCGGCTCGGCGCGAGCCGGGGCTGGACAGGCTGAGTCGCGAGACGGTGCGCCGCATGTTAAAAAAAAAGATCTCAAGCCCTGGCGAAGGTTGATGTGGTGCATCGGTGAACTCACCGAGGAATACCGCCGCCGCATGTACGCGTTGCTGGCGCTGTACGCCAAACCGCTAAATCCACTGGAGCCAGTGGTGTGCATCGACGAAAAGAGCCTGCAGCTGGTGGCGCACAGTCGCGCGCCGCTGCCGATGTCGGTGGCTCAGGCGGCCAAGCAGGACGTTCGCAAAGGCACCTGCAACCTGTTCGTTGCCGTCGAAGCCAAGGCCGGGCAGCGCACGGTGGTGGCCACCGAGCACCGGGGCAAAGTCGAGTTCGTGGACTTCGTGGCGTGCCTGCTCGCCACGGTCTATGCCGGGGTGCGAGTGCACTTGGTGCTGGACAACCTGAACATCCACTTCGCCAAGAGCTTTCACGATGTGCTGGGCCGCCGTGCGGCCCAAAGGTTGCTGAGCCGGGTGGTGTTTCATCACACTCCTAAGCACGCCAGCTGGCTGAACATGGCCGAGATCGAACTCGGAATCCTCACGCGCCAATGCCTGGACCGTCGCATGCCCGATCACCAGATGCTCCAGAGCGAAGTACAGCACTGGCAAGACACGCGCAATGCCGCAGGAAGAACCATCGAATGGAAGTTCACCCGACAGGACGCGGATCGGAAGCTCGGACACCATTGCGTTCCGTTATTTACGTGACAGTCATGCCAATAACGCAATACCCACTTGCCACTCAACTTCTGCACGGACTCCTATTTTCATGAGAGCAGTGATTTACACCAGTCCTGGTGAGGTGGCTTTAGCCGAAGTACCGCTGCCGGTGATCGTCGATTCGACCGACGCCATTGTTAAGGTGACGTTGGCGGGCATTTGCGGCACCGATCTGCACGTGGTTCGTGGCGACTTTTCCGGCATTGAGCCGGGTACCGTCGTGGGTCACGAGTTTGTCGGCGAGGTGGTGGAACTGGGCAGCGCCGTGCGTCGCTTTAAACCGGGTGACAAGGTGATGTCGTCAGACTTCACAGCATGTGGGCATTGTGGCTGGTGTGACCGTGGTGATCACTGGCATTGCCATGAGCGCGCGTTTTTCGGCACCGGTACCTCGTTCGGGCCAGCTTTGGCGGGAGCGCAGGCCGAGTTCGTTCGGGTGCCGCATGCCGACACAACCCTTGGGCTACTGCCGCCAGGATGTTCGCAAGAAGCCGGGTTGTTGATGGGCGACAACCTCGCCACCGGCTGGGTTGCCGTCGAGCGCGCCCGCCTCGAACCCGGGGATAGCGTGGCGGTCATTGGCGGGGGCGCCGTGGGCCAGCTCGCCGCCCTCTGTGCGCAAGCCGCCGGTGCGGGCATCGTGGTCGTGGTGGAGCCCAATGCGACCCGTCAAGCGTTTGCACGAGCACATGGGTCTCTCAGTACCGATCCGAGTAATGCCGAGTCACTCGTGCGCCGTATGACCGGCGAGGCCGGCGCCGACGTCGTGATCGAGGCCGTTGGCGGCAATGGTCCGATGGAACTGGCAATGAAGCTGACAGGACCGGTCGGCCGAATTGTCTCGGTCGGGACGCATGCAGCCGAGCAATGGGCATTTCCCGTCGCCCGGGCCTTTCGCGACGAGTTGACGATCGGGTTCGCGATCGGCGATGCGATCCGGTTGCGGCGACGCCTGCTGCGGCTCGTTACCGGGGGGGCATTCGACCCGACCGTGGTGATTGATGCGCGCGGAAAATTGGATGACGTACCCCACCTGTACAAGCAACTGCGCAACCAACAGCACCTCAAAGTGGTAGTCTCGCCCCATCAATGACTTCCGCCGTCTCTTCTGCCAAGCAGCGGCGCTGCCTCCCGTGGCCGCCCCGCATCCTGCGAATCCGGTGACGACGCGCTCGGAGCTTTCGGCTTCGCTCGCGTCGATCATCGCGGCTGCGTCGCGCGGCCTCTATGAGCTTCTGTTCGCGGAGACGGAGCGTGCGTTCGCGCGAATCATTCCGGGTGTTGCCAGTCGCGTGCTGATGCGCTCGGGCGGCGCATGGCGTGAGTGGTCGGCCTTTAACGCTGGGCAGGACCAATTTGCCGTTGCGTTGCCGGAAGATTCACTGGGATGGGAGCGGGTCCGCAGGCACGACTCGATTTTATTCGTCCCAATTTCGATCGGGGCCATCTGTGTCGTGGTTGACGGAGGTGTCGAGGGCGTTGAAGCATCTGACGATCTCGACATCCTGCGCCAATGCGTGGAACTCGCCCTGCAAAACTGTGAGCTTCAACGCATTGCGTCCCAGAACCTTGACGAGGTGCAGTCGCTGCAACGGGTTGCAACGCGGATGCTCAAGAGCCACGACATTAGCGAGATTTTGTTGAACATCACGCAGGAGGCGAAACGCCTGCTGGACTCGGACATTTGCGGTGTCCTGCTGCGCGAGGGCGAGGAAGTCGTGATGCGACGCTGCGTGGGAAACCACTCGGTGGAGACCGCCTCACTGCGGATGAAGCCAGGTCAAGGCCTGGCCGGGCGTGTGCTGGAGCATCGGGAACCGGCTTCGGTCGAGGACTACATCGCGAGCGGAACGATCAGTCGCGACTTTTTCCATCTCGCGCAGGTAGAGATGGTCCGTTCGGCCCTGGCCGCGCCGTTGCTGGATCGGGCCGAAGTAATCGGCGTGCTCGAGGTCTGGCGGCGCCGGCCTTCGACCTTTACTCAGATGGACAGCAGCCGATTGGTCGCCTTGGCGAATTTGGCCTCCATTGCCATCGAGAACGCCAACCTCTATACATCGCAACGCAGCATGGTTGACGAACTGGCACGAGCCAACGAAGCCCTTAATCAGCGCTACGACGCCGTCAGAAACTTGTCCAGTCTGACGCAAAGCCTGCTTCAGATGCTGCTCCAGGGTGGGGGGTTGGCGGCGATTGTGGCGAGTGCGAGCAGCTTCCTGGAAACCGATGTTGCGATTCTTGACCAGAATCTGCAAGTGCGTGCCTGGGGCGGCTCTGGCGATGTGAATTCGGTGCTACCCGCGATTGCGTCGGCTCTTGGCACCGTTGGCGCTTCTCGATCTGCGGATCGATTGGATCTGGGTGAACGCGACGGGCGCTGGTTCGTACAGCCTCTTCTGATTGAAGGTGAGCCATTGGGGTGGGTCCTCGGGCGTGCCGATCGCAGGGGATTTGATGTGACCGAACTGGCGGTCGCACAGGTTGTGATGGTGGCCGCGCTGTACCAACTCGAACAACGCGCGGCCAGTCGGGCGCGCGCCGAAACCATCGATGCGCTGGTGTGGGACATCATCCAAGGCGATGAAGCTGCGCAGGCTAGCGCAATAGATCGCGCAGCCGAGAACAAGATTGAATTGACCGGGCCCATGCGATTATTTCTCTGTGAATTGGTGCCCTCTCGTGTAGGTGGCAGCGACCGCTCGGCGTCCGCAGTTCGCCGTCAGATCACCCAGGCCATCAGCGACGCGAAGCCGAGTTCAATGGAACGCATCCGGGCGATCACCCTGCGCGGCTTGACGGTGGCGATTATCTGTTCAGATGAACCCCTCGACGATGCCGAGCGCTGGGCCGACCGCCTGGCCCGGACATTGATGGATGAGTTGGCGGGTCGTCTCGTTCTGGTTGGTGGCAGCAGCCGCTGCGCAGAGGCTCGCGGGCTTACCGTCGCTTATCGCGAGTCGTTGATAGCCCTGGATGTGGTTCGGCAACTGGGACGCAGTGGTGCTGTCGTGTACGACCGTGCCGGCGTCGTCGGCATGTTGTTGAGTCTGCGTCATGAAGCCGGGATGCAGCGCTTCCTCGAACTCAACTTGGGCGATCTTCTGCGGGAAAAGCAGCGCGACGTATTGCTGGAGACACTGCGCGCATTCTTCGACACCAATTGCTCGCAGGAGGCCGCCGCGCAGCGCCTGGGTGTTCATCGCAAGACCATCAGCTACCGATTGGACAAGGTAGCCGAGCTAACCGGCCTGGACCTGTCGACGCATGACGATCGGCTGGTGGCTGATCTGTCCTTGTACGTGTATCGCCTTCTCGCGGGCCAGCCAACATAAAAAACCACGGTGTTCGCCGTGGTTGTGCCGGAACGCGGGCGATCTCAACTCGACACCTGAACTTGCCCCTGTTGTCCGCACTCCATAGGCTGCTCATTATGCGGACTTCCTGTCTTGCTGCTGGGCCGCGATCCAGCGCTGCTCGAACGTCATCGGGCTGACGTAGCCCAGCGTCGAGTGCAATCTTGTATGGTTGTAGAAATTGAGCCAGTCCATCACTTCGTCCATGGCTTCGCGTCGGGTGGCAAACCGCTTGCCGTACAGGCGGCCGACCTTCAGCCGTCCCCACAGGCTCTCGGTGGGCGCGTTGTCCCAGCAATCGCCTTTGCGGCTCATTGACGATCTCATCTCGTAGCCCGCGAGCGCCGTCTGGAACTCATGACTGCAATACTGGGCGTATTCAACCGGTCGTTGCAACACCTTAATCATGGAGGGTAAGCGGCTGGCCGTCCCACCTTGAGATGCGTGGCTGAGACGTGGACGATGCTGTCCATCTAACTTAGATGGACAGCTATGCACGTCAATCAGAAGCCGCGCCGGCGGCACAGCGAGCAGTTCAAGTCGCAGGTACTGGCCGCGTGCGCTGAGCCCGGCGCTTCGGTGTCAGCGGTGGCGTTGTCGTTCGGGGTGAACGCCAACCTTGTGCACCAATGGCGCCGCGGCCGCGGCTTCAACGCGAATCGAGCAGTGGGATCAAGCCCGGTGATCACGCCGCCGCCGGAGTTCGTTGCGCTGTCGTTGCCTTCGCCGCCGGCGCCCGCACCATCTTCTGCGGCGGTCGCTGCCGCGGCGGTGATCCGCGTGCAGCTCAAACGCGGCGCTCTGGACGTGAACGTCGTCTGGCCGATTTCGGCGGCCGCCGACTGCGCTGGCTGGTTGCGCGAACTGCTGCAATGATCCGCATCGACGCCCTGTGGCTGTGCACGCAGCCGCTGGACATGCGAGCCGGCGCCGAGCGCCTGCTGGCGCACGTCGTTCAGGCCCTGGGCAGCGCCCACGCGCACCATGGCTACCTGTTTGCCAACGCGCGTGCCACCCGCCTGAAGCTGCTCGTGCACGACGGCTTTGGCGTGTGGTGCGCTGCCAGAAGGTTGAACAGCGGGCGCTTCGTCTGGCCGCGCGAAATCGCCAGCGCGACGCCGTTGGCGTTGACCCAGGCGCAGTTCGACGCCCTGGTGGTTGGCTTGCCGTGGCAGCGACTGCACGAGATGAGCGTGATCACGCGCCTGTAGGCTCGCCGCGCGTTGACAGCGAAATTCCCAATGACGCGCAGCAGTGAGGCTTGCATGATGCGCACATGCCGCAGCTGCACGATCTGAAGGACCAAGACCTCCAAGGTCTGAGCCCCGAGGCCGTCACGGCGTTGGCCCAGCAGATGCTGCAGCGTCTGCGCGAACAGCATCTCGTCCTCGCGCAGCGCGACCAGCACATCGAGCGCCAGGCCACAGACATCCGCCTGAAGGACGCCAAGATCGAGAAGATTACCTTCGAGCTGGCGCGGCTGAAGGCCTGGAAGTTCGGCGCCAAGAGCGAGGCGATGAGCGCCGAGCAGCGCCGGCTGTTCGAAGAGACGCTGGCCGAAGACGAGGCCAGCTTGCTGCTGCAGCTGCAGCAGGCCAAGGGCGAGCCGGCCGCGCCGCCCGCGGGCGAGCACAAGCGCAAACCCCGGCGCAAGCCGCTGCCCGAGCACCTGCGCCGCGTGGAGCATTACCACGAGCCCGAGGACACTACCTGCCCGAGCCCGGAGTGCGGCCGGCCGATGGTGCGTGTGGGCGAGGACGTGAGCGAGAAGCTGGACATCGTGCCGGCCGAATTCTTCGTGCACCGTCACATCTACGGCAAGTGGGCCTGCCGCTGCTGCCAGCGCCTGGTGCAAGAAGCGGCTGCGCCGCAGATCATCGATGGCGGCATGCCCGCGGCCGGCCTGGTGGCGCACACGCTGATCAGCCGCTTCGTGGATCACCTGCCTTACTACCGGCAGGAAGCCATCAACGCGAGATCGGGCGTGCACACGCCGCGCTCGACGTTGGCGGCCTGGTCCGGCTGCGGCGGCGCGGCGCTGGAGCCTGTGTATGACGCGCACAAGCGCTTCGTGCTGGCAGCGCGGATACTGCATGCCGACGAGACGCCGGTGGCCATGCTCGACCCCGGTGCGGGCAAGACCAAGAGAGCCTACGTGTGGGCCTATGCGCGCGGGGCCTTCGATGCCGTGCCCGGTGTGATCTACGAGTTCTGCGCGGGTCGAGGTGCGAAGTACCCCATCGCGTTCCTTGGCGGCACGGGCCAGCACGAGCGAAGTTGGCGCGGCACGCTGGTGCGCGACGAATTCAAGGCCTACGACAGCGTGATGGCCGCCCAGCCGCAGCGCATCGCTGCGGGATGCCTAGCCCACGCGAGGAGAAAGTTCGACGAGCTGTTGCTCGATGGCGGCAAAAGCGCTGTTGCCACCGAAGCGCTGCGGCGCATCGCCGAGATCTACCGCCTGGAGCGAGAGCTATCGGTCTTGACCAGCCAGGAACGACTGGTCAGAAGACGCTGCGATGCGCAGCCGCTGTGGGAGCAGCTGCATGCATGGCTGCGGCTGGAGCGACGCCGGGTGCCCGAGGGCAGTGCCACGGCCAAGGCGCTGAACTACAGCCTGAACCACTGGACGGCGTTGACGCACCATCTGCTCGATGGTGAGGTGAGCGTGGACAACAATCACCTCGAAAACCTGATCCGCCCTTGGGCCATGGGACGCCGAGCATGGCTGTTCGCCGGCAGCCAATTGGCCGGCCAGCGCGCCGCGGTCGTCATGAGCCTGGTGCAATCGGCCAAGCTTTACGGCCACGATCCGTGGGCTTACCTCAACGACGTGCTCACGCGCTTGCCGACGCATCTGAACAGCCGCATCGACGAACTGCTTCCGCACAACTGGCAGCTCTCGCGCTGATCCGCTCGCGCGCTACGTCGTCCCCGCGCAGCCGTCAACGGTGGGACGGCCAGCCGCTTACCATGGAGGTGTTTATGGGGCGACCCGCAGGGTGGATGCAGAAGTTGACGGGGCGAGGAGCGATGCGTTCGCCGGGTGCGCCGTCGCTTCGGCGAGAAGTGGAGCGACTGTTCTGGGAGCAGATTGCGACCGGGATGACGAGCGAGAGGGCGGCCGACGTGGTCGGCGTGTCGCCGGCGGTAGGCTCTCGTTGGTTCCGTCATCGTGGCGGCATGCCACTGTTTATGTCGAAACCTGTGTCCGGAAGATATTTGTCGTTCGCGGAGCGAGAAGAAATTGGACTGCTGCGAGCCCAAGACGTTGGTGTAAGGGAGATCGCGCGCCGCATTGGGCGAAGCCCTTCTACGGTCTCACGAGAGCTGACACGCAACGCTGCAACTCGTGGAGGCAAGCTCGAGTATCGGGCATCTGTTGCGCAGTGGAAGGCAGAGCTGGTTGCCAGAAGGCCGAAGCCGGCGAAACTGGTGACTAACCCGCGACTGCACCACTACGTCCAAGACCGCTTGGAAGGCAAGGTTCATGATGCTGGTGGCCGTGAGGTTGCCGGCCCTCGACAGGCACCGTTCCAGGGTCGCAACAAACCTCATCGAGGTGACCGAAAATGGGTCAATGGCTGGTCGCCCGAACAGATTGCCAACCGGCTGCGCGTCGACTTCCCGGATGACAAATCCATGCGTATCTCTCACGAAGCCATCTACCAGGCCCTCTACATTCAGGGTCGTGGTGCTCTCAAGCGCGAGTTGGTGCACTGCCTGCGGACCGGGCGGGCGTTGCGTGTACCTCGAGGCAGGGCACAGGCCAAGGCATGGGCACACGTCAGCGAGGATGTGATGATCTCCAGTCGCCCCGCAGAGGCCGAAGATCGCGCGGTTCCCGGACATTGGGAGGGTGATCTGATCATTGGCTTGAACCGCTCCGCGATCGGCACGCTGGTCGAGCGATCAAGCCGGTTCACAATGCTCGTGCACCTTCCTCGCGAGGACGGCTATGGACAGATTCCCCGAACGAAGAATGGCCCCGCACTGGGAGGCTATGGGGCCGTGACCATGGCCAATGCGCTGAAAAAGAGCGTAACGGCCCTACCGGCCCATCTGAAGCAATCGTTGACTTGGGATCGAGGCAAGGAGCTGTCCGACCATGCCCGGTTCACGATTGAATCCGGGGTGAAAGTCTTCTTCGCCGACCCCCGCAGCCCATGGCAGCGCGGCACGAACGAAAACACGAATGGCCTTCTACGGCAATACTTCCCCAAGGGTACCGACCTGTCGCGATGGAGCGCCCAGGAGATCCACGCCGTCGCCAATGCGCTGAACACCAGGCCCCGAAAAACACTCGGCTGGATGACACCAGCCGAAGCCATAAATGAATATCTAAAATGCAGTCAACAATCCAGTGTTGCAACGACCGGTTGAATACGCCCTGGCTGCCTCGATCCGAATGAAAGATCAGGCCAGGCGCAGGGCGGCGCCGAAACCACGCCATGCGCAAGGCATCCGTCACTGCGCTGGCCTGCATGTGAGGCCGCATGCTCCAGCCCACCACCTGGCGGCTGAACAGGTCAATGACCGCCGTCAGGTACAGCCAGCCTTCATCGGTGGCGATGTAGGTGATGTCGCTCGTCCAGGTCTGGTTCGGCGCCGCCGGCGTGAAGTTGCGCGCCAACAGATTCGGCGCAATGGGCAGGTCGTGTTTGCTGTCGGTGGTCACAACAAATTTCCTCTTGCCTCTGGCCTTGATGCCGTGGCGCTGCATCAGCTTTCGCACGCGCTCCTTGCCGACCCGAACGCCTCGTGCCAGCAGCTCCTTCCACATCTTCGGCCAGCCGTATTCCTGCTTGACCTCGGCGTGGATGGCCTTGATGTGCACCAGCAGGGCTTCGTCGCTGATGCGCTTGTTGGCTCCGGGGCGACTGGGCTTGCCGGCGTCCTTGCGTCGCCAGTGCTCGAACTAGCCGCTGGCGCTGACTCCCAACACCTCGCAAGCCAGCGTGATCGGCCAGCAGGCCTTGTGCTTGGCAATCCAGGCGTACTTCACAGAGATTCCTTGGCAAAGTACGCCGTCGCTTTTTTTAAGA
>JAQZBU010000194.1 GCA_029237735.1 Ramlibacter sp. | reverse complement strand
ATCGATGAGCACCTTGTTGGCGTCGCTCACCTTGACGCCGGCCACGAAGGGCGTGCCTTCGCGGAAGCGCCCGTCACCCATCACCGGGTTGTCCACCGGGAGGCTGTATTTCTGGCCGACGACGAAGTCTTCCTGGCCGTGCGCGGGCGCGGTGTGCACGGCGCCCGTTCCGGCTTCCAGCGTGACGTGATCGCCCAGGATCACCGGCACGTGTTTGGGCAGGAAGGGATGCTGCAGCTGCAGGTGTTCGAGCGCGTCGCCGGTGAACTGCACCAGCACCTGGCCCTTGCCGAGCCCGTAGCGCTTGAGGCAGGCGTCCAGTAGTTCGTTCGCTAGCACCAGCAATTCGGACTGGCCGTTGCGCGACACCCAGAGCAGCACGTATTCGATCTTGGGACCCAGCGCGACGGCCTCGTTGGCGGGCAGCGTCCCCCTTGTACAAATGGCCGTTGCGGATCACGTGGCCGAGCGCGCGGATCTGCTGCGCCTCGAACCGCGGGTCCATGGTCATGTAGGGGCGATTCCAGTCGCCGAACACGCCGAAGCGTTTGAAGCCGGTGCGCTGCAGGTCCACCTGCTCGCCGGCGAACTTGCGGCAGGCGGCGCGGAATTCCTTGGCGCTCAGCTTGGCGCCGACGCGGCCATGCTTCTTCTCCACCTGGTGCTCGATGGGCAGGCCATGGCAATCCCACCCCGGGATGTAGGGCGAGTCGTAGCCGTCGAGCGAATGCGACTTGACCACGATGTCCTTGAGCACCTTGTTGAGGAAATGCCCGAGATGCGGCGCGCCATTGGCGTACGGCGGGCCATCGTGCAGCACGAAGCGCGGGCGGCCTTTCGCGATCTTGCGAAGCTGGCCATAAATGTCCTTCTGCTCCCAGGCCTCGAGCATCTTCGGCTCGCGTTGCGCCAGGTCGGCCTTCATCGGAAAGCCGGTTTCGGGAAGGTTGATCGTGCTCTTGTAGTCTGCCACTTGCGTCTCTCTAACTAGCTGTCTTCAATCGAGAATCCGGCGCGCCTCGGCCGCGTCCAGGTGCATGCGTTGCACCAGCGCCTCCAGGCTCGCGAACTTCTCCTCGTCGCGGATCTTCGCGACGAATTCCACTTCCAGCTCGCGACCGTACAGCGAGCCGTCGAAATCGAACACATGCGCCTCGAGCAGCGGCTCCCTGCCGCCCACGGTGGGACGGAAGCCCAGGCTCGACACGCCCGCGTAGGCGCGATGCGCATTCGCCGGATCCACGCCGCGCACGCGCACCGCGTGGATCCCCGTGAACGGTAGACGACGCCGCCTCATGCGGATGTTGGCCGTCGGATAACCCAGCTGCCGGCCCAACTTCTCACCCTGCACCACTCGTCCTCGCATCGAATACGGCCGGCCCAGCAGATCGCGGGCCTTGCCGAATTCCCCCGCGGCCAGCGCCGCGCGCACGCCGCTCGAACTCACGCGCGTCTCGTCGATGCATACCGACGGCACCAGCTCCAACGCGAACTTCCCGGCATCGGCGGCCGCTCGCAGCAGGGTGATGCTGCCGGCGCCGCCGCGCCCGAATCGAAAATCCTGCCCCACCACCACGGCCGACGCCCGGAAGTGTTCCGTGAGCAGGGCGACAAACTGCTCGCCGGTGAGCGAACGCAATTTCTCGTCGAACCGCGCCGGGCTTCCTTCTTTGGGCGGCAGCCCCGCGAGGTATTCGCGCGGCAGCGGCTCGAAGGTCAGCATCATCGCAGGCTTCCCCAACTGTTTCGCGAGACCACAGGTACTCGCGATCAAGGCGCCGTGTCCGAGGTGGATGCCATCGAAGCTGCCGATGGTGATGGCTGCGCCTCGATGGGCCGCCTTCACGCTCTGCAATCCGCGCAGTAACTGCATGGCGATTATGCCCCGGCCACATTGCGCACGTGGCGCATCCGCAGGCCCGAAACCCACAGTGCAACGAAGTAAGTAATGGCGGCCAGGACGATGCACAAGGCCAGCCGGCCGGCGCGCTCCCACGGCGACAACACCAGCCAGCTCTGCAGATCACCGCCCAGCCAGATCAGCAGCGCCGCCATGGCGGCATTGGCCAGCAACACGCGGGCGAGCAGCGCGCCCCAGCCCGGACGCGCCTTGTACACGCCCTGACGCTTGAGCCCGGTCCACAGCAGCGTGGTGTTCACGGCCGCCGAGATGCAGGTGGACGTGGCGATCAGTATGTGCGGATAAGGGAAGCCGAAATACTTGGCGGGCAGAACTACCCCGGCGTTCAGCGCCATGTTCACGCCGAGCGCGATGAGACCCACGCGCACCGGCGTCTTCGTGTCCTGCCGTGCGAAATATCCGGGCGCCAGCACCTTGACCATGCTGAAGCCCAGCAAGCCCCAGGAATACGCCATGAGCGCGTACGTGGCCATCTCGACCGCATGCGCGTCGAACTTTCCGTAGCCGAATGTCGTGGCCGTGAGCGGGCCCGCGAACACCAGCATGGCCACGGCGGCGGGCGACACCAGCACGATGACCAGCCGCAGCGCCCAGTCGAGCGTGCCGGTGAAATGCTCCATCGATTCGGCCGCGTGATGACGCGACAGGCTGGGCAGGATCACCGTCGCCAGCGCGATGCTGAACACGCCCAGCGGGAACTCCATGAGCCGGTCGGCGTAGTAGAGCCACGAGACGCTGCCTGTGACCAGGAAGCTCACGACGATCGTGTCGAGCATGAGGCTCACCTGCGCCACCGACGATCCGAAGATGCCCGGCAGCATGAGTCTGCCGATGCGTCGCACGCCCTCGGCGGCCGGCTTCCAGCGCGGCCAGCGGAACAACCCGAGCCGCATCACCGCGGGCACCTGGAACGCCAGCTGCAGCAGTCCGCTCACGAACACGCCCATGGCCAGCGCGATGCCCGGGTTTTCCGTGTTCGGCGCGATCCATACCGTCACGATGATCATGACGATGTTCATGATCACCTGCGTGTAGGCCGGCAGCGCGAAGCGGCTGTAGCTGTTGAGCACGCCCGAGAACAGCGCGCTCAGCGAGATGAACAGTAGATAGGGGAAGGTCCAGCGCAGCATGGACGTGGCGGCATGCCACTTGTCCGGCTCGTCGTGCCAGCCCGGGGCGAACGCCAGGATGATGAGCGGCGCGGCCACCACGCCCACCAGCGTGATGACGAACAGGATCACCGCGAAGGTGCCGGCCACGTCTTCGACCAGCGCCCGCACCTCGTCCTGGGAACGCTTGTGCTTGTATTCGCTGATGACGGGGACGAAGGCCTGGGAGAACGACCCTTCCGCGAACAGGCGCCTCAGGAAGTTCGGGATCTTGAAGGCCACCAGCCAGGCGTCCATGAAGGCGCTGGCTCCAAAACCCACGGCGTAGACGATCTCGCGCAGCAGGCCCGTGATTCGCGACACCAGGGTCGCGGTTCCGGTCACCAACGTGCTCTTGAAGATCCGGCCGCTCAATCCACAACCACTCGGGCAACCACCCGGAAAATAAGGGAAAAAAGGCGCAAGCCGCGCACTATACCGGACTGGCCGAGTGAGCGTTGACAAGGTGGGGGTGCCTCAGCACACTACGCGCCCTTCAAACGACCCGGATTTCGGAGTTTTTGTGGCGAATACCAAGTCGGCTGAGAAAGCCGCACGTCGAGCTGAGACCAACCGTGGCCGCAACGTGGCGCTGCGTTCCCGCATGCGTTCGGCGCTGCGCAAGGTGACCGACGCCCTCTCCGCCGGCAACAAGGCCGATGCCACTGCCGCCCTGAAGGACGCCCAGCCGGTCATCGACTCGCTGGTGAACAAGAACGTCATTCATCGCAACAAGGCCGCCCGCCATAAGAGCGCGCTGTCGGCCCGAATCAAGGCGCTGAAGTAACGATCAAGCCTTCGACCCCTCACGGGGTGGAGCACGAAACACCCGCCTAACGGCGGGTTTTTTGTTTGGGCTTCTTTTTCGCGGGTCTGGAGGCGGTGATGGGTTTGCTCGCCTTGCGGGCCGGCGATTTCTTCCGGGCAACCTTGATCGCGACGGTCTTCCCAGCGACAGCCTTCCTGGAAGCAGGCTTCTTCGAGGCCACTGTGTTCTTCCGCGCCACCTTCTTCCTGGTGGTCGCGACCGGCTTTCTCTGCGCCGCTTTGGGCTTCCGTTCAACCACCTCGGGCAAGGGAAGATTTCCCTGCGCAGGCGCCTCACCCGTCTCGATGAAACGCATGACGGCCTCGGTGAGATCCGAAGTGCCCTGTCGTGACACACCCGAAATCAGGAAGGCTGGGCCGCGGTACTTGAGGGCCTGGGCAATCGCGATGCCCTTGGCTCGCGCTTCGTCTTCCGGCAGCAGGTCACTCTTGTTGAGCACCAGCCAGCGGGGCTTCGCGAGCAGGTCTTCGCTGAACTTCCCCAGCTCGCCGACGATGGCACGGGCGTCGCGCACTGGGTCCGCCGCCGGATCCACGGGCAGGATGTCGACCAGGTGCAGCAGCACACGCGTGCGCTGCAGGTGTTTGAGGAACCGGATCCCGAGCCCCGCGCCATCGGCCGCGCCTTCGATGAGGCCGGGAATGTCGGCCATGACGAAGCTGCGCTGATTGCCGCAGTAGATGACACCCAGGTTCGGGTACAGCGTCGTGAACGGGTAATCCGCGATCTTTGGACGCGCCGCCGACACCGAAGAGATGAGCGTGGACTTGCCAGCGTTCGGCAAGCCCAGCAGACCCACGTCCGCGATCACCTTGAGCTCCAGCTCGAGCTCGCGCGATTCACCGGGAATTCCCGGGCCGAACTGGCGCGGCGAGCGGTTCTTGCTGGTCTTGAAGCGCTGGTTGCCCCAGCCGCCCTTGCCGCCGCGCGCCACCATGAGCTCCATGCCGGGCCGGGCGAGATCGCCCAGCAGCTCGCCGGTGTCCGTGTCCCGGACAATGGTGCCCACGGGCACGTCGATGAAGGCGTCGTCACCGCCGCGGCCCGTGCAGTCCTTGCCGCTGCCCGGCTGGCCGTTGTCGGCGCGGAAGGTGCGCACGATGCGGAAATCCGCCAGCGTGTTGATGCCCTCGCGCGAACGCAGGGTCACGCTGCCGCCGTCACCGCCGTCGCCGCCGTCGGGGCCGCCGAAGGGCACGAACTTCTCGCGGCGAAAGCTCACGCAGCCGCGTCCGCCCTTGCCGGCCTGTACCTTGATGCGCGCTTCGTCGACGAATTTCATTTCAGTGGCTCACGCCACACTCTTAAACGAGAAACCCGGCCATGAGCCGGGTTTCTCGTACATTGAGTGTATGGGCGGTTCTAATTAGTTCGTTTTCGCGTCGACGCTCACGAAGGTGTGACCCTCGGCGCCCTTCTTCGAGAACTTCACGCGGCCGTCCTTGAGGGCGAACAGCGTGTGATCGGTGCCGATGCCGACGTTGAGCCCCGCGCGCATCGTGGTGCCGCGCTGGCGGACCAGGATGTTGCCGGCGAGCACGGCTTCACCGCCGAACTTCTTCACGCCGAGACGCTTGCTGTGCGATTCGCGGCCGTTACGAGTACTGCCGCCTGCCTTTTTATGTGCCATGGTAGGTAACTCTCAATAGTTAGGCAGTGATGCCCGTGATCTTGACCTGCGTGTACTGCTGGCGATGCGTGCCCTGGCGCAGGTAGTGCTTGCGGCGGCGGAACTTCACGATGACCTTCTTCTCGCCCTTGCCGTGCTTCTCGACGGTAGCGGTCACCTTCGCGCCCTTGAGCAGCGGAGCGCCGACCTTGATGTCGCTGCCGTCGCCGATGAGCAGCACTTCGCCGAATTCAATCGTCGAGCCCGGCTCGCCCGCGAGGTTTTCCACCTTGAGGACGGTGTCCTTCTCGACTCGATACTGTTTGCCGCCCGTGGTGATGACCGCGTACATCGTGAAATCTCCAAAAAACCTTTCGGGACCAAAGCCTTAAAGCCGTGTGCCATCCCGAGGGGACGCGCATTCTACTGACGCGCCAAAGGCCGGTCAAAGCCTAAATAATCCACTAGAATCAATGCTCTGAATGAGCTCCAAGATCACCCAGCTGCCCACCGCCCGCTCCGCCCCGCGTCCTGCCGCGGCGCCGGCGCCCACTTTGGACGATATCCGCGGCCCGGTTCGAGCAGATCTCGCCGGCGTGGACGCCATGATCCGCGCCCGCCTCAAGAGCGCGGTGCCGCTCGTGGACCAGGTGGCCGAACACATCATCGGCGGCGGCGGCAAACGCCTGCGCCCCCTGCTCTGCATCCTGGCCGGGCGAGCTTGCGGCATTCAGACCGACAAGCACATCGAAGCGGCGGCCTTCATCGAGTTCGTGCACACGGCCACACTGCTGCATGACGATGTGGTGGACAGCTCCCAGAAGCGCCGCGGCCGCGCCACGGCCAACAATCTCTTCGGCAACCAGGCCAGTGTACTGGTCGGTGATTTCGTCTACTCGCGCGCCTTCCAGATGATGGCCACCGTGGGTTCGCAGCGCGTCATGGAGATCATGGCCGATGCCACCAACGTGATCGCCGAAGGCGAAGTGCTGCAGCTCATGAACGCGCACGACCCGGAGACCACCGAGCAGCGTTACCTCGAAGTCATCTACCGCAAGACCGGCCGCCTGTTCGAGGCCGGTGCGGAAGTGGCCGCCGTGCTCGCCGGCGCCAGCGTCGCGCAGCAGTCGGCGCTCGCGAGTTTCGGCCGGCACCTGGGCACGGCCTATCAACTCATCGACGACGTGCTCGACTACAAGAGCGACCCCGCCACGCGCGGCAAGAATCTCGGCGATGACCTGGCCGAGGGCAAACCCACGCTGCCGCTGTTGCATGCGTTGCGCCATGGCAATGACGAGCAGCGCGCGCTGATCCGTCTGGCCATCGAACAGGGCGGGCTCGCGCAATTGGGGCCCATTGTCGAAGCCATCGAAGCCACGGGCGGGCTCGAGTACGCCACGAGCTTCGCGCAGCGCGAGACGAACCAGGCGCTGGCCGCGCTCGACGTGTTGCCCGACACGCCTTTCCGCCAGGC
>JAQZBU010000193.1 GCA_029237735.1 Ramlibacter sp. | reverse complement strand
GCCGCTGCGCACAACGGTGCTGCGGCAGAAACTGCAAACCGCATAGGCGGATTGGGCGCTGCGGAATTCGACAGGCGCGCCGCAGCCCGGGCACGCGGCGCGGTAGGCGCGCTGTGGGCTGGGCTCAGCCACAGGCTTAGACGAGCTTTTTCAGCAGCTCCGCCTTCTTGGCGTCGAACTCTTCCTGCGTGAGGATGCCCTTGGCTTTGAGCTCTCCCAATTTTTCCAGTGTGGCGATCACGTCATCAGGTTTCACGGGCGTGGCGGCCGCAGCCGGGGCCTCGGCAGCACCCAGGCCCTTTTGCAGGTTCTGCGCCAGCACCTGGCCCATCGCAATTCCGGCACCAAGCCCCATGGCATCGCCCGCGATGCCGCCCCCGCCCGTAGCGGCGCCCTTGGCCATCTCGGGAATAGCCTGGCCCGTCTGGTACTGCATGAACTTGCCCATGTCGTTGCCGACCATGCCCATGCCGATGCGCTGGTCGAGGATTTTCTGCAGCTCTTCGGGCAGCGACAGGTTCTGCACCGTCACCAGATCGAGCCGCAAGCCGAGTTCGGCGAAGGCGGGCGTCAGCTCCCTGGAAAGCGCATTGGCGAACTCGATCTGGTTGGCCGCGAGGTCGAGAAACGGTATGCCGCTCTCAGCGATCGCATCCGAGATGTGTTGCAGAAACACGCCTCGCAGCTGGCCGTCGAGCTCCGCCACGGTGTAGGCATCGCGCGTGCCGGAGATCTTCGTGTGGAACGCCTTGGGGTCCACGATGCTGTACGCGTAGTTGCCGAAGGCGCGCAGGCGGACCGCGCCGAAATCCTTGTCGCGGATGGTGATCGGCTGCGGCGTGCCCCAACGCTGGTCGGTCTGCTGGCGCGTGCTGAAGAAGTAAACGTCGCTCTTGAACGGGGACTCGAAGAGCTTGTCCCAGTTCTTGAGGTAGGTGAGTACAGGGATGGTCTGCGTCGTCAGCTTGTACATGCCGGGGCCGAACACGTCGGCCACCTTGCCCTCGTTGACGAACACCGCCATCTGGGATTCGCGCACCGTGAGCGAGGCACCGTACTGGATTTCCATGTCCCGCATGGGGAAGCGCCAGGCCAGCGTGCCCTGGCCCTCCTCTGTCCACTGGATGATGTCAATGAACTGTTTTTTGATGAAGTCCATCAGGGCCATGTGAGCTCCTCCGCGGTGGGTGTCGGCGGATGATAACTGCGACGGGGGCAGCGCGCGCCAGGCGCGAGAACGACGTCAGGCGTTCGCTGCCTGGCCCAGTTCTGCGAGCTTGCGCCAACCCGTCGCGCGCACGGGCGCCAGCATCGGCCGCACCGGCGTCGTGGCTATCCCCTCGATCTCGTTCACCGGGAAGAGGCGCGTGTATTCGCGCCGGGCCGCGTGATAGCAGCCGCAGGCCCGTGCCTCGAGCGCCGTGCGGTCCTGCACGGCGAAGACGCCGCGGCGGCAGGCGACGACGCCCGCTTCACGCAGTCGCCCCGATGCTTCGGTCACGCCTTCGCGCCGCACGCCGAGCAACCGGGCCACGAACTCCTGCGTGAGCGGCACCTCGTCGCCGTGGACCCGGTCCAGGCTCATGAGGATCACCCGACACAGCTGCTGCTCGATCGAATGGTGGCGGTTGCACAGCACCAGCAGCGAGATCTGGGTGATCAACGCCTGCGTGTAGCGCAGCAGGTGGCGCATGAAGCTGCCGCCTCGATCGAATTCCTCCAGCAGTTGTTCGCGGCCCAACGCGAGGCCGTAACCCGCGCATTGCACCACCGCCCGTGTGGGCATGTCGTCACCACCCATGAAAAGGGGAAGCCCCAGCAAACCCTCGCGGCCGACTACCGCCACCTGGCCGCTGTCGCCATCGGGGAGTTCCTGCACCAAAGACAGCACCCCCGCCAGCGGGAACAGGGCGCGCACGGGCCCGCCGTTGCGCGTGCCAAGCTCCTGGCCTGCGGCGAGTTCGACAAGACTGAAGTGCGGTAGAAGACGTTCGTGGACGTCTGCGGGCATCGAAGCGAGGAGAGAGCTTTGGGCGAGGAGCGTCGCCGGCGCGGACATGCGCATGGTCGACAGAGTGCGAGAAGAAGAAGACATGCGGGTGACTCTAGTCCCCGCAGCCACCGTACACGTAGCCGCGTAACACATCGTCTCGTAGGACCGCGCCTCATGACCCGCCTGGCCGGTGATATTGCCTGATGAGCCTGCGCGAGAGATTCTTGCCTCAGCAGCGCCTGCCGTCGGTTAAGCGTGAGAAAAAATAGCGCTATTGCAGTGCAGGCGTAACGATAGTAGGCACCTCGCAAATGTGTGCATCAGATCGTTAGCACGATCGGCGTTGTGACTTCCGAACGTTCCCTTACGTACGGTCGTGATGTTTGCAAGCCAATGGCCGCACCATCGTGCGCTTGCGCACCATTCAGGCACGCCGCTCATCGTGCCCCGCTCACTCGAACCGGGTCTTGTCCCGCCTCATGCTTCGGATTGTTCGCTGGCGAACACAGCGAAGCGCGTCGCCATCCTATGCTTGCCGGCGGGTGCGCTCTATCGCGCCCACTCCGGAGACGACCATCGACCAGACCCTAGCCAACCGCCTGCTGGCCGGACTCCCGCGCGTGGAGCGGCAGTCCCTGCTCGCGCACTGCGAATACGTGCAACTCACGGCCCCGCTTCCGCTGGAAGAACGTGAAGGGCGTCTCAGGCATGCTTATTTTCCGGTGGACAGCACCATCTCCGTGCTGGCGCCGGCGGGAAAGCGGCGCAGCCTGGAGATAGGCGCAGTGGGTTGCGAGGGCCTGTTCGGTCCCGAGTCGAGCGAGGAAGTGGAATGGTTCGAGCTCAAGGGAATGATCCAGGGGTCGGGCCATGCCTGGCGGGTGGAAGCATCCACGCTTTGGCACCTGGCAACGCGCCACGCGAGCCTGAACGTGCTGCTGCTGAAGTACCTGCACGTGCTGCTGGTGCAGACCGCGCGCAGTGTAGCGTGCTGCCGCTTTCACTCCCTTGAGCAGCGGTTGGCGCGCTGGCTGCTGAGCCACAGCGACCGGCAGTGGTCGGAGGACCTGGCCGTCACCCACGACCAGCTGGCCATGATGCTTGGGGCGCGCCGCGCCGGCGTGACGGTAGCAGCGGGATTGCTGGAGCAGCGCGGATGCATCAACAACAGCCGCGGCCACATCGTCGTATTGAACCGGCCGGCACTGCTGGAAACCGCCTGCACCTGTTATCTGCAGGACCGGCAGACCTACGAGCAAGGCATGGGAGTGCCGCCCAGCAACCGCCGCTACTGACTGCGCAGCAAGAGCCGGCTACGCATAACCCCGTACTAGGGTTTCCCCGCAACGGAGTCTACAATTTCAGGCTCCAAGAACCGACGCAGCCACCGCTTGTGCGCTTAAGCTGTGCTCCAGGAGACTTCACCCATGCCTTCGAATAACGCGGCCGACGCCGACGAGAAACGCTCGGAGCTGCGCCAAGCGGCCCTCGAGTACCACGAATTTCCTACGGCCGGCAAGATTGCCATCGCGGCCACCAAGCAGCTGATCAACCAGCATGACCTGGCGCTCGCCTACTCCCCGGGCGTGGCCGCGCCCTGCGAGGAGATCGTCAAGGACCCGAACAACGCCTTCAAGTACACCAGCCGGGGCAACTTGGTGGCCGTGATCACCAACGGCACGGCTGTGCTGGGCCTGGGCGATATCGGACCGCTGGCCTCCAAGCCGGTCATGGAAGGCAAGGGCGTTCTCTTCAAGAAGTTTGCCGGCATCGACGTATTCGACATCGAGATCAACGAGAAGCACGACCTCGACAAGCTGGTCGACATCATCACTGCGCTCGAACCGACCTTCGGCGGGATCAACCTGGAAGACATCAAGGCGCCCGATTGCTTCTATGTGGAGCGCAAGCTGCGCGACCGCATGAAGATCCCGGTATTCCATGATGACCAGCACGGCACCGCCATCTGCGTCGGCGCCGCCATCATCAACGGCTTGAAGGTCGTCGGCAAGGACATCCGGAACGTCAAACTGGTGACCTCGGGCGCGGGCGCGGCGGCACTGGCCTGCCTCAACCTGCTCCTCAAGCTGGGCTTGCCGCGCGAGAATATCTACGCGACCGACCTGGCCGGCGTCGTGTACGAAGGCCGCAAGGAGCTGATGGACGAGGACAAGCTTCCCTTCGCCCAAAAGACATCGGCAAGAACATTGACCGAGATCATCGAAGGTGCGGATATTTTCCTGGGCCTGTCGGCCAGCGGCGTGCTCAAGCAGGACATGGTCCGCAAGATGGCCGCCAGTCCGATCATTCTGGCGCTGGCCAACCCCAACCCGGAGATCACGCCCGAGGAAGTGAAGCAGGTGCGTTCCGACGCCATCATGGCCACGGGCCGCACCGATTACCCGAACCAGGTCAATAACGTCCTGTGCTTTCCTTACATCTTCCGCGGGGCGCTCGATTCCGGCGCGACCACGATCACCGTGGAGATGGAGATCGCGGCGGTGCATGCCATCGCCGACCTGGCCCAGGCCGAGCAGAGCGAGGTGGTGGCCGCCGCCTATGCCGGCCAGCAGCTGGCCTTCGGCCCCGAATACCTCATCCCCAAGCCGTTCGATCCGCGCCTGATGATGAAGATCGCTCCCGCGGTGGCGAAGGCCGCGGCCGACAGCGGTGTGGCACTGCGCCCGGTGAAGGACATGGACGCGTACCGCGAGAAGCTTCAGAGCTTCGTCTATGCGTCAGGCACGGCGATGAAGCCCATCTTTGCGGCGGCCAAGATGGCCTCCAAGAAGCGCGTTGTATTTTGTGAAGGCGAGGAAGAGCGCGTGCTGCGAGCGTCGCAAATCGTGGTGGACGAGGGCATCGTGCGCCCGACGCTGATCGGCCGGCCGAAAATCATCGCGGAGCGCATCGAGAAATTCGGCCTGCGGCTGAAGGAGGAGCTGGATTACGACATCGTCAATGTCGAGCAGGACCACCGCTACCGCGACTTCTGGCAGACCTACCACCGCATGGCCGAGCGCAAAGGCATCACGGCCCAGATGGCCAAAATCGAAATGAGGCGCCGCCTGACGCTGATCGGCTCGATGCTGCTGCACAAGGACCAGGTGGACGGCATGATCTGCGGCACTTGGGGCACCACCGCGATTCACCTCAACTACGTGGACCAGGTGATCGGCAAGCGCCAATTTTCTGGTGGACACGCACGTCAACTACGACCCCACGGCGACGCAGCTCGCCGAGATAACCGTCATGGCGGCCGAGGAGATGATGCGGTTCGGCTTGAAGCCCAAGGCGGCGCTGCTGTCGCACTCCAACTTTGGTTCGAGCAACCAGCCTAGCGCCGTGAAGATGCGAGACACGCTCGAGCTACTGCGCGAGCGTGCGCCCTGGCTCGAGGTGGACGGTGAAATGCACGGGGACGTGGCGCTGGACGGGCAGGCCCGCAACCGGATCATGCCGCACAGCACCTTGGCTGGAGACGCGAACCTTTTGGTCTTGCCCAACATCGATGCAGCCAATATTTCTTACAACCTGCTCAAAACAGCGGCAGGCGGCAACATCGCCATCGGACCTGTGCTGCTTGGGGCGGCCAAACCTGTCCATATCCTCACGGCCAGCACGACAGTTCGGCGCATCGTGAACATGGCGGCCCTGACCGTGGCGGACGCGAATGCCGCGAGGTAAGCACATTTTAGAAAGCTGGTGCTAACTTTTTGTCAAGTAGTTAACCAGCAATGGCCCTGTGCGGCTGCCCAAAAATTGGGCAGCCGC